>DATDAH010000175.1:0-7987 GCA_036525535.1 Acidimicrobiales bacterium
ACCCACCCCGTCGTCGGGAACCACAAGTACCAGACGGCCGACGCCGCCGGGTACTGGGACTACTTCGGGGCCGCGGCCGGCGCCGAGGAGGAGGGCTGGTACAGCTTCGACGTCGGGACCTCGTGGCACCTCGTCGCCCTCAACTCCAACTGCTCCGAGGTCTCCTGTCTCTCCGGGTCGCCCCAGCTCCAGTGGCTCCGGGCCGACCTCCAGGCCAACGACCGACCGTGCGTGCTCGCCTACTGGCACCACCCGCGCTGGTCCTCGGGCAAGGCGCCGGGCAACAACCCGTCGGTCGACGCTTTCGTCCGGCTTCTCCAGCGCCACCGGGCCGAGGTGATCCTGAGCGGCCACTCCCACAACTACGAGCGCTTCGGTCGCCAACTCCCGGGGGGCGTGGCGGCGGCGGGCGGCATCCGCCAGTTCGTCGTGGGCACGGGCGGTCGCTCGGTGGGGGAGGACGACGGCTTCGAGAACCCGGCCGAGGCCAACTCCCAGGTGCGCCTGTCCGGCGTCTTCGGCCTCCTGCGCATGAGCCTCACCGACCAGGCCATCTGGTGGTCCTTCGTGGGCGAGGACGGCCGGGTCCGCGACTCCGGGACCGACCGCTGCCACTGATCGCCGGTGGTCCCCTCTAGGCGCCGGCGACGCTCACGAACTCACCGGTCGGGCCCTCGGGGTCCCCGCAGTCGCCCTGGAAGCAGCGACGGTACGCCGCGGGCGAGGTGTGCAGCGCCCGTTGGAAGTGCAGGCGCATGGCGGCTGCCGTGCCGAAGCCGGCGCTGGTGGCGATGCGCTCGACCGACTGCTCGGTGGTCTCCAGCAGGCGCTGGGCGAGGGCCGTGCGCTGGGTGAGCAGCCACTGGTGGGGGCTGGTGCCCGTGCGAGCCCGGAACTGACGGGTGAACTGGCGGGGGCTGAGGGCCGCGTGCGCGGCCAGGTCAGCGACGCTCAGCGCCTCCCCGAGCCGCTCGGACGCCCACGCCATCGTGGCGCTGAGATGGTCGGTGCCCACCGGGTCGGCCGTGATCGCGGTCTCGATGAACTGGGCCTGACCGCCCGCTCGGTGGGGGGAGACGACCATCTCGCGGGCCACCCGGTTGGCTACGTCGGCGCCGAAGTCGGTGCGGATGACGTGCAGGGCCAGGTCGATGGCGGCGGCGGCCCCGGCGGACGTGAGGACGTTCCCGTCGTCGACGTAGAGCACGGATGGATCCACGCAGACGGCGGGGTAGCGCTCGGCGAAGAGGTCGGTGAACTCCCAGTGCGTGGTGGCGGCCCGCCCGTCGAGGAGCCCGGCTTCCGCCAACGCGAAGGCGCCGGTGCAGAAGGAGACCAGTCGGGCGCCCCGGGAGTGGGCATGGCGCAGGGCGTCGTAGAACTCCGGCCGGGGGGTCCGGTCCTTCGAGCTCCAGCCGGGGATCACGATGGTGTCGGCCCGCCGGAGAAGGCCGAGATCGACCGGGGGCACGGCGAAGGGGTAGGACCGGCGATGGGGCAGGCGGTCCACGCCGGTGACCGAGTACCGGTACCAGTCGACGCCCAGGTACTCGCTGCGGTCGTCGCCGAAGAAGTCGTGGGCCACGGCGGGCTCGAGGGCGCTCATGCCTTCGGCGACGACGGTGACGACGTGGTGACGGTTGCGCGCGGCCATGGCCGGATTATTGCGCACATCGCCGTTCGAGACAACGTCTCTTTTCTTGCGTACCGTGTCATTCAAGTCACTGGCCGGGCGGCAGGCCGTCCTCCACAATGGTCTCCGAAGCCAACAAGGAAGAGAGAGGAGGACGCCATGCAGTACCTGGACAGCCAGCTGGCTCGCCAGCTGGTCAGCGACCGGCAGGGGCGTCTTCGCAGCGAAGCGGCTCGAGATCGCCTGTCTCGCCCCGCCCGTCGACGCGGAGACGGCCATCGTCTCGTCGACGCCCTGCGGGTCGCCCGACGGACACGGTGACCGGTGTGCCGGTGGGCCGCCGCGGCACCGCCGTGACGGCTCACCGGCCCCACCCGGCCGAGCGGTCGTCCTAACGTCGGGGCGATGCCGATCGAGCCGGACCTCAAGGACTGGACCTGGGTGCTGGAGCGCCGCTGCCCGGAATGCGGCTTCTCCGGCGCGGAGGTCGACGTGGCTGACCTCGGACGCATGATCCGGGCCAACGCATTGGCCTGGACCGCGGTGCTCGGCGCCGATGACGTGACCGAGCGCCCGAGCGAGGATCGATGGTCGCCGCTCGAGTACGCCTGCCACGTCCGCGATGTGTTCCGGATCTACGACGAGCGCCTGGCGCTCATGCTGACCGAGGACGGTCCCCCCTTCCCGAACTGGGACCAGGACGCGTCGGCGGTCGACGATGCTTACAACGACCAGGACGCCGCGGTGGTGGCCACCGAGATCGTCATGGCCGGCAACCGCCTCGCCGACGCCTTCGAAGCGGTGACCGGGGACCAGTGGGAACGGACCGGCGTGCGCAGCGACGGCGTGGCGTTCACGGTCGACACGTTCGGCCGATACTTCATCCACGATCCCATTCACCATCTCGTCGACGTGGGGGCGGGTCCGCCCGGGTGAAGGTCAGCTGGCCGCCGCCCGGCGCGGGCTGAGCCGCACGGCGGTGATGGCGTGGCCCTCGACCGTGAGGACCTCGGCCGACCAGTCGCCGAGGGCGACCCGCTCACCCGGGCCCTCGGGGATGTGGCCCAGTTCGTCGAGGACGGCGCCGGCCACCGTCGTGTACTCGCCCTCGGGGATCGTCACGCCGACGTCCTCGAGGTCGTGCACCGGGTACCGCCCGGGGAGGACGAAGGACCCGCCCGGGAGCCGGCGCACGGTGAGGATGTCCCGGTCGGACTCGTCGTAGATCTCGCCGACCAGCTCCTCCACGAGGTCCTCGAGGCTCACGAGGCCCTCGGTGCCCCCGTGCTCATTGACGACGAGGCAGAGCTGCTGGCGGTCGGCCTGCATCCGACGGAGGGCGTCGAGGACCTGGACCGACTCCGGCAGGAACAACGCCGGGCGGGTGTGGGCCGACACGGGCTCGTCGGGACGAGCGACCAGGTGCCGTACGTGCACGGTGCCGATCACCCCGTCGAGGTCCTGGCCGGCCGCCGTCACGGGGGCCCGGGAGTGACCGGCCTCGGCCAGGAGCAGGGCCGCCTCCTGGCAGGTCATGGCCCCGTCCACCGCGACCACGTCGGCCCGGGGGCGCAGCACCTGGCGCAGGGTGCGCTCGGCTGCCTCGAGGGCCCCTTCGATGATCTCCCGCTGGTCGGGGGAGAAGGTGGCGTGCTCGGCGATGATGCCGCGGACCTCCTCGGCGCTCATCTCCACGGCGCCGGCATCGGGGTTGCCCCCCACCAGGCGGACCACCAGGTCGGTCGAGCGGGACAGCACCCAGACGATGGGCCGGGTGATGGTGGACATCACGGCCAGCGGGCGGGCGGCGAGCAACCCCCAGCGCTCGGTGTTCTGCATGGCCAGGCGCTTCGGGGCCAGCTCACCGAAGACCAGCGTGAAGTAGGCCAGGATCAGGGTCACGACCACGATGGACACCGGTCGGGCGGCGGCGCCGAGGAAGCTGAGTGGCCCCTCCAGCAGCTCGGCCAGTGACACGGCCGCCGTGGCCGACGCCAGGAACCCGGCCAGGGTGATCCCGATCTGGATGGTGGCCAGGAACTGGTTGGGGTCCCGAGTGAGGTGAGCCAGCGTCCGCCCCCGCCGGCCCCCCGACTCCTCCAGCCGCTTGACTTGGCTCTCCCGGAGCGAGACCAGGGCCAGCTCGGTGCCCGTCAGCAAGGCGTTGATCGCCACCAACACCAGGACGAGGATGAGCTGGGGACCAGAGCCGTTCACTCCACCGAGGCTACGGGTCCGTCCATTCGACCGAGAGGATGCGGTGGTCAGGTCCCTTGTGGATGATCACGTCGGCCCGAGCCCGGGTCGGGTCGATGTGCTCGACCAGGTTCGGGAGGTTGACCGTGGCCCAGACGGCCCGGGCCAGGTCGGCCACGGCGGCGCGGTCGAGGTCGGCCCAACCTCGGTAGAAGGACGACGGATCGTCGGCCGCCGCGGCCACCAGGTCCTGGAACCGGGCCACGTACCAGTCCTCGATGACCTCGGGATCGGCGTCGATGTAGACGGCGATGTCGCCGACGTCGCGCTGCAGCGCCACGACGCCCTCGATCACCAGGACATCCGGCCCGTCGATGCGCAAAGGGTCGTCGACGACGTCATAGCGCTCGTGGGAGTAGACGGGCACGTCGAGAGGCGACTGGCCGGTCCGGGCCGCGGCGACGAAGCGGTCGAGGTGGTCGAGGTCGTAGGTCTCGGGGAACCCCTTGCGGTGCAGCAGGCCCTGCGCCTCGAGGACGGCATTGGGGTGGAGGAAGCCGTCGGTCGACACGATCGCGACCCGGCGGCCGAAGACGCGCAGCTCGTCGGCAAGGGCCGCGGCGATGGTGGACTTCCCGACGGCGACCGCGCCGGCGACGGTCAGCACGCGCGCGCCACTCGCCGCGACCGCCAGCCGGGCGGCGATCGGCGTGAGCGCGGGGTCGGAGGGCATGGGCTGGCACGCTAGCCAGACCCCTGTCCACGGCCGGGTGGTGACAAGGGCTACTCTCGGCGTTCAACCACTCACCCGAGGGGGCGCCCGTCATGGGTCTGCTGGATCGGTTCACGAAGACCGCACGAGACATCAAGGAGAAGGCCGAAGACCTGGCTGCCGACCACGGTGACGAGGCCAAGGACGCCATAGACAAGGCAGCCGACGTGGCCTCGGAGAAGACCGATTTCGACGACAAGATCGATCAGGGCGCCGATGCAGCCAAGGACGCCATAGACAAGCTCGCAGGCGACGACTCGGCCCAGTAGGCCCAGCGCCGGCGGCGGGCCGGCTCTCCCTACGGGCAGGAAAGGCGGACCATGTCCCAGTCACCCGAACTCCTCGATCCCGAGGCCCTGGCCAGGGTCGACTTCGCCGTGGTCCGCCGCGGCTACAGCGCTGAGCAGGTCGACTCGGTGCTGCAACAGGCCTCGGCGGCCCTCGCCGCGGCCCAGCGCCGCCTGGTCGAACTGACGGAGGAGGTCGAGACCCTCCGCAACCAGGAGCCGCCCCCCGATGTCGCCGACATGGACGACAACGAGTTGATGCTCCGCTTGGGCGAGAAGACCGCCCGCGTCCTGGAGGCGGCCCGCGAGAGTGCCGCCGAGCTCGAGAAGAAGAGCCACGACCGGGCCACCGCCACCGTGAACCGGGCCAAGGAGGAAGCGCTGCGGGTGCGCTCTGAGGCCGAGCGGGTCATGCGGGAGACGCGGGCCCGGCTCGAGGCTCTGGAGAAGGAAACCGAGCGCAAGGTCCGCGAGCAGCGCCTGGCCGCGGAGGCCGATGCCGACCGGCTTCGCACCCAGGCCGAGGAGGTGCTGCGGGCGGCTCGGGTCGACGCCCACGGCGTCGAGCAGGAGGCGACGACTCGGGCCGAGGCGCTCACCCAGGAGGCAACCGAGAACGCGGCGCGGGCGCGCGCCAAGGTCGAGGCTCTGCTCACCACCACCCGCACCCAGGTCGAGTCCAATCGGGCGACTGCGGAGGATGATGCCGCCCGGCTGCGCCACGAGGCGGAGGAGGAGGCCGACGCCCGACTGGCCCAAGCGGCTGACGCGGTCGACGTGAAGTTGGCCGAAGCTGAGGCCAGGGCCGAGCGCATCGCCACCCAGGCCGAGGCGGCCTACGAGGAGCGGGTGGCCCTCGGGCGGGAGCGGGGTCGAGAGCTGATCGCCGAGGCGGAGATCAAGCGGGCCGAAGTCCTGCGCCAGCTGGCTCGCACCCGGCAACTGGCCCAGCTCAACCTCGAACAGCTCCGGGTCGGTCGCGAGCGCCTGCTGACGGCCTATGAGGTGGCCAAGGCCACGATCGACCAGGCCACGGGCGAGCTGGACAAATCCCTACCCGAGGCCAAAGCGCTGGCCGAGCGCTTGACCGCCCGGGTGGGTGACGACGAGACCCGATCCCTGCAGGAGCTCGAAGCCGAGTTCGCCCTCGAGCGTCTCGAGGACCTGCGGATCCTGGCCGACGACGACCCTGGGGCCCGAATCCCGCCGCGACCGAAGGCCGACCGGTACCCGCCGCCTGATGCCGAAGCGGCGAGCGAGGCCGAGGAGGTCTCGGCGTCCGTGGCGGAGTCGACCCCGAGCGAAGACCGTCCGACCGCCAAGGTGTTCGACATGGAGGCCGCCGAAGCCGAGGCCCAGGCCGAGGCCGAGGTCGTCGTACCGGTCACGGACCGATTGGACGGTGACGACGCGGACGACGCGGACGAGAACGTCCTCGATCTCACCGACGAGGCGGGTGACGCGGACGAGAACGTCCTCGACCTCGCCGACGAGGCGCCGACGGCCGAACCGGCCGAGGATCCCGCGCCAACCGGTCGCTGAACGCCGAGGGGCTCGGCTCAGAGGTCGTCGCGGGTGTAGTCGGTGACCGCTTGGATCTCCTCGGCCGTGAGCCGTTCGCCGAAGGCGGGCATCCCGTTGCGTCCTTCGGTGATCACCACGACCTGATCGGCGGCGTCCGGGAACGCCTCCACCACGGCCCCGTCGGCCAGCGCCGGCCCGACGCCGCCCGTGCCGTCTACGCCATGGCAGGCGGCGCAGTTGGACGCGAACACCGCGTCGCCCGCTACGGCGCCATCCGTCGCCGCGGTCGACGGTGACGGGGCCGATCCGTCGTTGGTGAACAGGGCGATCACGAACACCACCGCCATGGCCAGGACCAGGTACTGGACGACGTCGACGAGGCGCTTGAAGGTCACCTCAGAGCCCCGGGAAATCGACGGTCGTGAAGAACCAGAGGGCGCTGGTCAGCCAGAGCGCGACCATCGTCGTGAGCACGACGCCCCCGACGACCGGCAGGGCCCAGCCGGGCACGCCGTTGGCTCGGACGACGAGGACCTTCGTGGCGAAGGCGCCGTAGAACAGGCAGCCGAGGAGTGAGTGCACGAGGCTGCGGGTGTCATCGGTCTGGAACCCGAGGGACCAGAGGCAGTGGTAGGCGACCGGCAGCGAGATCGCGAAGGCCAATGTCCCCGAGAGCCGGTGCAGGTCCCCGAACCAGGGCGGGAGGTCCTTGGGGATCGACAGCTTGCCGTACATCCGGAGTGCGGTCACGAGTTGGACGGCGATCAGCAGCAGGGCGGCGGTGGCGAACCAGACCTTGAGGTTGATGGTGTCGGTGAACCACAGCTGGTACGGCTTGTCCAGCGTCGGGTCGTGGGCTGAGGCGTAGGCCCCGAGAGCCACGGACAGCGCGGCGCCGATCAGCACGAGGGCCACCAGCCGTGAGGCCGTCGCCGACGGCGGGGTGGGCGTCGCGGCGGTCATCGGCCTCCCCGTTGCCCTCGAACCACCGGACCCACCCCCTGGCTTCGGTGCCGGAAGCGTAGTTGCCCCGTGTCGGGCACCCCCGTCCCGCCACGGATCGGCGGGAGGCCTCCGGTACATTCCGAGTCTTGCGGATCGCACTCCGGCTCCTCGTGGTGCTCGCGCTCGGTGCCGGCGGACTGGCTCTGGCCACGGTGGCCGTCGCGCCCCAGGTGGGTGAGTTCTTCACCGCGGGCTCCGTTGTGCCTCCCGAGGTGAACCTCCGACCGCTGGCCGAGCGCTCCGTTGCCTATGCCGACAACGGGTCGGTGCTGGCCACCTTCCACGCCGCGGAGAACCGTCAGGAGGTGCGGCTGCGCCGCATCCCGCGGACCGTGCGGCGCACGATCCTCGCCGTCGAGGACGAGGACTTCTTCCAACACAACGGGTTCAACCTCCGGGCCACCGCCCGGGCCCTCTTCGAGAACGTCAGCGCCGGGGGCATCGCCCAGGGCGGCTCCACCATCACCCAGCAGCTGGTCAAGCTCTCGCTGCTCTCGCCCCGCCAGGACCTGAACCGCAAGGCCCGGGAGGCGATCCTGGCCATCGAGCTCGAGAAGACCATGAGCAAGC
>DATDAH010000176.1:0-27202 GCA_036525535.1 Acidimicrobiales bacterium
CCACGGGCCCCTGACCGACGCCGACGGGGTGCGGACGACGGCGGGCTACCTGCGCTTCATCCGGGCCGAGGCCACCGCCCGCCACGAGGCCGGGATGTCGGCCACGGAAGCGGCGTGGGACATCGACCTGGGCGACTTCGGTGCCTTGGGCGAGGCCGAGCGCGTCGCCCTCAACGTCGACGCCGTCTACCGCGAGATCGACCCGACGTACGAGTCCCCCGGCGTGCTGGCCCTCTTCACCCTGATGGCCGAGATCGCCGACGCCCGCACCTGACCGGCGCCATCCGTTCGGTGGCTGAATGTGGGGTTCGGGCACGCGCCTGAGCCACCAGGACCGGGTTCAGGGTTCGGGGGCGAAGCGGCGGTAGTGCCAGCGGCCGTTGATGGTGCGGCCGGGGAGGTCGTTGGCCAGGCCGATCCAGCGGCCGACGACCGGGGTCACACCCACGTTGCCGAAGACGATGCGTTCGTCGGGGGGGCCACTGGTGAGCGACCGGCGCAGGAGCCAGGGCCGGCCGCGGACCATGCCGGGATCGGAGCGGCCGTTGCCGTCCCAGTCGCCGACGACCGGCCGGTCGTCGGGCCGCCCGAAGGTGAACTCGTTGGCGGGCGTGCCCGTCGTGTTGCGGTTGCGGATCGCCCAGTGGTTGCCGTCCACCATCCCCGCGGTGTCGATGCCGTCCCCGTTCCAGTCCCCCACGACCGGCCGGTCCCCGGCGGTGCCGAAGCGGAAGCTGATGACCGGGAACCCCGCGCGGTTGCTGTTGCGCAGCAACCATTGGGTTCCCCGGACCACGCCGACCGTCTCGGTGCCGTTGCCGTCCCAGTCGCCACACACGACGTGGTCGCCGATGTCGCCGTAGGTGAAGGTCAGCTGGGGGCCGCCCGAGCTCAGGCGGTTGCGCAGGCGCCACTCGTTGCCCCGCACCAGGCCGGGCGATTCGTCACCGTCGCCGTCCCAGTCACACGCCAGGACCTTGTCACCTCGACGCCCGTAACCGGAGTGCTGGATGGCGTCGCCCTGGCTGCGCACGCCGACGCCGTGACGGCTGCCGGCGGCGGAGCGCTCACCCGGCACCGGCCAGGTGTTGTGGCGGCAGCCGTCCAGCCCCTTGGACTGCTGCTGCATGACGGGGGCGGCCTGGCCGGGGCCGGGGCAGCCGGCGTGGCCGAAGCCGAGCCAGTGGCCCGTCTCGTGGTTGACGACGTAGTGCCGGTAGCTGTCGAGCGACGCGCCGGCGGCGTTCCACGAGGCGCTGGCCGACTGCCAACGGGTCTGGTTGATGATCACCGCCCGCCCCACCCGACAGGACCACATGCTGCTGCAGGGCGAGCCGAAGGACGGGACGGTCGAGGCTTCGGCCAGGTAGACGGTGAAGTCGCCGCCGCTGCTGACCTGGCGGAACTCGATGGAGCCGCCCAGGGACCAGCCCCGAGGGTCGTTCAGGGTCTGGGCCACGTGGATGGCGAAGAACTGGGTGTCCGCGGTGACCGAGCCCCGCGTGGCCAGCGAATACGTGTAGGTCCGACGCTCGGTGCCCCCTTCGGCACCGGTCGGGCGTCGAGGAGCCGGGTCCTCCGGCCGCGGCCCGACGGTCACGGCGGTGACGGCGCTGCGGGCCCCCTCCCCGGACGGGGTGAGGGCCCGGACCTGGTAGCGGTGCCGGTCGCCGTCGGCGAGGCCGGTGTCGGTGAAGACGGCGGCCGACAGGTCGGTCACGACCGCCACCCGACGAGCGTCCCGGTAGATGCGGTAGGCGCTCACCGCGGGGCCGGCCGGCGTCGTCCACGTCAACGTCACGACACCGTCGCCGGGTATGGCTTCCAGCTGCAGCACGGGCTCGTCCTGGGCGCCGGCCACCGGGGCGAAGGTGGTCACGAGGGCCACCAGGACTCCCAGCATCACCACGATCCGCCGCATCGGCCCGACGCTAGTCGCGGCCCCCCTCCGCCACCCGGTGACGACGGTCACCACAATTAGTGGTTGACCAACCACTACTTGTGACGCATAGTGGGTACCGCTACAGAACGGACACCCCGGAAGCTACGCCTGGTGGTCCCCCCCATGAATGACACCGACAGGTCGCTGGACCTGGAGGTCGCCGCCGACCCATCCGCCCCCGCCATCATCCACGCCGAGCTCCGCCGTTGGCTCGG
This sequence comes from Acidimicrobiales bacterium, assembly GCA_036525535.1. Lineage (GTDB taxonomy): Bacteria > Actinomycetota > Acidimicrobiia > Acidimicrobiales > DATDAH01 > DATDAH01. The sequence goes on from DATDAH010000176.1 coordinate 2,158, forward strand.
TCAGGTGGGGGTACGAGGCTGGGTCGTCGACGACCTGCTGGTCGCCAGTGACGAGATCTGCTTCGAGACCATCCTCATGCCGACCGTCACCCGGATCGCGGTCCACGCCTCGCTCCACGACGGCGTCATCCACATGGATGTCACCTCGGACCGCCGCCTGCGCCGCGAGCTGCGCATGGTGCCGTGGGTCACCGGGCTGGAGGTGGTCGACGACCTCACCCCCGAGCTCGGCCTCGCCTATCAGGTGGCTGACACCTTCGCCGTCCGCACGTTCGCCGACCACACCACGGTCGAGCTCACCAAAGTCCTCGGGTAGTCCCGCCCGAAACCTGTCCTGGCGCCTGATCCGGTTGTCCCGCCCACCGGATCGGGCGCCAGGGCTGTTTTTCGCCCGAGCTGTCGACTTGGCCGTCAGGTGACGCTGCCTTCCGGGGCCACCAGCTGGTGCCGCATGAGTGAGGTCGCCCATCCCCGGAACCGGTCGACCTCCCATCCGCAGTCCCCGGTGAGCAGCAGGAAGACCTCTTCGTTGAGGAGCCCGTAGAACACGTCGGCCGCGGTGTCGACGTCGAGCCCGGGCCGCAGGTGGCCCGACCGTCCGAGGACCTCGATCAGCCGGCGCTGGTCGTCGCGGCGCCGGCGTCGGTTCTCCTGCAGCAGGACGCCGACGTCGGGATCGGCGGCCGCCTGCCGGATCACCTCGTAGATGGGAGATGCCCGGGCCAGGATCGCCACGGACGCCTCGACCAGGCGCTCCACGGCGGAGGTCGGATCGTCGGCAGTCCCGAACTCGTCGAACCACGGGCGCTCGAGAACGGCGACGGGCTCGACGTCGCCGGCGATGCTCGCGTCGAGCACGGCGGCCAGCAGGTTCCGCTTCGTCCCGAAGACGTAGTACACGGTCTGCGGGGCGACGCCGGCGACGTCGGCCACGGCCTCGATCGTGGTCTCCAGGTAGCCCCGGTCGAGGAACAACCGCTCGCCGGCGTCGACGACACGGGCGCGGGTGCGGACTGATCGCTGACGACGACCGTCTTTCGCCGCTGGTCCCATGACGCCACCTCTCGGGTTTGCTTTTATTTGTAGTGTGACTCTAGTGTTCTACTATGGATAGTTCTCGTGTCGGCGAGGGTGCACCGAGCATGACGCGGACCTTCCTGTTGACCGACATCGAGGGATCGACTCGGCAGTGGGAGGAGTCGCCCGAGATGAACGATCAGGTGGAGCGCCACTTCGACGTGTTGCGCACGGCGGTCGAGCACGGCGGGGGTGAGGTCTTCGCGACGATGGGTGACGGCATCGCGGCGGCGTTCGCGTCAGCCGACGCCGCCGTGCAGGCCGCGATCTCGGCCCAGCGTGACATGTCGCCGATCGGCCTCAAGGTGCGGATGGGCGTGCACACCGGTGAGGTGGAGCGCTTCGGCGACGACTTCCGAGGTCGCCCCGTCAATCGCGCCGCGCGCGTCATGGCGGTGGGCCATGGCGGCCAGGTCCTCGTGTCGGACGTGACGGCTGCGCTCGTGCGCTCGGGGCCCAGCCCGGTGGGGTTCGCCGACCTCGGCACCCAGCGGCTGCGCGACCTCACGGAACCCGAACGGGTGTGGCAGGTGGTCCATCCGGACCTCCCCCGGCACTTCCCCCCCGTGCGTGGCCTCGACACCTACGCCAACAACCTGCCGACCCCGCGCTCGACGCTCGTAGGGCGCGACGACGATGTGGCCCGCGTCATCGCCCTGACCCGGCCACACCGGATCGTCACCCTCACCGGCGTGGGTGGGGTCGGCAAGACCCGGCTCGCCATACAGGCCGCGGCCGATCTGCTGTCGGAGCACGCCGCCGTGTGGTTCGTCGAGCTCGCCAGCGTCGCTGACCCCGAAGACGTCGCCGATGCGATCGCGCTCACCCTGGGGCTCGGAGCCGCGACCGATCCGCTGGCGGCGGCCACGGCGGTGCTGTCCGGCGAGGACGTGCTCCTGGTCGTCGACAACTGTGAGCACGTCGTCGACAGCGCCGCGGCCGTGATCGACACGCTGACGGACGCTTGTCCCAACCTCTCGGTGATCGCGACGAGTCGCGAGGCCCTCGGCATCGACGGCGAACAGGTCGTGGCGGTGCGGTCGCTCGATCCGGCCACGACCGGCGTCGAGCTGTTCCAGCAGCGGGCGGTGGCGGCGGGCGCCGATGTCGAGTCGATGACCCGCTCGATGATCGAGCACATCTGTCGGCGGCTCGACGGCATTCCGCTGGCCATCGAGCTGGCCGCCGCCCGGGCCGCGACGCTGGGGGTGCCGGCGATCGTCGACGCCCTCGACGACCGGTTCGCCCTGTTGGGCGGCGGTCGGCGTCGGGCCGTCGACCGGCACAGCACCATGCGGGCCACCATCGACTGGTCGTACCGCCTTCTCGATGCCGACGAACAGCAGGTGTTCCTGTGGTTGGCCGTGTTCTCCAACGGCTTCGAGCTCGACGCTGGCCACCACATCGCCCAGGGGGTGGGGATCGACGAGCACGCGGCCACCGAGCACGTCGCCTCGTTGGTGCACAAGAGCATGGTGTCGCCTGAGTCGCACCGTCACGGCCTGCGCTACCGGATGCTGGAGACCGTGCGCGCCTTCGCCCTCGAGCAACTCGACGAGCGCGGCGAACGCCTCGGAGCACTGACGGCCCACGCCGAGTGGGTGTCCACGATCACCGATCTGCCCTTCGACGATCCGTGCAACGCCGCCGTCGAAGCCAACGCGTTCCGCCTCGAGCGCGAAGCGGACAGTTGGCGCGATGCGGTGCTGTTGGCGGCGCAGCTGCACTCGGGCGACCTCGCGGCACGGCTGTGCGGCCCCCCGGTCGCGTTCTTCCTCCTCGGCCGCCACGACCTCGCGGACTTCGTCCGACCGTTGCTCGAACTGTGCGGCGACGACATCCGTCAGCGTCGAGCCGTGCTCAGTGCGCTCCTGGTGTCGGCGGCGGGCGCGACCGATCCGGCGCAGGTGCAGTCGTGGGCGGCCGAGATGCAGCGGATCGAGCACATCGAACCCACCGGCCTGGGGGGTCTGATGCAGTGGCTGGCGCTGGCGTGGAGGGGCGACTTCACGACGTCCGTGGAGGTGTGCGTGGCGGCATCGCTCGACCCGCGGCTTCGCCAGGGCACCCGCGACATGTTCGTGGGGATCGCCGTGCTCGACCACTTCAGCCTCACCGATGCGACCGACGACCGGCATGGCCTGATCGACCGGGCCTTGGAGGTGGCTGATCGCTCGGACGTGGCGATCCATCGGGTGACGTGCCGGCTCGGTGCGGCCTGGGGGCTGGCCGGCCGCGAGCCGGAACGGTCGTTGCTGCTGGTGCGCCTCGCCTTGGGCGACATCCCCCATGTGGCGGGCCTGACCCGTCTGACCCTTCCCGGCAGCGCATCGCGTCTGCTGACCCGCCTCGACCCCCGCGTCGCGGCACAGGGCCTGTTGGAGCAGTTGGACATGACCTCGTCGCGACGGACGTTCGTCGACCTGATCCCGGTGTTCTACGCCGCCGCCCTGCTCCATCGTCTGGGGCATCCGTCGGCGCGGACAGCCCTGGCGACGTTGACGGTGTCGCCGATCGCTCCGTACCTGTCGATGATGGACTTCGTGGACCTCGCCCGGCGCGCGGCGTCCTCCACGAACCCCGTTTCCCTCAGCGAGCTCGAGTCGATGGTCCGGTCGGCCCTGGCCGACATCGTCGAGACCGCCGAGGAGATCCGACCGGTGACCGCGCTGACGGGGGTCTGACCTTCTTCGTCGGCGCGGTCGAATCCGGCGATGCCCGTTCGTAGGACTCGGTGAAGGGCCGGCAACAACGCCAGTCCCCGCACCGAGGAGCAGCCATGACCGTCATCACCGTCCCCGAGCCCACCGTCGCCACCGTCCGTACGCCGTCGTGGAAGTCCGGCTTGGTCACCGGTGTGATCGCCGCTGTGGTCACCTCGGTCGTCGCCGTCGCGGCCCGGGCCCTCGGCATCCCGCTGGACATCGAGGGTGAGGCCATCCCGATCCTCGGCTTCGCCCAGATGGTCCTGCTCGGCACCGTCATCGGCATCGTGCTGGCCCGCCGCCTGGCCCGCTCGACCTTCATCATGACCACCGTCGTGCTGACCGCCCTGTCCATCGTCCCCGACGGGCTCGCCGACACCGGCACCGCCACCAAGCTGACCCTGGCCCTGACCCACGTGGTCGCCGCCGCCATCGTCATCCCCCGCCTCGCCGGCCCCGCCACCGACTGAGCGCCAAACGCCCGGTCAAGCGTCGTCCGCGACCTCGACCCGGTTCCGGCCGAAACCCTTGGCCCGGTACTGGGCGGCAAAGACCCGCTCCACGAGCGCCGCTGCCGTCTCGGTCCCGTCGTGGGTGGCCACGCCGAACGACGCGGTGAGGTCCAGCGGGGCGCCCCGCACGGTGACCTGGGTCAGCAGGTCTCGGGCCTGCTCGGCTCGGGACTGTGCCACCTCGAGACCGGCACCGAGCAGCACGAGGAGATACGAGTCGCCGCCGCGCGCCAGCACCATGTCGAGCGGACGGACCAGGTCCCGCAGTGCGGCCCCGGTCGCCGCCAGGACCTCGTCACCCAGGGCGTGGCCATGGGTGTCGTTGATCCGCTTGAAGTGATCCAGGTCGGCGACGACCACCGACAGGGGAACCCCCGCCGGGACGAACTCGGTCAGCGTGACGTCGATCGCCTCGGCAAACCGGTCCCCGCGGAACACGAGCAGCCCACTGAAGGGATCCCGGTGCAGTCCCCGCCGCACCCGCGCCGCCGCCCGCAGGATCAGCTCGTCCCGCTCCGACCACTCCCCGTCGCTGGTGCCCACCGTCCCTCCAATACCGCTTCTGGCCTCTGATTCGCTCGCTCTGGCAAGCGAATCAGAGGCCAGAACCGTTGGTGGCAGCCCCAACGGGGCTCGAACCCGTGCCTCCACCCATGCGAACGGTGTGGTGTCCTCGGCGACGAAGTCGCCGACCAGTCCAGCCCGAACGCTTGACCCACAACTGGCAGCCCCAACGGGGTTCGAACCCGTGCCTCCACCTTGAGAGGGTGGTGTCCTAGGCCGCTAGACGATGGGGCCATGCTGCGACAGCCCCGAGAGGTTATCGCTGCAGCTCGGGGGGAAGGACTCGAACCCTCAACGACTGGACCAGAACCAGCTGTGTTGCCAATTACACCACCCCCGATCGGTGGGACGTTCGAGGGTACCGGCTCGGGTGGGGTCAGCCGTCGGTGTTGTTGACGGTGTCGTCCAGGTTCATGAGGCGGCGGTAGCCCAGGAGCCGACCCACCGACACCGCAGCCGTCTCCCGCACCATCGCCCGCAGCTCCGCGACCCCGCTGACCGGGCTGGAGTCGGTGGGCGACACGAACGCGTTGAGGCCGACCTCGTCGGCGATCTCCTCCAACCGCTTCGAGTGGAAGGGGTCGGAGACGACGATCACGTCCTCCACCCCGTCCTCCCGCAGGATGCGGGCGCTGGCCGCCAGGGACTCCCAGGAGTTGCGGCCCTGGACCTCGAGGCGGAGGTCCGACTCCGGCACGCCCCGGTCCTCCAGCCAGAGGGCGCCGGCTTGGGCCTCGGTGAACTCGTCACCCTCCTGGCTGCCCCCGGTGAGGACGATCAGGTCGGACAGGCTCTGCTGGTACAACGTCAGGGCGTGCTCGAGGCGGGCCTCGTAGACCGGCGAGGGCTCGCCGTTGTACTGCGCCGCGCCCATGACGACGATCGCCCCGGCGCCCTGGGCCTGGTCTCGGCGGGACGCCTGCCAGACCTGGAAGAACGTCCCGCCCACGTAGAGGGCCAGGACCACCACCACGCCCAACGCGATCCTCCACGCGATGCGGAACCAGCCAGGGCGGACGCCGGCCACGTCAGAGCCTCGCTCGGGCCGCCCGCAGCCGCCGCAGCGTCTCGTCGCGACCGAGGAGCACGAGACCCTCGAACAGCGGGGGGCCGACGGTCCGACCCGTCACCGCCACCCGCACGGGGGCCTGGGCCTTGCCCAGCTTGAGCCCGAAGCGCTCCTCGCCGAGCACCCGGAGCGTCTCCTTGAGGGTCTCGGCCTCCCAACCAGCGGCGTCGTAGGCCTCGATGACGGCATCGAGCAGGTCGGCGGCGGGCACCTTGCCGGCCATCGCCTTCTCCCAGGACTCCGGGTCCTCGGGGGCCTCAGCCAGGAAGAGCCAGTCGACCTGAGCCGGGAGGTCGGCCATCAGCTTGAGCCGCTCCTGCACGAGCGGGGCGACGGCCCGCCACACCGACTCGTCGAAGCGGTCGGCCGGCCAAGGGACATCGTCGCCGGTGACCCACGGCTCAGCCGCGGCCAGGAACTCGTCCGTCGACAGGCGCCGGATCCACTCGCCGTTGATGTGCTCCAACTTCTTCAGGTCGAAGAAGGCCGGGCTGCTGACGACGTCCTCGAGCCGGAACCGCTCGACGATCTCGACCATGGGCCGGACCTCGACGCCGTCGGGGGGCCCCCAACCCAGCAGAGCCAGGTAGTTGGCCATCGCCTCGGGCAGGTAGCCCTTCGCCGGATAGTCGCCCACGGACACGTCGTCCTTGCGCTTCGACAGCTTCTGGCGCTGCTCGTTCACCAGGAGCGGGAGGTGGGCGTAGAGCGGGTCGTAGTCCATGCCCAGCAGCCGACGGATGAGCATCACGCGAGGGGTCGAGCTGAGCAGGTCCTCGCCCCGGACCACGTGGGTGATCGCCAGGTCCGGGTCGTCGACGGCGTTGGCCAACAGGAAGCCCGGGGTGTCGTTGCGCCCCCGCCAGATCACGAAGTCGTCGATGTCGGCGTAGTCGAAGGTGACCTCGCCCCGGATCAGGTCCCGGATCGCGGCCGTGCCCTCGGGCACGCGGACGGCGACGCCGAGGCCGGGCTGGAGCGTCGAACCCGGCATCTCGTTCTTGTCGTCGTCGATCAGGTAGGCGCCGCCGTCGGCCAGGAGCTTCTCGCAGGCGGTCCGGTAGAGGTCCCGACGGTCGGACTGGAAGATGGGGCCTTCGTCCCAGTCGATGCCGAGCCACGAGAGGGATTCGAGGATGGCCTCGATGAGCTCGGGGCGGCTCCGCTCCTGGTCGGTGTCCTCGATCCGCAGGACCAGGGTCCCGCCCTGCTGGCGGGCGAAGAGCCAGTTGAACAGCGCCGACCGGGCGCCGCCCACATGCAGGTACCCCGTGGGCGCGGGCGCGAAGCGGACGCGGGGGCTGGATGTCACCGGGTCGAGGGTACCGGCGGCCTCCCCGCCGCTCGCCGTCGCCGGCCGCTACCAGGGCATGGCCACGCCGCCGTTGGGGCGGAGGATCTGGCCGGTCATGAACTTGCTGGCGTCGGAGGCGAGGTACAGGACGGCGTAGGCGATGTCGTCGGGCTCGCCCACGGTCCTCAGCGGGGCGCCCTTCGCCATCTGGGCCGTGACCGCGGCCTTCGCCTCTTCGTCCTCGGTGCCGTCCTCGGCGACCCACGCCCGGTTGGTCATGCCGGTGACGATGTAGCCGGGCGCGACGGCGTTGACCCGGACGCCGATCGGACCGATCTCGGTGGCCAGGACCTTGGTCAGTTGGACGAGCGCCGCCTTGGCCATGCCGTAGGGCGCGAGGCGCGGTGCAGGCTGGTCGATGGCGGCGGAGGCCATGTTGACGATGGACCCCGATCCCTGCGCGACCATCACCCTCCCGGCCGACTGGCAGCCGAAGAAGACGCCCTTGAGGTTCACGGCCAGGAGGCGGTCCAGGTCCGACTCCTGGGTCTCGAGCACGGTCGAGGTGTGGATGATCCCGGCCACGTTGGCCATGACGTCGAGGCGACCATGGCGCTCGACCGCGCCCTGCACGACGGCCTCGACCTCCTCGGCATCGGTGACGTCCAGGCTGACCGAGTCGGCCTGGCCGCCGGCGCCGGTGATCTGTCGGGCCGTGATCGTGGCCCCCTCAGCGTCCCGGTCGGCGCAGACGACCGTGGCCCCGGCCTCGGCCATGCGCTCGGCGGAGGCCCGCCCGATGCCGCTGGCCGCTCCGGTGACGAGGGCGACCCGACCCGTGAGATCGAAGGCGTTCACGCCGCCCGACCGTAGTCAGCCCGGATCAGGCGTCGAGCCAGCCGGTGATGCCCTGCACGCCGTCGAAGACATCCGTGAAGCGGGTCGTGAGGGGCGGGCAGCCGAGTCGGACGAGGTCGGGCTCCCGAAAGTCGGTGACGATCCCCAGGGCCGCCAGGTCGTCGACCAGGCGACGGGCCTCGGAGTGGCGCACCGCGATGTGGCCTCCCCGTCGCGCGGGGTCCCTCGGGGTGGGCGACTCGAGGCCGTGCTGAGCACACAGATCCAGCGCCAACCCGGTCAGGGCCGTGGCCTTGGCTCGAATGGCGCCGATCCCGGCTTCGGCCACGACCTCGATGGCCGCCTTGGCCGCGGCCACCCCGATGATCCCGGGGGTGCCGATGAGCAGGCGACCGATGCCTGGCATCGGTGCATACTCCGCTGCCATTGCGAACTGGTCGTCCCGGCCGAACCAGCCCCAGATCGGCTGGTCGATGTCCGCCTGCAGGCCTCGGGCGACATAGGAGAAGGCGGGGCCGCCGGGCCCCGACCCGAGGTACTTGTAGGTACATCCCACGGCCAGGTCCACGCCGGCGCCGTGGAGGTCCAGCTCCAGCAGGCCGACGGCATGGGACAGATCCCACACGACCAACGCCCCGGCAGCCGTCGCCCGGGCCGTCTCCCCCGCCAGGTCGGCGATGTCGGCTGTGCGGTAGTCGACCAGCGTGCGGACCACCACGGCCACGTCGTCCAGTCGGTCGAAACCCGACCGGACGGCGTGACCCGTGCGCGCCGCGATCCCGTCCACCACGTAGAGGTCGGTCGGGAAGTCGGTCGGGTCCACGGCGATGACCCGCCGGTCCGGGCGCAGGGCCAGGGCCGCGTGCACCAGCTGGAACAGGTTGACCGACGTCGAGTCGTGGACGATCACCTCTTCACCGTCAGCACCGAGAAGCGGGGCCAAGGCCGCGCCGGCCCGCTGCGGCAGGTCCAGCCAACCGTCGTCCCAGGACCGGATCAGCCCGGCGGCCCAGTCGTCGACCATCACCGCGTGCGCGGCTTCGATGGCGCGCCGAGCGGGGGCACCCAGCGAGTGGCCATCGAGGTAGACGAGGTCGGGGTCGGCGATGACGAACTCGGCCCGCCACGGCGCCAGGGGGTCGGCGGCATCGAGAGCTTCGGCATCACTCCGGGACAACACCGCCGCAGTCTGACCTACTGTCCCCCATTGCCCGTCGCTCAGCGATCGAAGGAGAAGCCAGCGTGAAGGCGTCAGATCTCCTCGTCCGCTGCTTCGAGGCTGAGGGCGTCCACTACGTCTTCGGCGTCCCCGGCGAGGAGAACGCCGACGTGATGATGTCCCTGGAGGACTCCGACATCGCCTTCGTCCTCACCCGCCATGAGCAAGGCGCCGCCTTCATGGCCGAGGTCCACGGGCGCCTCACCGGCGAGCCCGCGGTCGCCCTCGGCACCCTGGGCCCCGGCGCCACCAACCTGCTCACCGGCGTGGCCGACGCCAACATGGACCGGTCCCCGATGCTCGTGCTGACAGGCCAGGGGGCCACGACCCGGCTCCACAAGGAGTCCCACCAGGTCATGGACGTGGTGGGCATGTACGCGCCCATCACCAAGTGGGCCCAGTCCGTGCGCCACGCCGACAACATCCCCGAGATCGTGCGCAAGGCCGTCCGCATCGCCCTGACCGAGAAGCCGGGAGCCTGCCTCATCGAACTGCCGGAGGACATCGCCGACCACGAGGTCGACGCCGAGCCCATCCCGCCGCTGAAGTTCCGGCGGCCGGTTCCCGACGACAAGATCGTCGACCAGGCCTGGGCGGCCATCCAGGCCGCCGAGCGGCCGATCATCCTGGCCGGCAACGGCACCATCCGCCGCCGGGCGTCCAAGCAGCTCCGCCTGTTCGTCGAGCGCACGGGCATCGGTGTCGTCAGCACGTTCATGGCCAAGGGCTGTGTCGACATGGACGACGAGCGCTGCCTCTTCACCATCGGCCTCCAGGCCCGGGACCACCCCGTGCGGGCCATCGAGCAAGCCGACCTGGTGATCACGCTGGGGTACGACATGGTCGAGTACCACCCCCGGCTCTGGAACCCCGAGGGCGACAAGGCCATCCTCCACATGGACTTCCTGCCCGCCGAGGTGGACGAGCGTTACGAGGTCGACGTCGAGGTCGTCGGCGACCTGGCCCACACCCTCTGGATGCTGAACGAGCGGTGCTGGCGGGGCAGCACGACCGACGCCCACTGGGACCACAGCCACACCCGGGCCGCCCGGAAGGCGATGCTCGACGACTTCGCCTCCTACGCCGACGACGACGCGGTCGGCGCGATCAAGCCGCAGAAGGCGCTTTGGGATGCCCGCCAGGTGCTCGGTGCCGACGACGTGCTCCTCTCCGACGTCGGCGCCCACAAGATGTGGGTGGCCCGGTACTACCAGTGCCACGAGCCCAACACCTGCCTGATCCCCAACGGGTTCTGCTCGATGGGCTTCGCCCTGCCCGGGGCCATAGCCGCCTCGCTGATCTACCCGGACCGGCGGATCCTGGCCGTGTGCGGCGACGGCGGGTTCCTCATGAACGTCCAGGAGATGGAGACCGCCGTACGCATCGGCGCCCATCCGGTCGCCATGGTCTGGGAGGACGGCGGCTACGGGCTGATCGCCTGGAAGCAGGAGAATGAGTTCGGCAAGCACACCGACCTGGCCTTCGGGAACCCCGACTGGGTCCAGCTGGCCGAGGCCTTCGGCTGGCGGGGCGTTCGGGTCGAGCGCTCCGCCGACCTGGCCGGCGCCCTGGAGGACGGTTTCGCGTCGGGCCAGCCGACGCTGGTCGCCCTTCCCATCGACTACCGCGAGAACCTGCTCCTGACCGAGCGTCTCGGCATGATCGACGAGACGCTCTGATCCCCCCGGCTCGGCGCGGGCGAGTCCGCGGCGTCCGACCTGCCACGATCTCGCCCCGAGCCCCACGACAGGAGACGACCATGCCCAGGCTGCGCGAGGTGCCGAGAGCAGAGGTGCACGAGTTCGGAGCGGTGATCTACGACATGCTCTTCGGCGACCGTGACCCGGTGGCCGAGCCGGGGACGGCCACCGGCTCGCCGGGCGACTGGTGGACGGTGTTCGCCCAGTGCCCCGACGCCTTCGACCACGCCTGCGGGGGCTTCGCCTTCTACCGGTCGCCCGATCGGGAGCTCGATCCCGCGCTGCGGGAGCTCGGCCAGATCCGCGCCGGTTGGGCCTGCGGGTCCCAGTTCGTCTTCAGCCAGCACTGCAAAGCGGCACGGGATGCCGGCCTCACCGACGAGCAGGTCGACGCCATCCCCCACTGGCAGGTCGCCGACTGCTTCTCGCCCGTCGAGCGCGCCGTGCTCGCGTACACCGACGCGCTGGCGCTCCAGCACGGCCGGGTGCCCGACGGCGTCTTCGACCTCCTGAAGGCGGAGCTGAGCGAGGTGGCCATCCTCGAGCTGACCTACATCACCGGGACCTACGTCATGCACGCCATCACGACCCGGGCCCTGCGCCTCGAGTTCGACGACGTCGACGACCCCTGTGTCGAGGTGCCCGACCCCGAGGGCAACACGGCCGGCTTCGACGTCATGGCCGTCGCCGACGTCGACCCCGCCTGACCGAGGCTCAGAAGTCCATGGGGTAGGGGAACTTCACGCTGACGCCGCCGTCGACCACCAGGGTCTGGCCGTTCACGTAGCCCGAGAGGTCGCTGACCATGAACAGCAGGGCGGCGGCGATGTCCTCGGGGAGGGCGACCCGGCGCAGGGGGGTGTTGAGCTCGTTGTTCTTGCGCCCCTCCTCGCCGACGTAGGCGCTGACCCGCGGCGTCCAGACCATCCCCGGGGCCACGGCGTTGACCCGGACGCCCTGGGGGCCGAGCTCGACGGCGGCGGTGCGCACGAGGCTCATCAGCCCGGCCTTGAACACCCCGTAGGCGCCGTGGAGCGGGGCCGAGCTGATGCCGGAGACCGATGCCACGAAGGCCATCACGCCCCCGCCGCCGTCGGCCATGGCCTTTCCGCCGAGGGTCACCGCCAGGTGGGCGTGGCGCAGGACGATGTCGTGGTGCCAGTTCCAGTTCTCGTCGTCGACGTCGAGCAGGGCCTTGTACTGGGCCATGCCGACGATGTCGACGATCCCGTCGAGCCCGCCCAGCTCTGTGTGGGCGGCGTCGAACATGGCGGTGGCCCCGTCCCGGTCGGTGGCGTCGCCGGCCCAGCCCACGCCGTCGACCTCGGTGGCGATGTCATCGGCCCGGTCCTGCTCCACGTCCACGCAGAGGACCTTCGCCCCCTGTTGGGCCAGGGCGTGGGTGGCCTGGCGGCCGATGCCCTGCCCGGCCCCGATGACCACGAAGCGCTTGCCGTCGAGGCGCAGGAGGTCGGCGTAGGTCGGAACAGGAGAGTCGTCGGCTCGCGTCATGGCGCAGATCATGGCGCGACACTGCGGCCGTGGACCGAATCGGCGCGCTGGCCCATGCCTTGACGGCGCGGCGCGACCCGGAGAAGGCGGCGGCCATGGCCGCCTACATGAAGGACCAGTTCCCCTTCCTCGGCGTGGCGAGCCCCGAGCGGCGGACGGCGCAGCGAGAGGCGCTCGGCGACTGGCGCGCCCCCACCGAGGACGAGCTCTCGGATTTCGCCAGGGCCTGCTGGGCGAAGGACGAGCGGGAGTTCCAGTACGCCGCCTGTGACACGCTCCTCCGCCACGTGAAGCGCATCGGCCCGGACGCCCTCGACCTCTGCGAAGACCTGATCACCGACAAGCCGTGGTGGGACACGACCGACGCCCTGGCCAGTCGGGTCGTGGCCTTCCACGCTCGGCGACCGGTCCTCGAGCGCTGGCTGACATCCGGGAACCTCTGGCTCGAGCGGACCGCGATCATCCACCAGCTGGGCGACAAGCAGGCGACCGACGAGGCTTTCCTCTTCCACGCGTGCCTGACCCACGCCGCGTCGACCGACTTCTTCCACCGCAAGGCCATCGGCTGGGCCCTCCGCCAGTACGCCAAGGTGTCACCTGACACCGTCCGCATCTTCGTCGCCGACCACGCCGACGAGCTCTCCGGCCTCTCCAAGCGCGAAGCCCTCAAACACCTCTGACGGTGCTCGGGAACGCGACTTCACCCCCGCGGAGGACAGGGGTCCAGAGGTAGTAGCTGCCGGCCTTGGCGTGCTGGAGGCGGGCGGCGGCGTCCTCCGGGAGGTCGCCGAGGGCCTCGTCGTTCGCGGCCAAGGCCTCGCCGGTGCGGTCGATCGTCCCGGCCACGCCGTAGTGGTACACCATCGCCGCCCGCAGCCCGTCGGAGCCGTTGTCCTTCGAGCGGTGCATGAGGTGGCTGTCGAACACGAGCACGTCGCCCGGATCCATCAGCACGCAGACCTCGTCGGCCATGTCGTGGTCCACGATCTCGACGTAGCCGAAGTTGGCCGACGCGCGGGTGTCGGGGACGTGCTCGTGGACGGTCTCCCGGTGCGAGCCGGGCAGGACCCACAACGGGCCGTTCGCATCGGTCGCCGCCGTCACCGCGATCCAGACGCCGACCTGGTGGTCCGGCTCGAACGGGAAGTAGAGGCTGTCCTGGTGCCAGGGCTGGCCGATGGCGCCCGGGTTCTTGAAGATGAACTGCGACAGGAAGCAGTCCAGGTCCTCACCCAGCAGGTCGGCGACGGCGGCCAGGATCCGGGGATCTCGGCTGACCGGACCGAAGACCGGGTCCCAGTGGTGGAGCAGGAACACCTTGGACACGAAGTCCTCGGGATCGGTCGCGCCCGGCCACGATTTCTTCTCCGGAGCGACGAACGAGCCTTTGGGCATGGGCTCGCCGGAGGCCGCGAGGCGACAGAGCTCGACGGCGCGGTCGAGCTGGGCCGTGACCAGCGGTGGGTCGAGCAGATGGCGGAGGATGACGAAGCCCTCCTCGTCCCACTGCCGGCGCAGGTCCTCGGTCAGCACCGTGCGGAGAGTAGTGACAGGGTTTGGGAGATGAGCTGGTTCATGCGGCCGGACAAGTGGCCCATCACGCCTCAGGACTGGCTCAAGGTGGTGGACGACCTCGCCCGGGCCCCCACGCGGGTCCTGTTGGAGACCTTCGCCTCCGTGGCCGACGCGCTGGTGGGCAAGGAGGTCGAGCTGCGGTCAGCCAAAGGGACCGTCACCGTCAACGTCTCCTCGGTCGTCGGCACCCACTCGGCGCCCCCGGTGGCTCTGGGCGCGTGGCGACCCGGCCTCGACCTCGAGGGCCTCGAGGAGGTCGACATCGTCGTGCACGACGTGCGCTGGGACGGTGGTCGTATCGACCGGTTGACCATCCGGGCCCAGAACGTCAACCTCGAGGGCGGCGTGGTGTCCAGCGTCGTGGCCGGTCCCGTCGACCTGGCCGGCGAGGTGGACCAGGCCACCTTGGACGAGTTGCTGGAGCGCTACGAGGCACCGGTCCAGGTGATCCTCGACGGGACGGACCGGGCCACCGTCCACCAGGGCGGTCGCCTGACCGCGACGGTCTCAGCCGAGCTCGACGGCGACGAGGTCACCTTCCCGATCCACGAGGTGCGCTGGGCGGGCATCCCGCTGCCGTTCGTCCACCGCTTCCTGACCACCCGCCGGGCCACGGTCCCGCCGCTCCCCCGGGGGGTGCAGCTGACCGGCGTGGCCTCCGCACGCGGCGTCCTGCGGGCGACGGCGGTCCTGGACGAGTTTCGCGAGCCGCTGGTCGTCGAATCCGTGCTCCGGGCGGCATCGACCGTCGGTCAGCGGGTCGTGGTCAACCGGACGACAACCCCCCGTCAGGCCTGATCCACTCGTACCTTGTGCACAGCCCCGCCCGATGGGGCGGCCTGGCGGGCAAGGTACGTGGAGTGGAGCCAGGCCAGCCAGCGGGCGATGCCGTTGACGACGTGGGTGCCGCGCACCGTGTGGAAGGTGTCGAAGGCGTGCTGGGCGGCGGGCAGCTCGGCGTAGACGACCGGCTGGCCGGTCGCGGCGCTCAGCTCGGCGACGAAGGCTCGGGCCTCGGTGACGTAGGCCATCGAGTCGAACGTGCCGTGGAGCACGAAGAACGGTGGGGCGTGGGGCCCGACCTGGACGATGGGTGATGCCGCGTCCCAGCGCTCAGGGCACTCGGCCGGCGAGCACTTCATGATCGTCTTGGCGTAGAAGCGCTCGAGGCGGTGCCGGCCTCGCGCCCCGTGGCGGTCGAGGAAGTCGTAGACGCCATACAGGGGCACGCAGCCCTGCACCCGGGTCACGGGGTCGAGGGCGGCCAGGGCCACCAGGTGGCCACCGGCCGAGCCACCGGTCAGCACGATGAAGTCCGGGTCGGCACCCAGCTCGCCGGCGTGGGCCCGGACCCAGGTGACGGCGGTCTTCAGGTCGTCGAGGTGTTCGGGAAAGGTCGCCTTCGGGCTGAGGCGGTAGTTGACGGAGACCACCACCCAGCCCTCCTGGGCGAGATGCCAGGTCAGGGGCTTGGCCTGACGCTCCTTGCGCCCGTGCATCCACGAGCCACCGTGGACGTGGATGAGCGTCGGAGCCGGACCGCTGGTGTCCCGGTGACGGTAGACGTCGAGGGTGTTGAACCTCCCGTGGGGCCCATAGGACAGGTCACGGGTGACCTCGACGTCGGCCACCGCGTAGTGGAAGGGTCGCAGCAGCAGCCCGCGAGGTACGTGTTGGCGCAGTGGCCCGGCCAGCGGCGGGGCGATGGCGTCCCGGTAGTCGGGCCCGAGGGCGTCGACCAGGGCCTGCTCGACGACGGGCTCGGCCTGGCCGGCCCGGTGGTGGGCCAGCAGGAGGCCGACGGCGCTGAGTCCCATGAGGACGAGACCGACCTGGCCGATCGGCGCATCGAGGGCGCCGGCGCTCACCGCACTGGCCACGACCACGGCCTGCCACCCAAGGTGGAACAGGGCGAGCTCGCCCGTCAACCAGCCGGCCAGGAACCAGGCCATGGCGAACGGCGGCCGGCCCCGGAAGGTGGCCAGGAAGGCGTGGGTCGCGCAGAGCGCCCCGATCAGGAAGAACGCCTCCGGACTCACTCGGACCTCATCGGCCGAAACCCGCGAGTCGTCAGGCCACGGTCACTGGTCGAGGAGGGCAGTGGCGACGCGGCGACGGTGCCAGGCGGCGTCGCCCCACGCCGGGCTGAGGGCCCAGACCCGCTTCATCCAGAGGTGGAGGTCGGACTCGAACGTGTAGCCGATGGCACCGTGGACCTGGAGGGCGACCCGGGCGGCTTGCTCGGCCGCGTCACCGGCCATGGCCTTGGCCATCGAGACATCGCGGGCGATCGTGGGCTGGTCGGTGGCCAGCGACCAGGCGGCCCGGTAGACGGCCGGGGCGGCGAACTCGACCGCCAGGTGGGCCGACGCCAGGTGGTGCTTCACGGCCTGGAACCCGCCGATGGGCTGACCGAACTGCTGGCGCTCCTTGGCGTAGTCGACGGTGACCTCGACGAGCCGACGGGCTGCGCCCACGAGGGTGGCCGCCGTGCCGAACGCCATTGGCTCGAACGGGTCGCGGTCGAGGGTGGCCAGGGCCCGGCCCCCCGTCACGTCGGCCGTGCGGACGAGGCGGCGGGCCCGGTCGACCGAGGGCTGGGGCTGGACGCCGGTCGGCGCCGGGTAGACGGTCGAGCCGACGACCACGACGTCGGCGGAGGCGGCCCCGGCCACGTGGGTGGCGTCGGCGGGCGCGGCAGCCACCTTGGCCGAACCCCCTCCTGGAACCTCCCGGGCCAGCAGGGCCGACTCCATGAGCGGTTCGGGCAGGGCCGCCCGACCCGCTTCCTCCAACAGGAGGACCAGGTCGACCTCGGTCAGGCCCAGCCCACCGTCGGATTCCGGCACGGTCAGGCCCACGACGCCCATCTCGACCAGGGCCTCCCAACGGTCCCCGTCCCACGGGTCGTCCGCGTCCCACGCCATCCGCACCGCTTCTGGCGGGCACGTCCCGGCCAGCAGCTCCCGCACCGCGTCCCGAAAGGCGAGCTGGTCCTCGGAGAAGGCGAGCTCCATCAGCTGACCCCCCGTTCTGGAACCTGAAACCCGCGGACCGTCACAAGCTGCAGGTTCCAGAACGGTGAGGTCATCGGACCCTCGGGAGACCGAGGACGCGTTCGGCGACGACGTTGCGCTGGATCTCGTTGGTGCCGGCGTAGATGGGGCCGGCCAGCGAGAACAGCCAGCCATCCAGCCAGCGGCCGTCATCGGGGGTGTCCTCGCTGTCGAGGCCCAGCTCGGCTTCGGTGCCGACCAGGCGTTGGGCCGTCTGGTTCAGGTGGACGTCGAGCTCGGACCACCAGAGCTTCATCAGGCTGGCCTCAGCTCCCATGGGCTGGCCGGTCTGCAGCATGCGGCTGACGGCCTGGAAGGTCAGGAGCCGGTAGGCCTCGGCGTTCATCCAGGCCCGGGCCACGTCGTCCCGCAGGTGCTCGTCGGGCCGGCGCCGGTAGAGATCGATCAGGCGGTCAGCGGCCGCCATGAACCGACCGGGGCTGCGCAGGGTCAGGCCGCGCTCGGAGGACGCCGTGGCCATGGCCACCCGCCAGCCCTCGTTGACCCCGCCGAGGACATTGGCCGACGGCACCCGGACCTCCTCCAAGAAGACCTCGGCGAAGGCCACGTCGTCGTGCAGGCCGCTGATGGGGCGCACGGTCACGCCCTCGGCGTCCAGCGGGACGAGGAAGTAGGTCAGGCCGTGGTGGCGCGGGGCCTCGGGGTCCGAGCGGAACAGGCCGAAGAGCCAGTCGCAGAACAGGCCTCGGGTCGACCATGTCTTCTGCCCGGTCAGCACCCAGTCGTCGCCGTCCTGAACGGCCCGGCTGCGCAGGCCGGCCAGGTCGCTGCCGGCGTCGGGCTCGGACCAGCCCTGGGCCCAAAGCTCCTCCCCCGCCGCCATCTTGGGCAGGTAGCGATCCTGCTGCTCCTTGGTCCCGTGCTCGAAGATCGTCGGCGCCAGCAGGAAGATGCCGTTCTGGGTGACCCGGCCGGGGCCTCCCGCCGCCCAGTACTCCTCCTCGAAGATCAGCCATTCGATGAGGTCGGCGCCCCGACCGCCGTACTCCTCAGGCCACGACACGACGGCCCAGCGGGCGTCGAACAGCGTCCGTTCCCACACCTTGTGGGCTGCGAATCCCGGGGCCGTGTTCATCGACGCCAGCCCCGACGGCACGTTGGCCCGCAACCACCCTCGCGCCTCGGCCCGAAAGGCCTCGTGCTGATCGGAGAAGGTCAGGTCCATGCCGGCGAGAGCCTGACGCCCCGTCCGACCGAGTCGCAACTCGGACCTGACGACCCGTCAGATGGGGCGAGTACCCTCCGAGCCGTGAGCTCGACGGACACGGCGAAGCCGCGGGTGGCGGCGATCGAGGGGTGGTTCACCCTCGACGACCCTCCCCACCTGCTCGGGACGAAGTGCTCGGTCTGCGGCACCTACTTCTTCCCCAGGGAGGACGGCTGGTGTCGGCGTCCGGGGTGCGGCAGCACCGAGCTGGTCGAGGTCGAGCTGAGCCGGACCGGGAGGATCTGGTCCTACACCGACGCCCAGTACCAGCCCCCGACCCCCTACGTCTCCCCCCACGAGGAGTTCCAGAGCTTCGCCCAGGCCGCCGTGGAGCTGGCCGACGAGCAGCTCATCGTCATGGGCCAGGTCGTGGAGGGCGTGGCCGTGGGCGACCTGGCCACCGGCCAGGAGGTCGAACTGGTCGTCGAGCCGTTGTTCGAGGACGACGAGGCGGTCCACGTGGTCTGGAAGTGGAGGCCGGTGGAGGCCACGCCGTGAGGGACGTCGTCGTCGCCGGGGTCGGCATGCACCCATGGGGCAAGTGGGGCCGCAACTTCGTCGAGTACGGCCGGGCGGCGGCGGCCGATGCGCTGGAGGACAGCGGCATCGACTGGCAGGACGTCGAGTTCGTGTCCGGCGCCGACACCATCCGCAACGGCTACCCGGGCTTCATCGCCGGGGCCACCTTCGCCCAGGCGATGGGCTGGACGGGCGTGCCGGTGGCCAGCAGCTACGCCGCCTGTGCGTCCGGCGCCACGGCCATGAGCGTCGCCCGGGACCGCATCCGGGCCGGGGCCTGCGACATCGCCCTCGTGGTCGGGGCCGACACGACGCCCAAGGGGTTCTTCAAGCCCGTCGAAGGCGCCGACCGCTTCACCGATCCGGACTGGCTGCGCTTCCGACTGCTGGGGGCCACCAACCCGACCTACTTCGCCCTCTACGCCCGCCGACGCATGGACCTCTACGGCGCCACCGACGAGGACTTCGCCCAGGTCAAGGTCAAGAACGCCAAGCACGGCCTGGCCAACCCGAAGGCTCGTTACCGCAAGGAGGTCACGATCGAGGAGGTCCTGGCCTCCCCGATGGTGGCCGACCCGCTGCGCCTGCTCGAGATCTGCGCCACCTCCGACGGTGGGGCGGCCGTGATCCTCATGAGCCAGGACGAAGCCGAGCGCCGGGGTGTCGCCGACCCGCCGACGGTGGCGGCCATCTCCACGGTCACGCCGACGTACCCCAACACCGTGCTCGACCTGCCCGAGTTCGCCACGGACTCGGCGGCGGTGAGCGCCGCCCCCGAGCTGACCTACCGGGCCGCCATCAGTGCCGCGGCCTATGAGGAGGCGGGCCTCGGCCCCGACGACATCGACCTGGCCGAGGTCTACGACCTGTCGACCGCTCTCGAGCTGGACTGGGTCGAGAGCCTGGGCCTCTGCAAGGAGGGCGAGGCCGAGCAGCTCGTCCGCACCGGTGACACCAGCATCGGCGGTCGCATCCCCGTGAACACCTCGGGCGGTCTGTCCAGCTTCGGCGAGGCCATTCCCGCCCAGGCCCTGGCCCAGGTCTGCGAGCTCACCTGGCAGCTGCGGGGCCAGGCCGGTGACCGCCAGGTCGACGGCGCCCAGGTCGGCATCACCGCCAACCAGGGCCTGTTCGGCCACGGCTCATCGGTCATCCTGACCCGCTAGACCCGAACGGAGGACGTGCACATGGCCGAGGCGTACATCGTGGATGCGGTCCGGGCGCCGGTCGGGCGCCGGGGCGGGGGCCTGGCCCACGTCCACCCCGCCGATCTCGGCGCCCACTCGCTCAAGGCGTTGATTCACCGCACGGGTGTCGACCCCAGCGCGGTCGAGGACGTGATCTTCGGCTGTGTCGACACCATCGGCCCCCAGGCCGGCGACATCGCCCGCACGGCCTGGCTGGCCGCCGGCCTGCCCGAGGAGGTCCCCGGCACCACGATCGACCGCCAGTGCGGCTCGTCCCAGCAGGCGGTGCACTTCGGTGCGCAGGCCGTCATGAGCGGCACGACCGATCTGGTCGTGGCCGGCGGCGTCCAGAACATGAGCGCCATCCCCATCGGCTCGGCGATGACCGTGGCCGAGCACGTGGGCTTCACCGACCCCGACCCGTTCCGGGGCTCCAAGGGCTGGGTGGCCCGCTACGGCGACCAGGAGGTCAGCCAGTTCCGGGCGGCCGAGATGATCGCCGAGAAGTGGGACATCTCCCGCGAGGACATGGAGGCCTTCGCCTACGAGAGCCACCAGCGGGCCATCCGGGCCATCGACGAGGGCCGCTTCGAGGCCGAGATCGAGCCTCTGGAAGGCGTGGCTCAGGACGAGGGTCCCCGCCGCGAGTCGACGCTTGAGAAGATGGCGACCCTGCGCACCCTGGTCGACGGCGGCCGGCTGACCGCGGCCGTCTCGTCCCAGATCTCCGACAGCTCGGCGGCCCTGCTGATCGCGTCGGAGCAGGCGGTCAAGGACCACGGCTTCACGCCCCGGGCCCGCATCCACCACCTCTCCGTGCGGGGCGCCGACCCGGTCTGGATGCTGACCGCCCCCATCCCGGCGACGGAGTACGCCCTGGCGAAGACCGGCATGACCCTCGACCAGATGGACCTGGTCGAGATCAACGAGGCCTTCGCCTCGGTGGTGCTGGCCTGGCAGAAGGAGTCCGGTGCGGACTTGGACAAGGTCAACGTGAACGGCGGGGCCATCGCCCTGGGCCACCCCCTCGGCGCCACCGGGGCCCGCCTCATGACCACCCTCCTGCACGAGCTGGAGCGCACCGGCGGACGCTGGGGCCTGCAGACCATGTGCGAGGGCGGCGGTCAGGCCAACGTCACCATCATCGAGCGGTTGTAAGGCCGGCCTGCCGGTTCTCGGTAGCGAACGGCGTCGCCGGCGACACGCCGGGTGGATCAGAACCTGACATGCTCGGCGGGTGGTTGGACGGCGGGGGTTCCTACTCGGGTCGGGGGCCACACTGCTGCTGGCGGCGTGCTCGTCCGGGGACGACAGCGGCACCACGGCCGCGTCGACCACGACGACGCCGACCAGCACCACCCTGCACTCGGCCCGCCTCAGCGGTGACCCCTTCACCCTCGGCGTGGCCTCTGGTGACCCCGCCTCGGACTCGGTCATCCTCTGGACCCGCCTCGCCCCCGAGCCGTTGACCCCGGACGGGGGTGGGGGCATGCCCGACGACCCCGTTGACGTCCGCTGGCAGATCGCCACCGACGACCGCTTCACCGCCATCGTCGACGAGGGCATCGCCACCGCCGACCCGCAGTACGGCCACAGCGTCCACGTCGACGCCGGCGGTCTCGACCCCGTCGCCGACTACTTCTACCGCTTCACCGTCGGCGACTTCACCAGCCCGGTCGGCCGCACCCGCACCCTGCCCGCCGAGGACGCTGCCGTCAGCCGTCTCGCCCTCGCCGTCGCCAACTGCCAGTGGTACGAGTCCGGCACCTACGCCGCCTACCGGCACATGGCCGAGGAGGACGTGGACCTGGTCGTCCATCTCGGCGACTACATCTACGAGTACGCCGCCGGCACCGGCCGGCGACAGTCTGCGCCCGGTTACGAGATCGAGTCCTTGGCCGACTACCGGCTCCGCTACGCCTCCTACAAGGTGGACCCCGACCTGCAGGCCGCCCATCACCGCTTTCCGTTCGTGGCCACTTGGGACGATCACGAGGTCGCCGACAACTACCTCGGCGACAGCGTCCCTGAGGGCGAGATCCCTGTCGAGCGCCTGCCCGAGCGACGGGCCGCGGCCTACCGGGCGTGGTGGGAGAACCTGCCCAGCCGCCTACCAGCGCCGGACGGCGACCACGCCGACATCTACCGCGAGCTGGCGTTCGGCGACCTGGCCCGCCTCGAAATGCTCGACGAGCGCCAGTACGCCGACGTCGCCCCCTGCCGGGACGAGGTGGCCGACGACTTCGGCGACTGCGCGGCCCGCACCGACGAGGATCGGACCCGCCTCGGTCCCGACCAAGAGGCCTGGTTCACCGAAACCGTCGGCCGGGGCGGGGTGACCTGGGACCTGATCGGCAACCCCGTGGTCCTGGCCGGGGTCGACGCCGGACGCAGCCGCTCCGAGTTCTACCTCGACACCTGGGACGGCTTCCCCGACGCTCAGCGCCGCTTCATCGAGGCCATGGCCGCCGCCGACAACCCCGTCGTCCTGACCGGTGACTACCACGCGGGCATGGTGCTCGACGTGAACGATGCGCCTTTCGAGCCCGACGCCGAGCTGGTCGCGCCGGAGTTCATGGCCCCGCCGATCAGCTCCGTGCTGTTCCCCGACGACGTGTCCGACCGCACACCGCAGCTCCGCCAGCAGATCAACGCCCACGGCTACCTGACCGTCGTCGCCGAGCCCGATCAGCTCACCGCCACGTTCCGGGTCCTCGACGACGTCCAAGACGCCCGCAGCGCCATCAGCACGGTCGCCACCTGGCAGGTCGACGCCGGCGACCCGACGCCTCGTCAGGTGTGAGCCTCTGCGGGCTGAGCAGTCTGCCCGCGGCTGGCTGGGGGTCGATCCCGCGAGTCGTCGCGCCTTTGACATAGTACTTAATAGGTACTATGTTAGGGAGCGTGGGCAGAGCCAGGGGCTTTCCCGGCAAGGGACGCACGACCGATGGGCGGCGGTTCCGCCTGGTGCTCGAGACCCGGCCCACGGACCGACGGATCGTGGTGCGACGGCGCCCTCAGGCGGGTCGCCGGACGACGAGCTCGACGAAGTCCCCCACCCGCAGCGGCTGACCCGGCTCCGCGACCTGCGCTTCGCCCCCGTCGGCGGCCACGGTCCACGGCCCACCGTGGACCACGACCGCCAGGTCGTCGTCGTCGACCTCGTACGACGACTCGGGCGGTACGTCACGGACGATCATCCACGACGAATCGTCCAGCGCGGTGACCTCGAAGACGTCGTACCGATGGGGGCCGTATCCGTCTCCCGCATCCCGGTACCACTCCGCCGGCTCCCGCAGGCCGAGGCGACCCTCGTCGGGCGGATACAGGTGGAGGAGGTCGCGGCCGGCATCGTCGGTCGGCACGACCGAGCCCGCCCGCACGAAGACCGGGATCCGCTGCATCGTCACCTCGACCTCGATCACGCCCTCGTGACGGCCTTCCCCCACCAGGTCGAACCACGACCCGGGAGGGAAGCGCACGGAACGACGCGTGGCGCCCAGCTCGAACACCGGTGCTACGAGGAGGTCAGGCCCGACCAGGAACTCGTCGTCGATCGCCAGGAGGTCGGGGTCCTCGGGCGGCGCGCCCTGCGTGGGCCACCACACCGGCAGGATCGGCGGGTCACCCCCGAGGCTGGTCAACCAGGCTTGGGTGTAGAGGTAGGGGATCAGGCGGTAGCGCCACGTCATCGCCTCCCGGATCGCCTCCAGGTGAGGACCGGCGGCGTTCCACGGCTCGCGGGACGGCATGGTGAAGATCGAGTGGGACCGGAAGAACGGCAGCCACGCCGCCATCTGGAACCAGCGCGTGTAGAGCTCCGGTGACGGGTCCCCCGAGAAGCCACCGACGTCGGGGCCGGTGTACGGGATCCCCGACATCGTCAGGTTCAGGGTCGTGCAGAGCGTGCGGTGCAGCATCGTCCACGACGTGGCCACGTCGCCGGTCCAGGTCCAGGCGTAGCGCTGGACCCCAGCCCAACCGGAGCGGGTCAGCAGCCACGGCCGACGATCAGGACGGTGGCGGCGCAGGGCGTCGTGACCGGCCTGGGCCATCCCCTGGCCGTAGAGGTTGCGACCCTCCACGTGGTCACCGCCCTGGCCGTCGAGGTGGTGCCGCGTGGCCAGCGGGAGAGAGGCGTCGACGCCGGCGGCGAACACGGCCGGCTCGCACATGTCGTGCCAGATGCCGGCCACGCCCCGGTCCAGCAGGGCCGGGTACTGGTCGGCCCACCACTCGCGCACAGCCGGGTCGCTGAAGTCGGGGAAGCCGACGAGGCCGGGCCAGACCACGGCGTTGACCTCCCGGCCGTCCGGCAGCTTCAGGAAGTGACCCCTCTCCCGGCCCTCCCGGTAGAGCGGGAAGTCATCGGCCTTGGCCACGCCGGGATCGATGATCGTCACCGCCTTCACGCCCTCGGCGTCCAGGTCAGCGGTCAGGCGGGCGAGGTCCGGGAACGCCTCCTCGTCGACGGTGAAGACCCGGTACCGGTCCATGTAGTCGATGTCGAAGTGGATGGCCGACAGGGGCAGGTCGTGCTCGCGGAACCCGGCCAATACCTCGCGGATGTCGGCATCGGTCTTGTAGCCCCAGCGGCACTGGTGGTAGCCGAGGGCCCACTTGGGGGGCAGGGCTGGTCGACCGGTGAGCTCATGGAACTGCTCGAGGGCCCGATCCGGCGGCCCCGGCGCCACGTAGGTCCGCAGGGCGCCCCCCTCGAAGGTGGCCGACAGCGTCTCGCCGATCCTGACGGTGCCGTCGTGGGTGTTCTCCCAGAAGCCGAGGTGCCCGCGTCCAGGCCCCACGACCAGGTGGGCAGGGATGGTGATGTAGAGGGGATCGGCCTCGGGGCCGTAGCTGCCGGACTGCTCGGTGTTCCACAGCCCGTAGGTCCCGGGTCGCAGGTTCAGCGGCGCGGCTCGCTCCCCCAGGCCGTGGACCTGGTCGTCGGGCTCGAGCTCGACCGTCGC
>DATDAH010000177.1:0-2638 GCA_036525535.1 Acidimicrobiales bacterium
ATCCATACCGTCAGCACGGAGGCGCACGAGATGGTGCTCGACGCCTACGAGGCGGCTCTAGCCGGCAAACCAAACGTCCACCGCCACCGGCTCGAACATGCGATCCAGGTCACTGACGACCAGCTGCAACGAATCGTCGACCTCGATCTAGTGACCGTTGTCCACCTCGCCGGAAGTGCATCGGACTTCATCCTCGAGGATGACTACCTCGGCCACCTCGCCGAGCCGGGTGAGGACACGGCGTGGCTCACTCGGTGGCGCGACTTCGTCGACGCTGGGATCTCGGTGGCCGCCGGCGTCGACGCGCCGTGGCTGTTCCGCGACTTCGAGCTCGAACCGGGCGTGGGGACGCCGATGGACTTCGTCGCCGGAGCGATGGACGGTGTCGGGCACATCAACCCGAACCCGGCCGAATGGGTCCTGGACCAGAGGATGACCGCCCAGCAGGCGCTCGATGTCCTTGCCGGCAACGCCGACGCCGTCGGCGATTCCCAGCACCGTGGGCGCCTGGTGCCCGGTTCGTACGCCGACATCACGATTCTCAACGGTGACATCACCGCGGGTACGCCGTCCGAGATCCGCCGCCTCGAGGTCGTCGCCACCATTGTCGGCGGGATCGCCGAGTTCTGCGCCGACCCGGCGATCTGTCCCTGACGGGGAATGCGCCCTGATGCGCTGAGGTCGATCTGCACCGTGCGCGGTGGCGGCGGACGAGCCGTGCTCGCCGGTGCGCGATCATCGATACATGGGTGGCGGACGACCGTGGATCGTCGCGGCAGACGACGACGAGGCCGGCCGTGAACAGCTCCGCGTCGAGCTCGAGCGGCGGTACGACGGCGACTACGTCGTGGTCGTCGAAGGCTCCCCCGAGGCCGCGCTGTCGACCGTGGAGGCGGCGCATCGAGGTGGTGAGCGTGTGGCCGTCGTGCTCGCCAGCCAGTGGATGGCCGAGCTCGACGGGACCGAGGTGCTGTCCCGGGTGCGGGGGCTGAGTCCCCGCACCAAGCGAGGCCTGCTCATCGCCCTCGAGGACTGGGGACAGCCGTCGACGGCCGAGGCCATCCAGAGCGCCATCGCGACGGGGTGCATCGATCACTTCCTGTCCAAGCCGCGGGTGTCGCCCGACGAAGACTTTCACCGCACGCTCACCGCGTTTCTCCAGGAGTGGACGACGGCGGAGGCGCACGCCGCCCATCCCTCATCACTGCTCCCCAACCGCGCCACGTTCGCCGAGGGCCACGACTTCGATGTGATCACGGTCGGCGCCGGTCCGGCGGGGCTGGCCGCCGCGGTGTACGGCTCGTCGGAGGGACTCGACACGCTGGTGGTCGAGCGTGGCGCCATCGGCGGCCAGGCCGGCTCGAGCTCGATGATCCGGAACTACCTCGGTTTCGCCCGCGGGGTCGGCGGGGCCGAGCTGGCGCAGCAGGCGTACGAGCAGGCCTGGGCCTTCGGCAGCCGCTTCCTCATCGGCACCGAGGTCACGTCGATGGACTGCGGCTACGACGTCCACGTCCTGCGGACCGCCGACGGGCAGGAGCTGACCGCCCGAGCCGTCGTCCTCGCCATGGGCGTCGCCTACCGACGGCTCGACATCCCGGCACTCGAGCACCTCGCCGGCGCCGGCGTGTTCTATGGCGCATCACCGGCCGAGGCCAAGCAGTTCGAGGATCGTCGCGTCTTCGTCGTGGGCGCCGGCAACTCTGCCGGCCAGGCGGCGGTGCACTTCGCCAAGTGGGCTGAGCAGGTGTCCCTCGTCGTCCGGGGCGACTCGCTCGCCAAGAGCATGTCGAAGTACCTGGTCGACGTCATCGCCGCCACCGACAACATCGAGACGCTCCTCCGTTCGCGGGTGATCGACGGCCGCGGGGAGACGGACCTCACCGCGCTGCGCATCGTCGACGATGCCGATGGCACCGAGCGCGAGCTCCCGGCCGACGGCCTGTTCGTGATGATCGGTGCGTCACCGCACACGAGCTGGCTGCCACCGGGGATCGCTCGGGATGACCACGGCTTCGTGGTGGCGGGTGCTGAGCTCATCCACGATCAGCTGCTCGACGACTGGCTCCTCCCCCGCTCCCCGATGGCCTTCGAGACCTCGATGCCCGGCGTCTTCGCCGTGGGGGACGTGCGTTCGCGGTCGATGAAGCGGGTGGCGTCATCGGTGGGTGAGGGTTCCGGTGCGATCAAGGCGATCCACCACTTCCTCGAGACGCAGGAGAAGTTCGCCGCGCTGCGCCGGGCGCCCGCGCAATAATGACCCGATGGCCTTGGTGATCCACTGCGACTGCGGGACCGACGTCACCGGCGACTCCGAGGACGAGTTCGTCGAGAAGGCGGTCTCCCACGCCAAGACGTCACACGCGTTCACCATGACGAGGGAGCAGGTCCTGGCCCTCGCGACCGTCGAGGACTCGCCCAACTCCGACTAGGTGCCGGCGGGTCGTACGCCCTTGTAAGTACGAGCCCGACAGCCCCAGCAGCCCGATAAGGGTGTTCCTCCAGCTGGGTGCTTCGGACTGATGTTCAGCTTCTGGGTCCTCGCCGCCTAGTCGGAGGTTGTGCCGCCGGTAGGCGAGCGCAAGGCTCTCGTTCGTGTCAGGGCGACAGGTCGGGCCGGACGTCACCATGGAGGATC
>DATDAH010000178.1:0-7744 GCA_036525535.1 Acidimicrobiales bacterium
CCGAGCTGATCCCTCCGACACCCGAAGGGCCGATCGCGGCCGACCAGCCGGAGGGTGACATCGCCGGCGTCCTCGGGCTCGTCGGGCTGGTCGGCGCCCTGGTCGCCCTCGGCCTGTTCGGGGGCTGGCCCATCCTGGCCGTCGTCGTGTCGCTCATCGTCATGATCTTCATGCACGAGCTGGGCCACTACATCACGGCCAAGAGGGCCGGGATGAAGGTCACCGAGTTCTTCATCGGCTTCGGGCCCCGCATCTGGTCGTTCCAGCGGGGCGAGACCGAGTACGGCGTCAAGGCCATCCCGGCCGGGGCCTACGTCCGGATCATCGGCATGAACAGCCTCGAGGAAGTCGACCCGGCCGACGAATCCCGGACGTACCGCCAGAAGTCCTACCCGCGGCGCATGTCCGTGGCCGTGGCCGGCTCGGCCATGCACTTCCTCATGGCCCTGGTCCTGGCCTTCGTGAGCTTGCTGGCCTTCGGTGCCATCACCGACAACAGTGCGCGGAACTGGACGGTCGACGAGCTCTCCACGCCCGCGGACATCGAGCTGCAGTACCCGAACGCCCAGTTCAACGAGTCGTTCCAGCAGCTGCTCGACGACGGCGAAACGCCCTCGACCGTCGCCGGGCTCGAGCCCGGCGATCGGATCGTGTCCGCCGGTGGTGTCGAGTTCGCCGACTACACCGACTTCCGTGAGTACGTCCGGGCCCACCCCGGCGAGTCGGTCAGCCTCGTGATCGAGCGGGGCGACGAGACCATCGACGCCACGCTGCCGATCGGCTCGGTCGGCGTCGGCGAGGCGGCCACGGGGGTCATCGGCCTCGCCGCCGAAGAGCCGCGTGAGCGACTCGGAGTCCTGCCGGCGGCCCGCGGCTCGGTCGAAGAGGTGGGCACGCTCATGACGGACTCGGTGTCGGCGATCGGCCACTTCTTCACGCCGAGCGGGCTCAGCAGCTTCGCCGATGCCGTGTTCAGCCCGGCCGAGGAAGAGGAACCGGCATCGTCGGGGAGCTCGGCGGCGAGCTCGTCGAGCAGCGACGAGGAAGGCCGGATCATCTCCATCGTCGGTGCCGCCCGCCTCGGTGCGCAGGCCACCGACGCCAACGGCTTGGTGGCCCTGTTCCAGATCATGATCGTCCTGAACGTCTTCATCGGCCTGTTCAACCTGATCCCGCTGTTGCCCTTCGACGGCGGCCACGTCGCCATCGGGACCTACGAGCGGATCCGGGAGATCGGCCACCCCGGCCGGCGCTACCAGGCCAACCTGACGCGGATGCTGCCGGTGGCCTACGCCGTGGTCCTCTTCATGGTCACGATCGGGACGATGGCGCTGTACGCCGACATCGCCAACCCGATCAACTTCCCCGGCTAGCCCCCGACCTCCCGTACCTCGTGCACCGGTGCGCCAGATCTGGCGCACGGGCGCACGAGGTACGAAGCACGGGACGGGCTGCGAGACTGACTCCGTGAGCTACGAGCGCCGGAAGACCCGTGAAGTGGTGCTCCGCCACCCGTCGCATCCGGTGACCGTGGGTGGGGACGCCCCGGTGAGCGTCCAGTCCATGACGATCACCAAGACGGCCGACGTCGAGGGGACGCTCCAGCAGATCTACGCCCTCTACGGCGCGGGGGCCGACATCGTCCGCTGCACCTGCAACGAGAAGGAGGCGGCCGAGGGCCTGGCCCAGATCGTGCCCCGCTCGCCGGTGCCGATCGTGGCGGACATCCACCACCAGTACAAGATGGCCCTGGCCGCCCTCGAGGCCGGCGTCCACTGCCTGCGCCTGAACCCGGGCAACATCCGCCGGCCCGAGCACATCAAGGCCGTGGCCGCCGAGTGCAAGGACCGGGGTGTGCCCATCCGCATCGGGGTCAACGGCGGCTCGCTCGACCCCGACCTCTACGAGAAGCACGGCGGCCTGACCGCTGAGGCCATGGTCGAGTCGGCGCAACGGGAGCTGGACTACTTCGCCGAGGTCGGCTTCGACGACGTGAAGATCTCGGTGAAGGCGTCGAATGTCCCCCTGATGATCGAGGCCTACCGCCAGCTGTCGGAGGCCACGGACTACCCGTTGCACCTGGGCGTGACCGAGGCCGGCCCGCCCCCCGCCGGGCTGATCAAGGCCACCGCCGGCCTGGCGACGCTCTTGTCCGAGGGCATCGGCGACACCATCCGCTACTCGCTGACGGCCGATCCGGTGCAGGAGGCTCGAGCCGGGCGCCAGCTGCTGGAGTCCCTGGGCCTCCGGGAGCGCACCGGCCTCGACCTGATCGCCTGCCCGTCGTGTGGGCGAGCCGAGGTCGACGTCTACGCCATCGCCGACGCCGCCCAGAAGGCCCTCGAGGAGCTCGAGGTGCCCATCCAGGTGGCCGTGATGGGCTGTGTCGTCAACGGCCCGGGTGAAGCCCGGGAGGCCGACCTCGGCATCGCCGCCGGCCGCAAGCGGGGCCACCTGTTCGTCAAGGGGAAGGTGGTCAAGGTCGTGGCCGAGGACGAGATGGTCGAAGCCCTTGTCGAGTGGGCCAAGATCGTCAGCAAGGACGGCGTCGAAGCCGCCCTGGCCCGCGCCGAGTCGGGCGCGGCGGAGGAGGCCGAGAAGGACCGCGCCGCCTTGCTGACCGAGCAGGGCGACGACGTCAACCAGGCCGAAGCCCACATCGACCAGATCCGCAAGCTCTAGTCGTTCTGCCCGCAGCCCCCCATACCCGGAGACGTAGCCGACCCCTGATCGGTTCAGTCCGCGTCCTCGCCGGAACGGGTCAGGCGGGGCGGTCGAGCAACTGGGCGATGGCGGTGTCGGCGAACCAGGTCTCGAAGGCCTCGGGGGTCCAACCCCGCTCACCGGCGAGCAGGAGCCAGACGTCGGGGTGGTCCAACGTCCACAGGATGTCGGTGGCCCGGTCGACGTCGACGTCCTGGCGGAGGCGGCCCGTGGCGACGAGGGACTCCACGATGACCCGCTGGTTGCTGTGGAAGTCGGTCTGGATCAGCGCCCAGAGCGCCGCGCCGTCCGCGTCGACGACGGCGGCGCTGCGGATCACCCGGAGGAGGGGGCCGATGCGCGCCTTGACGGCCACGCTGTGGTGGGCCACCAGGCGGAGCTTGCGCTCGGGGTCGGATTCATCGAGGACTTCGAGGTACCAGGGCCGGTCTCGGATCTGCTCCTGAAGGGCGACACGGACGACGCCCCCGTCGCCGAGCCCTATAGGAGTATTCAATACTCTTGACGAGAATCGAATAAGGAGCGGTCGCCGTGACCGATGACCCGAAGGACCAGATCCGACAGCTCGTGCACGGCATGTGGGCCGGCGTGGCGCCGCAATGGGGCGACCATGCCGACACCGTCGATGCCCGAGGGGCCACGCAGACCGAGCGCCTCCTCGCGGTGGTCGCACTGTCACGGGGGGACCGGGTGCTGGAACTGGCCTGCGGGCCGGGGGGCACCGGGCTCGCCGCGGCCGACCAGGTGGGCCCGGACGGCGAGGTCGTCATCTCGGACGTGGCCGAGGCCATGGCGACCATCGCGGGCCAGCGGGCCGCGGCCCGAGGCCTCGGCAACGTGGCGACCGCGGTCCTCGACATCGAGGCGATCGAACAGCCCGACGAGTCCTTCGACGCCGTGCTCTGCCGAGAAGGCCTCATGTTCGCCGTCGCGCCCGATCAGGCCGTCGGCGAGATCTTCCGGGTCCTCCGGCCCGGCGGCCGGGCCGCGGCCTCGGTGTGGGCCCCGCCTGCCGACAACCCTTGGCTGGGCGAGATGCTCGATGCCGCGAGTGCCGTGCTCGGGATGCCCATGCCGCCGCCGGGCGTGCCCGGCCCGTTCTCCCTGGCCGACGCCGACCTCGGCGCACTCCTCACCGCCGCCGGTTTCGCCGACGTCGAGGTCGAGGATGTGCCCGTGCCTCACCGGACCGGCTCGTTCGACGAGTACTGGAACCTCACGTCCGACCTCGCCGGGCCGCTGGCGTCCCTGCTCGCCGGGCTGGACGAGGAGACGGTCTCGGCGATCCAGGACCGGGTGCGGGCCGCCTTCGCTGCCTACACGACCGATGCCGGCCTCGACATCCCCGGGGTCAGCCGCATGGTGTCGGGGCGGCGCCCCTGAGCGCACCGCAGAAGGGACCCGGGCGGGTGGACCCCTCGCCACTACCCTCCGCCGCATGGCCAAGGCTCCCGTGCTCACCCCCCAGAGTGAGGACTTCCCCCGGTGGTACCAGGACGTCATCGCCAAGGCCGAGCTGGCCGAGAACGGGCCGGCTCGGGGGACGATGGTCATCCGGCCCTACGGGTTCTCCCTCTGGGAGCGCCTCCAGGCGGCGATGGATGACCGCATCAAGGCCGCCGGGGTCGACAACGCCTACTTCCCGCTGTTCGTGCCCATGTCCTTCTTCGAGAGGGAGGCCGAGCACGTCGAGGGCTTCAGCCCCGAACTGGCCGTGGTCACCATCGGCGGGGGCAAGGAGCTGGAGGAGCCCCTGGCCATCCGGCCGACGTCCGAGACCGTCATGGGGACCTACTTCGCCAAGTGGATCCAGAGCTACCGGGACCTGCCCCTGTTGGTGAACCAGTGGGCCAACGTCGTGCGCTGGGAGCTGCGCCCTCGGCTGTTCCTGCGCACGACCGAGTTCCTCTGGCAGGAGGGCCACACCTGCCACGCCACCGAGGCCGAGGCCCGGGACTTCGCGGTGCGCATCCTCCACGAGGTCTACGCCGACTGCATGGAGCAGGTCCTGGCCGTTCCCGTCCACAAGGGCCGGAAGACCGCCGCCGAGCGCTTCGCCGGGGCCATCAACACGATGGCGTGCGAGGCGATGATGCGGGACGGCAAGGCCCTGCAGATGGGCACCAGCCACGAGCTCGGGCAGAACTTCGCGAAGGCCTTC
Organism: Acidimicrobiales bacterium; assembly: GCA_036525535.1. Taxonomy (GTDB): domain Bacteria; phylum Actinomycetota; class Acidimicrobiia; order Acidimicrobiales; family DATDAH01; genus DATDAH01. The sequence continues at coordinate 4,886 of DATDAH010000178.1, forward strand.
GGGATCGAATACCTCTCGGCCGAGGGCAATCAGGAGAACGTCTGGCAGACCTCGTGGGGCACCTCGACCCGCATGGTCGGCGGCCTGATCATGACCCACGGCGACGACAACGGCCTGCGGGTCCCGCCCGTGCTGGCGCCCATACAGGTCGTCGTGCTCGTCGTGCGGGACGAGGAGGGCGCGGGCGCCGCCGCGGCCCGTCTGGTCGACGAGCTGAAGGGGGCCGGCGTCCGGGCCCGCCTCGACGAAAAGGTCGACACCTCGTTCGGCCGCCGGGCCACCAATTGGGAGCTCAAGGGCATCCCGCTGCGGATCGAGGTCGGCCCCCGCGACCTCAAGGAGGGCGAGGTGACCCTCGTTCGGCGCGACAACGGCGAGAAGCGTCAGGTCGCCGTCACGAGTGTCGCCGCCGAGGTCCCCGGGCTGCTCGACAAGATCCAGGCCGACCTCCTCGCCGGGGCCACGAAGGATCGCGACGATCGCACCGTCGACGTGACCTCGATCGAGGCCGTGGCCGAGGCCGCGGCGAACGGCTTCGTCCGCATCCCGTGGGACGTCGTCGGCCTCGAGGGCGAGGCCCGCCTGGCGAACGACGCGCTCTCCGTGCGCTGCCTCCAACGGCCCGACGGCAGCCTCCCCGAAGCCGACGACGAGCCCGACCTCGTCGCCCTCGTCGCCCGCTCCTACTGACCCATAACCCATTCGTTCTGGTTGCATCCAGCCGCGTCCCGCCGCGAGGAAGCGCAACACGAACGTCAGCGAGAACGATGAGTTGCGGGGGCGGTAGAGGTCAGAGTGGTGACGGACTCACCTGGGAGGAACCGATGATCGATCTGATGCCCGCCACAAGACGGCTCGCTGACTTGGTCCTGGCGGTTGGCGATGACCAGCTGGCCGACCCGACACCGTGCCCTGACTTCGCCGTGGGCGACGTGCTCGACCACCTGAGCACGTTCGCCGTTGCCTTCCGCGAGGCCGCCGACAAGACGGTCCCGCCTGACTCCGGTCGCCCGCCCCCCGCCTCCGCCGCCAACCTGGGCGACGACTGGCGGGACCGGATACCCAGGGAGCTGACCGCGCTGGCCGAGGCGTGGTCCCGCCCGGACGCCTGGGAGGGCATGACCCGGATCGGGGGCATGGACACCCCTGGCGAGGCGGCGGGAGCCGTCGCCCTGGAGGAGACGGTCGTCCACGGCTGGGACCTGGCCCGGGCCACGGGCCAGGCCTACGAGGTCCCGGACGCCGAGCTGGAGGTCGTCACCGGGTTCTTCGGGTCCTTCCCCGACGAGGCCCGGGGCGACGCGTTCGGGCTCCCCACGCCTGTGCCGGACAGCGCCTCGCGACTCGAGAACGCGGTCGCGCAGTCCGGCCGCGACCCGGCGTGGAGGAGCCCTTCCTAGGCGGGCACCGACCTCCCCGAAAGGCCGTTTCGACGGCTATACTCCGGCCAGCATTTTGTTCTGGTCGAGCGAAAGGCGTGGGCTTCGGCCCACGCCTTTTCTTACGGTAGAGGAGGTACGAGCCATGGCCACCGCGGATCGCGTGCGCGCCATCGTCGTGCCCCTGGCCGAAGAGCGCGGCCTCGACCTGTATGACGTCGAACAGCACCAGGCGACCCTCCGGATCCTCGTGAGCAAGGAGGGGGGCATCGACATCGGGGCTCTCACCGAGCTCAGCCGGTCGATCTCCCGGGCCCTGGACGACGCCGATCCCGTGTCGGGCAAGTACACCCTCGAGGTGTCCAGCCCGGGCCTCGAGCGGCCCCTGCGCCGTCCCGACCACTTCACCGGAGCGGTCAACGACCGCATCACGGTGAAGACGGTCCCCGGGGCCGAGGGTGAGCGCCGGGTCACCGGCGTCCTCACCGCCGCCGACGAAGACGGCATCACCGTTCGCCCCGACGAGGGTCCGGATGCGGAGGAGCGACATCTCGACTACGACGAGATCGAAGCCGCCCGGACGCTGTTCGACTGGGGAACCACCACCAAGCCGACGACGAAGAAGAAGAAGGCCTCATGAGCGGAAACAACCTGGAGATGATGGAGGCGCTGCAGGCGCTGGCCGTCGACAAGGGCATCTCCGTCGACGACCTGCTCGCCGCCCTCGCCGACGCCCTCGAGTCGGCCTACAAGCGCACGCCCGGGGCCTACGAGTACTCGTGGGTCACCCTGGACCCCGACACCTTCGACATCCGCGTCTACGCCCAGGACCTGGACGAGGATGGCGAGCCCGAGGGTGATGAGCTCGATGTCACCCCGGACGACTTCGGCCGCATCGCCGCCCAGACGGCGAAGCAGGTGATGATGCAGCGCATCCGCGAGGTCGAGCGGGACATGAAGTACGAGGAGTACGCCGGCCGGGAGGGCGACATCGTCACCGGCATGATCCAGCAGAGCGACCAGCGCTACACGCTGCTGGACCTCGGCCGGGTCGAGGCCCTGCTGCCCCAGGCCGAGCAGGTCCCCTACGAGCGTCCTGAGCCCAACTCGCGGGTCAAGGCCTACATCGTCGAGGTCCGCAAGACGGCCAAGGGCCCCCAGATCGTGGTCAGCCGCACCCATCCCGGCCTCATCAAGCGCCTGTTCGAGCTGGAGGTGCCCGAGATCGCCGACGGCATCGTCGAGATCCGGGCCTGTGCCCGCGAGCCCGGCCACCGCACGAAGATCGCCGTCTGGTCCAACGACAACAACGTGGACCCGGTCGGGGCCTGTGTGGGCGCCCGGGGTGCCCGCGTGCGCATGGTCGTCAACGAGCTCAAGGGCGAGAAGATCGACATCGTCCCCTTCTCCGACGATGCCGCCGACTTCGTCATGAAGGCGCTGTCCCCGGCTCGGGTCAAGGAGGTGCGGATCCACGAGG
>DATDAH010000179.1:0-11878 GCA_036525535.1 Acidimicrobiales bacterium
GCTGTTGGGCGACGCCGTCGAGCGCTGGCACGCCGAGGAGCGCCGGCTCTACCGCCACATGAAGATCATGAAGCAGCGGGCGTCGCTGAACGACGGCAATGCGAAGGCGGCCAACGCCGCCGAGTCCCGCTGGGAGCGCTTCCGGGATGCCGGCCCGCCACCGCCGCCGGCCACGACGCGGCCGATGCGGGCCCGGCTGCGGGGAGGCGACGCCGCCCGCCGGGCCGTCACGGTCAAAGCCGCGGCCTACGACGGGCTCATCCGCCCCTTCGCCGACGAAGTCCACCACGGCGAGCGCCTCGCCCTCATCGGGCCCAACGGCACCGGCAAGACCCACCTGCTGCGGATGCTGGCCGGGCAACTGGCGCCCACCTCGGGTCAGGTCGTCATCGGCAACCGGGTCGAGCCGGGCCTCTTCACGCAGGTCAACGACCGTCCCGACTTCCTGGGTGTCCCCACCGGCGAGATCGTCGAGCGCCACGCCGGCAACTACGAGGCGACGATGAAGCACCTGGCCCGCTACGGGCTGGAGCGGGCCGAGCGCCTTCGCTACGACTCCCTCTCCGGCGGACAGAAGGCCCGGCTCGAGATCCTCAACCTCGAGCTGGCCGGTCACAACCTGCTCCTCCTCGACGAGCCCACCGACAACCTCGACATCGAGAGCTCGGAGTCCCTGGAAGGGGCGCTGGACGGCTTCGAGGGCACGGTCATCTCGGTCTCCCATGACCGGACCTTCCTCGAGGCCCAGGACCGCTTCTGGCTCCTGGACGCCGACGGCCGGATGACCGAGCTCACGGACTGGCCCAGCGCCTATGACGCCCTGCTGACCGGCCGGCTGGCCAAGACCGCTCGGCCCCTCGGGGGCGGCTGACCCTCACCCGTTCGGGGACACCGACCCATTTCTCCCATCCACGCGGGGGGAGGGCTCCGGAGTACCCCCCGTGAGCGAGCAGGAGGAGCGAGTCCCGAAGGGCGATCGGGCCCTCTTCGCCCTCAGTGGCCTGGTGGCCGCCGCCGTCGGCCTCGGGGTGGCCGAGCTGTCGACCTCGCTCAACCGGGCCTGGCGCTCGCCGGTCGAGGTGGTGGCGGAGGTCGTCATCGACCGGGCCCCGCAGAGCATCACCCACTTCGGCATCGAGCTCTTCGGCCGCAACGACAAGAAGGCCCTGGTCATCGGGATCCTGGTCACGCTGACCATCGTCGGCCTGGTCGTGGGGGCGCTCAGCCGCCGGCGGCCGGTCGTCGGCGACATCGCCTTCGGGGCGTTCGCCGTCGTCGGCGCCGGCGCCGCCCTCCAGGTGGCCAACGCCCCGTTGTCCGCGGTCATCCCCTCGCTGATCGCCGGTGGTCTCGGCGCGGTGACCCTGCGCTTCCTGCGGGCCCGGCTCCTCAACGTCGAGGCAGCTCGGGCCGAGAAGCCGGTGAGCGACGAGACCACCGGCCAGCCGGTGGCCGAGCCCGTCGGCGGGACGAGCCGCCGGACCTTCCTGGCCCTGACCGGGGCGATGGTGGCCCTCGCCGGCGTGGCCGCCGCCGGCGGTCGGGCGCTGCGGGACCGCTTCAGCGCCGCGGACTCCCGCAACAACCTCGTCCTCCCGGCACCGGACGAGACCGCACCGCCCATCACCGACGCCTACTCGGTCGACGTCGAAGGGATGACCCCCTTCCGCACGTCCATCGCCGACTTCTACCGGATCGACACCGCCCTCACCGTGCCCCAGGTCCCCGTGGAGGGCTGGGAGTTGGAGGTCAAGGGGATGGTCGACGAGGCCCTGCGCCTGACCTTCGACGACCTCGTCGCCTTCGGTCTGGTCGAGGCCGACGTGACGATGACCTGCGTCTCCAACCGGGTCGGGGGCGAGCTCATCGGCAATGCCCGCTGGCTCGGCGTCCCGGTGCAGCGCCTGCTCGACGAGGTCGGGGTCGACCCCGAGGCCGACCAGCTCGTGGGCCGCTCCGTCGACGGCTACACCTGCGGCTTCCCCGTCAGCGCTGTGGGCGACGGCCGCACCTGCCTGGTCGCCGTCGGCATGAACGGCGAGCCCCTGCCCCTCGAGCACGGCTTCCCCGCCCGCCTCGTGACCGCCGGCCTCTACGGCTACATCTCGGCGACGAAGTGGCTCACCGAGATCGAGCTGACCACCTTCGACGCCTTCGACTCCTACTGGGTGCCCCGGGGCTACGCCGACCGGGCCCCGATCAAGACCGAGTGCCGCATCGACGTCCCTCGCACCGGTGAGCAGGTCACGGCCGGTCCGCAGTCGATCGCCGGCGTGGCCTGGGCCCCGACCCGAGGCATCCAGAAGGTCGAGGTCAAGGTCGACGACGGCCCGTGGCTGGAGGCCGAGCTGGCCGACGCCCTGACCGACGAGACCTGGCGGCAGTGGCGCATCGACTGGGACGCCCAGCCGGGCTCGCCCCGGATCATGTGCCGGGCCACCGACGGTGACGGCGAGCTCATGACCGAGGAGCGCAGTGAGCCGCTCCCCGACGGGGCCACCGGCTGGCAATCGAAGCTCGTGATCGTTTCGGCGGCCTGACCACGCCCCGACCCCCTCTTGCCCGATCCCGGGCGAGTTCCCAACAGCAACCCCCCAACCCAAGAAAGTGAGTGTGTGACAGTCATGTTCCGTTCGAAGCTGATTCGAATCCTGGCTCTGGTGTTCGCTCTCGGTCTGGTCGCCGCCGCGTGTGGCGACGACTCCGAGTCGAGCGAATCCGCGTCCGACGCGACGGCGGCTCCGGCCGACGACACGACGGCGCCGGATGACACCGAGATGACCGACGACACCACCCCGGTGGACTCGTCCACCATCTGCGACACCGACGGGCTCGTCGAGGCCGTCGAGTCCGGTCCCGAGGACGGGACGCTGGCCGGCATGGCCGACGACCCCGTCGGCACCGCCGCCTCCAGCAACCCCGTGCTGACCACCCTGGTCGCCGCCGTGACGGAGGCCGACCTGGTCGACACCCTGAACAGCGCCGAGGAGCTGACGGTGTTCGCCCCGACGGACTGCGCGTTCGCCGAGCTGGACCCCGCCACCCTCGAGGCCGCCATGGCCGACCCGGCCGGTCTGCTGACCACGGTCCTGGGCTTCCACGTCATCCCCCAGCGGCTCTCCGCCGCTGACCTGACCGACGGCATGGAGCTGGAGACCTTCACCGGCGAGACCCTCGTGGTGGCGGTTGACGGCGACACCATCTCGTTGAACGACGGTGGTGCCACCGTTCAGGTGCCCGACGTCGAGACGGCCAACGCCACGGTGTTCCTCATCGACAGCGTGATGATCCCGCCGAGCGTGGGCTGACCGTTCCCTCGTGAGCGGACGGGCCCCGGGTCGATCCGACCCGGGGCTCCGTCGCGTGCGGGGGGTGCCGGGGAAGTCGTCCGGGCTGATGGTGCGGAGTGGCCGAGCGTCGGCCAGACTTGGGGCCGTGAGCGAGACGACGGCGGTGCCGGCGGCGGCGGTCGAGTACACGCCGGCCCAGGCGGAGAAGGCGTTCAGCAAGTCCGTGATGGTCTCGGCCGTCCGGTGCCTGTTCACCTACATCGTCTTCCCGTGGCTGCTGCCCGCCCTCGGGGTGGCCCGGGGCTGGGGCCCGTGGCTCGGCGTGGTGGTGAGCCCGATCGCCATCGCGTTCAACGTGCTGAGCATCCGCCGCTTCCAGCGCAGCGGGCACAGGTACCGCTGGCCGATCACCGTGGTCAACGCCACGATCATCGTGTTGCTGGTGGTGCTGTTCGTCCGGGATGTCGCCGACATCCTGTCGTGACCGAGACGCCCGTCGACCGGTCCCGGACCGTCCGGGCGGGTTGGCTGGCCATGGGGCTCGTGTGCGTCGGCCTCGGGGGGTTGGGCATCGTGCTCCCCGGCCTGCCCACGACGGTCTTCTTCATCGCCGCCGCGGCCTGCTTCTCCAAGTCGAGCCCCCGCCTCGAGGCCTGGGTGCTCGGCCTGCGGGGCGTGGGCCCCATGGTGCGGGACCACCGGGCCGGCCTGGGCATGCCCCGTCGGGCCAAGGTGCTGGCCACGGCCTGCATCGTGCTCTTCGTCGGGCTGGCCCTGTGGTTGGCCATCGAGCACCCCGCCCTGCGAGGCGTGGTCGCCGCCGCGGGCCTGGTCGGTGTGGTCGTGATCTGGTGGCGCGTCCCCACCCGTGAGGCCGTGCTGCGGACCCAGGAGGTCGGGACATGAGCGGACCGGTCGAGACGTGCGACGCGAAGGCCGACCCGGCCGGCGGCCCGGTCATCGCTGTCGAGCCCAGCCGGGAGGCCCGGGTCGGGGACACCACGGTCCGGCGGGCCCTGCCCCGGCGGGGTCACCGCACGGTCGGGGCCTGGTGCTTCGCCGACCACATGGGCCCCGTCGCCGATGGTGGCGGGCTGGGCACCGGCATCGGCCCCCACCCCCACATCGGCCTGCAGACGGTCACGTGGCTGGTCGAGGGCGAGATGGTGCATCGGGACAGCCTCGGCGCCGAGCAGCTCATCCGGCCCGGTCAGCTCAACCTCATGACGGCGGGCCGGGGCGTGGCCCACGCCGAGGAGGGGACCGCCGAGTCGGCCGGGAAGCCGAAGCACGGCATCCAGCTCTGGGTGGCCCAGCCCGAAGCCACCCGCCACGGCGAGCCCGCCTTCGAGCACCACGCCGAGCTGCCCCGGGTGGCCGTCGACTCCGGCGCGGCCACCGTCCTGGTCGGCGAGCTGGCCGGCGTCACCTCACCGGCTCGGGCCGACACCGACCACGTCGGGGCCGAGCTGGCTCTGCGCCGAGGGAACACGATCGTGCCCCTGCGGCCCGAGCACGAGCACGCGCTCGTCGTGCTGGAGGGGGCCGTCGACCTGGGCGACGACACGGTCGTCGAGCCCGGGTTCCTCGCCTACCTCGGCACCGGCCGGGACGAGCTCCCGATGGCCATGACCGACGCAGCCCGGGTGATGCTGCTGGGCGGGACGCCCTTCGAGTCCGAGATCTCCATGTGGTGGAACTTCGTCGCTCGCACCCATGACGAGATGGACGAGGCCCGGTCGGCCTGGGAGGCCGGCGACGAGGACCGCTTCGGCCCCGTCTCCTCCACCCTGGGCTGGATCGCCGCCCCCACCACCCCCTGGCGCTGAGCTCTCAACGGGTGCGTTGGGGCTGGGCCTCGGCGGCCTTGGCCAGGTTGCGCAGCATGGACCCGAAGACGATGCCGTGGAAGGGCCATGCCGACCACCAGTAGAGGGTGCCGGCCAAGCCCCGGGGGATGAAGAGGGCCCGCTGGTGGAGGACAGGACCGCCCCCCTCGTCCGGGGTGATCGCGAACTCCAGCCAGGCCCCGCCGGGTAGGCGCATCTCGGCCCGCAGGCGCAACACCTTTCCCCGCTCGAGGGTCTCCACCCGCCAGAAGTCGATGGGCTCACCCACCGCCGTGCGATCCGGGTCGCGCCGGCCCCGACGGAGGCCGACGCCGCCGGCGAGGCGGTCGAGGAGGCCGCGGACCGCCCAGGCCAGAGGAAAGGAGTACCAGCCGCGGTCGCCGCCGATGCCCTCGACGGCCTGCCAGAGCTGGTCCACCGAGGCGTCGACCGGGGCCGACCGCTCGTCGCGGTAAACGGTCCCGCCGCTCCAGTCGGGATCGGTCGGCATGGGGTCGCTCGGGGCGCCGGGCCAGTCGGCTCCAGACCACCGGGTGGCGACGTCACCCGTCCGGATCTGCTCCAGGGCCAGGCGCACGGCCTCGTCGAAGCCGAGGAGGTCGGCCGGGACGAGCGCGGTGATGTCGTCCTCCTGGACCACGACCGAGTTCCGCAACGACTCGATGAGGGGTTGGGCGATGGCCTTCGGCACGGGCGTGACCAGGTTCACCCACTGGCTCGAGAGCCAGGGGCTCAAGACCCGGACGGGGATGATCACCCGGTGACGCAGCCCGGCCACAGCGGCGTAGCGGCGCATCATCTCCCGGTAGGTCAGGACGTCCGGGCCGCCGACGTCGAAGCGCCGGTTCGTGCCGTCGGACAGGTCCAGGACACCGACGAGGTAGGTGAGTACGTCGCGCACGGCGATGGGCTGCACACGGGACGACACCCAGCGGGGAGTGACCATGACCGGCAAGCGCTCGGTCAGGTAGCGCAGCATCTCGAAGGAGGCGCTGCCGCTGCCGATGATGACACCGGCCTGGAGCACCACGGTGGGCACGCCGGAGTCCAGGAAGATCTGACCGACCTCGGCTCGGGAGGCCAGGTGGGCCGACGCCGTCTCTTCCGCGCCCGGGACGAGCCCGCCGAGGTAGACGATGCGCTCGGTGCCCGCCGCCTTGGCCGCGGCGGCCACGTTGTTCGCCGCCTCTCGGTCCGTGTCCTCGAAGTGGCCACCGGACCCGATGGAGTGGACCAGGTAGTAGACGACCTCGACGTCCGCCAGCGCCTCGGTCAGGGACGCGGGGTCGAGGGCGTCACCCTGGACGACCTCGACCCGCTCGGCCCACGGGACCCCGGCCAGCTTCTCCGGTCGGCGGGTCAGGCACCGGATCTCGTGACCGGCGTCGGCGAGCTCAGGGACCAAGCGCCCCCCGATGTAGCCGGTGGCGCCCATGACGAGGATCCTCACCCGCTCAGGCTAGGGATGCGGTCGCCGGAGCCCCGGCCCCTGCTGGATTCAGACGTCGAAGCCCGGGCGCTCGCTCTCGGTGGCCTGGCCCTCGAGCGCGGTCTTGATGCGGTCGAGCGTGTCGTCGTCGAGGTTGGCGTAGACCAGCTCGGCGCCGGTGAAGCGGGCGGCCTCCTCGACCAGAGCGTTGCGGTCGAGGTCCTCGATGAGCAGGGCGACGGTGGCGGTGTCGGGCTGGACCGCTTCACGGAACCAGCCGACCCACTCGTCGGAGATGCCGAGGTCGACCACCTTGGCCGTGACCGCCCCGGCGCCGGCGCCGACGGCCAGGCCGGCGGCCCAACCCACCGGGCCGCCGAGGACGAGCCCGAACAGGCTGGCCCAGAGGGCGCCCGACATGGCGGTACGACCGAGCTCGGGGTCGACGGTCTCCTTCACGTGGGTCTTGCCGTCGGCGTCCTTCACGACCAGCACGGCGTCCTTGAGCTTCAGGCGGCCCTTGGCGGCCAGGCCCGTGGCCGCGGAGAGGAACTCCTGGGCCCGGAAGATGTCGGCGAACGAGATGCCCACGAGGGTCTGGGGGATCCCATCGTCGCTCTGGGTCTCGGGCTGCTGCTCGTCGGTGTCACTCACCCCCCGAAGGCTAGGGCTGCCGCCGTCCCGACCACCGGCCAACCCTGCGTTACGGTCCCACGCCGTGTCGGACCTCTCCAGCGAACCGATCCTTCCTCTCGCCGCCGCCGATGTCGGGGCCTGGGACGACCGCGCCGACGTGGTGGTGGTCGGCCTCGGCGTGGCCGGCACCTGCGCCGCCATCGAGGCCGCGGAGGCCGGAGTCGACGTGCTCGCCCTCGAGCGGTCGGGCGCCGGCGGCGGGACGTCAGCCAACTCCGGAGGGATCATCTACCTGGGCGGGGGCACCCCCATCCAGGAGGCGTGCGGCTACGAGGACACGGCCGACGACATGTTCGCCTTCCTCGTCGCCGCCTGCGGGCCCGGAGCCGACGAGGCCAAGATCCGCCCGTACTGCGACGGTTCGGTCGACCACTACCACTGGCTGGTCGACCACGGCCTGCCCTTCAAAGCCGAGTTCTTCCCCGAGCGGGACCGGGAGCCGCCCACCGACGCCGGCCTGGTCTACAGCGGCGGTGAGGACAGCTGGCCCTTCACCGACGTGGCCAAGGGCGTTCCCCGGGGCCACCACCCCCAGCACCCCGACGCCGCCGGCGGCTTCATCATGCAGTGCCTGCTGGGCGCGCTGGAGCGGACCGAAACCCGCGTGCAGACCGAGGCCAGGGTCGACCAGCTGGTGGTGGACGACGACGGCGCGGTCGTGGGGGTCGTGGCCGTCGTCGACGGGCAGCGGCGGACGATCGAGGCCCGCAAGGGCGTGGTCCTGACCGCCGGCGGGTTCATCTTCAACCCGGCCATGGTCGAGGAGAACACGCCGCTGGCGGCCCACTGCGTCTTCTACGTCGGCACCGACACCGACGACGGCAGCGGCATCCGCATGGGCGTCGGGGCGGGCGGGGCGGCCGTGAACCTGGACGCCCTGGAGTGCTCGCTGCCCCTCAACCCGCCCCGCAGGATCTCGGTCGGGATCCTGGTCAACGGGAAGGGCGAGCGCTTCATCAACGAGGACGCCTACAACGGCCGCATCGGCCTCGAGATCCTCCTCCGCCAGGGCGAGGAGGCCTACCTCGTGTTCGACGAGGAGGGCTACGTCGTCAACGTCGTCGGCATGCGGGCCACCTGGGTGTGTGAGACGACGACCGAGCTGGCCGAGGAGATCGGCCTGCCCGCCGGCGCTCTGGAGGCCACCGTCGACCGCTACAACGAGGCCGCCGCCCGCGGCGAGGACCCCGACTTCCACAAGGTTCCCGAGCTGGTGCGGCCACTGGTCCCGCCCCTCGGCGCCATCGACCTGCGGGTGGCCCACGCCATCTACGCCCCGTTCACCCTCGGCGGCCTGGACACGACGCCCGACAGCGAGGTCCGCGGTCCCGACGGCACCGTCGTTCCCGGCCTGTACGCCGCCGGCCGCACCACCTGCGGCATCGCCGTCCGGGGCTACGTCAGCGGGATCTCCCTCGGCGACGGCAGCTTCTTCGGCCGCCGGGCGGGCAGGGCGGCCGCCTCCCGCGAGTGACCGTTGCCTCCTCGGGGTAGGGGAGGGACGTGCCCGAGCTCGTCCTGGGACCGCTCCTCCGCTTCACCAGCGCCACGGAGGCGACCGTCTGGGTGGAGGTCGACGAGCCGTGTTCGGTCGAGGTGCTCGGGGCCACGGCCCCGACCTTCAGCGTCGAGGGCCACCACTACGCCCTGTTGGTGGTCGACGGCCTGGCTCCCGGCCGCGAGCAGCCCTATGAGGTCCGGCTCGACGGCGTTGTGGTGTGGCCCGACGCGTCGTCGACCTTCCCGCCCAGCGTCATCCGCACCCTCGACGAGGGCGCGCCGCTCACCATGGCCTTCGGCTCCTGCCGCGTCGCGGTGCCCCACGAGCCGCCGTGGAACCTGACCGTCGACGAGGCCGACGAGGGCTTCGAGCACGACGCCCTTCGGGTCCTGGCCCAGGAGATGATCCACGGCCACCGGGAGAACTGGCCCGACTACCTCCTGCTGCTCGGCGACCAGATCTATGTCGACCTCGGCTCGCCCACGACCCGGGCGTTCATCCGCAGCCGTCGGGACACCGACGACGAGCCGGGAGAGGAGGCCGTCGACTACGAGGAGTTCAGCCAGCTCTATCGGGAGGCCTGGAGTGACCCGGTCCTCCGCTGGCTGTTCTCGACCGTGTCGGTGGGCATGATCTGGGACGACCACGACATGGGCGACGACTGGAACATCTCCCGGTCCTGGGTCGAGGAGATGGACGAGAAGCCCTGGTGGCACGAGCGGCGCCGGGCCGGCTTCATCGCCTACTGGATCCACCAGCACGTCGGGAACCTCTCCCCGGCGGAGCTGGAGGAGAACGAGCTCTGGTGCCGCATCCGCGACGGCGGCGAGGTCACCGATGCCTTCGACGACTTCGCCCGGTCCGCGAACGAGACCGCGGACGGTGTGCGCTGGAGCCACGCCCGGGACTTCGGGCCCATCCGCATGGTGGTCATCGAGACCCGGGCCGGCCGGGTGCTGGAGGCGGACCGGCGACGCATGGTCGACGACGATTCGTGGTCCTGGCTGACCGAACGGATCCGGGGCGACGTGGACCACCTCGTGCTGGTCACCACTGATCCCTACCTGCTCATGCCCTCGCTGCACGACCTCGAGGCCTGGAGTGAGCGGGTCTGCGCCGGGGCGTGGGGCAAGCGGTGGTCCGACAGGGGCGAGAAGCTGCGGCGGGACCTGGACTTCGACCACTGGGCCAGCTTCGGTGAGTCGTTCGCCGAGCTCCGGGACCTGCTCCGGCAGGTGGCGTCCGGCAGGCGGGGGGTGGCACCGGCATCGATTTCGGTCCTGTCGGGCGACGTCCACCACGCCTACCTGGCCGAGGTGGACTTCGGCGACCCTGACGTCCGCAGCCCGGTCGTCCAGGCCGTGTGCTCACCGATGCGGAATCCCCTCGATACGAAGGAGCGGCGGGTGATCCGCTTCGCCGCCAGTCGGCTGGCCCAGGGCATCGGTTGGCTGCTGCGCAAGACATCGCGGGCCCCCACCCCGGGGATGAGCTGGGAGGTGGTCGAAGGCCCCTGGTTCGAGAACCAGGTCGGCACCCTGCACGTCGACGGTCGTCACGCCGAGGTCCGCCTCGACAAGACCCTGCCGGCCGACGGCGAGGATCGGCGCCTGGAGCGGGTCTTCACCCGCACCATCAGCGGGTAGGGGTGTCGGCGATGAGCGAAACCGGTGACGAACCCGTGGAAGCCGATGTCGAGGGCCAACGCGAAGCCGACCCCGAGGCCCCGGGGCTGGGCGTGGTCGACGACGAGGACCCGGATCCTCCGGAGCCCAATGAGCCCGGCTGAGGACGGGGGCGACCACCCGACGGAACCGCCGCCGGCCGACTCCGAGGTGCGGGAGGCCCTCGATCGGCACGAGGACGAGCTGGACGCCCCCGAGGCCGAGGACGCCGCCGACCGTGACGAGGACGAGCGCGAGACCACCGAAGGCGAATCCCCCACCGGCTGACCCTCTTTCTGGAACCTGAAACTCGCGGTGCGTCACAAACGACCGGTTCCAGACGGGGTCACGCACGGTTCTGGTTGCATCTCCCCGCGCCGTGTCGCGGCCAGCCGCAACCAGACCGGAAGGGTCAGGCGGGGGCGGACAGGAACTCGGTGGTGCGGGTGAGGCAGTCGAGGTCGACGGTGCCGGGCACGAGGACGAACTCGTCACAGCCGGCAGCGGCGGCGCCGTCGAGGACGGCGGACAACGTGTCGACGGAGGCGACGCGGCAGGTGGCCGCCATTTTCGCCGCGATCTCGGCGCCGAAGATGGTCAGGTAGCGGCGGGCAAACGCCTCGAGGGTGGCAGCCCCGCGGTCGTCGTCGCCGTCGAGCACGTAGAAGCACCCGCTGACCCGACGCGGGGCGGTCGTGCGCTCGGCGTCGGCCCAGGCCTGCTCCGCCCGTCGGAAACTGGCCGCCATCTCGTCGACCGAGCCCGAGATGCTGAAGCCGCTGACCCCGTCGGCCCACCGCGCGGCCCGGGCCACGGCCTTGGGCCCCATGGCCCCCGCCAGGATGGGGATGTCGGCTCCTTGCGCCGGAGGCGGACCCACCGGGTCGGCGCGGGGGAACGGCGGCTCGCCCGTCCACAGCCGGCGCAGCTCGGCGACCTGAGTGTCGAGGGTGGCGTGGCGCCCGGCCGTCGGGCGTTCGGCGGCCCGGACGTCGTGCCCCCGCCCGCCCACCCCGACGCCGACGGTCAGCCGCCCGCCGGACAGCTGGTCGAGCGTGGCCAGCTGCTTGGCCACGACCGCCACCGGATGGGCCGGGAGCACGACCAGGTTGGCGAAGAGGCGCACCCGCTCGGTGACCACGGCCGCGGCGGACAGCGTCACCAGCCAGTCCGGGTTGTCGAAGGTGATGCGCTCGCCGGTCGACAGGGTCGAGTAGGGACCGGCGTCGATGGCCCGGGACCAGTCGAGGGTGGTGGCCGCCGTGTACCCCGGCGCCATCGTGGGCAGCGACATCCCGATCTCCATGGGCGCCGGACCCTAGTGCTGTGGTGTCAAGCGGCGGCCTGGAGGTCCGCGTACTCGGCGTGGTCCGCGATGAAGCCGGCTACGGCGGGGCACTGGGCGATGATCGTCTCGCCCCGCTCGCGGACATCGTCCAGCGCGCCAC
>DATDAH010000180.1:0-2087 GCA_036525535.1 Acidimicrobiales bacterium
GCCGAACGCGGCGAGGCCGGCAGCGATGCCACGACCTATCCCGGCGCCACCGCCCGTCACCACCGCGACGCGACCATCGAGCAGGACGTCAGAAGGGTTGATCGCCATGCCTGAGACTCTAAACCGGTCGCCGTGTTGCCTTTACAGAATGTTCGAAAAGTGTTGTCTGCTGGCTCTGACCCCTCTCGGGGGCCGGGCTAGGGGGTGATCGTCGGCTGGACGACGAGTGCGTCGGTTCGCAGGCCGGCGGCGAACGTCCGGTCGCCGGCTGGGTCACCACCGTCCAGCACCGCGTCGTCGTTGACGAAGTAGTTGCGTCCCCGTCTGAGCACGATGTCGGCCGGTCCGTCCCCGGTCACGTCGCCCAGGTGGAGCTGATCGGTGTTCCGGCCCCACGAGAAGCGGTGCTCGGTGTTGTGGTCGCCGCCGGCGACGGCGGAGTCCGTGCTGATCGAGATCGACGTGCCGTGGCGCAGGACGAAGTCGTCGCGGCCGTCGCCGTCGACGTCGCCGAGGTGGAGGCGGTCCGCGCTCCGGCCCCAGGTGAACTGCCGGTCGCTGCCGGGCTCGCCACCGTCAACGAGGACGTCGTGGTCGACGAAGTAGTCGGCGCCCCGTTTGAGCACGAAGTCGGCGTAGCCGTCCCCGGTGACGTCGCCCAGGTGGAGCCGGTCGGTGCTCCGGCCGTACGAGAACCGGTGCTCGGTGTTGTGGTCGCCGCCGGCGACTGCGGAGTCGGTGCTGATCGAGATGGACGTGCCGTTGCGGAGGACGAAGTCGTCGCGGCCGTCGCCGTCGACGTCGTCGAGGTAGAGCCGGTCGGTGCGGCGTCCCCAGGTGAAGTGGCGATCGTTGTTCACATCCCCGCCGGCTCTGAAGAGGTCGTGGTTGACGAAGTACTCCGCGCCCCGCCTGAAGACGAAGTCGGCCCTTCCGTCCCCGGTCACGTCGCCCAGGTGGAGCTGGTCCGTGCTGCGTCCCCAGGTGAACCGGCGCTCGGCGTCCGGGCTTCCGCCCGGGATGGCCGAGTCGGTGCTGATCGAGATGGTCGCGCCCCGTCGCAGGACCCAGTCGTCCCGTCCGTCGCCGTTCACGTCGGCGAGCACCCCCTGGTCGGGGAAGGCGAACGGCCGGGTCGTGGACCGCAGGCAGCACCGGGCCTCGCCCGGGTTGGTCACCACGGTCGCCCCGTCGCCGTCCTGGGTCCAGTGCCCGTAGTAGTCGGGACCGGCGGAGTGGACGGTGTAGCCGCCCATCGACACGCCGTTTGCGGTGACGGGCTGGCCGTAATGCTCGACGGTGAAGTGCACGTGCGGGAAGGTCGAACGCCCCCCGCACGGGGTGGCCTCGCCGGCATCGGCCAACCGGGTTCCGGCCAACACCCGGTGCCCCACCAGGCTCCAGTTCACGTTGATGGCGTGGTAGTAGAACGAGACCCAGCCGCTCCCGTGGTCCACCCGGGGGTACGACCCGCCCGTGCACGTGACCCGTTGCACCGTGCCGGCCGCAGCCGCGACCACGTCGTCGATGCCGCCGATCCGGCGAGGGCCGAAGTCCAGGGCCGAGTGGTTGGTCGCGTGTGGTGAACCCGCCTGCCACAGCTCGTCCCATCGGAACGGAAGCTGGAAGACGGGCCGGGCGCCGGCCTCGGTGGCGGACTCGGGGTACGGGCGACCGCTCACCACGCCCCTTTCGGTGGGGCCATCGTCGACGACGGTCGGCGACACGGGCGCGACCGGCGCCTCCTGGGCGCCCGATGCCGACGGCGACCAGAGCGAGGTCGCCAAGAGGCCGGCGAGCACCGGGACCCGCATCCTCATCCGACCTTTGTGTCCGAGGCCCGTGACCGTCGCGTCACGTTAGGGGAAGGGACGCCGCGGGTCTGCCCATGGTCAAGTGACCCGGATGGCCCTCGGCGGTGACCAGTCGGAGGACGCATCGCCGGGCTGCTGGCGGACGCGGGCGCGGATCGCCCACAGCCCACGCACCGACGGCCAGAACCGCGCCGAGCCCGCGGTGACCCCGGTGCGCCAGTCGACGAAGCGGTCGGTGCCGGGGCGGCGGCGTTGGACGTCGAACACCAGCCC
>DATDAH010000181.1:0-4260 GCA_036525535.1 Acidimicrobiales bacterium
AGGAGTTGAAGCGCTTCGGCGTGACGGCTACTCGGGGTCTTCTACTTTTTCCCCGCCTCGGCGGTCCCCTGCGGGTGGACCTGCGACGCGACCAGGTGCAGTTCATCGGTCTGCACCCATCAGCGACCCGCCCCCGTGCGAAGACTCCGCCTCGGGCTGCGGTTCGGTCAGGTCAGCAGGTGGATGTACTCCTGGGCGAAGCCGAGGACCTTGCTCACGTAGGCGTCGCTGTGGTTGTAGGCGTAGATGCCGCGGTGCACGCCGGCGTCGGTGCTGAGGTCGCCGGCGGCCGTGCAGAGGTACCGGCCGGCGGCGTGGGCCGCGTCGTAGAGGTTCTGGGGGTCGGCGATGCCGTCACCGTTGCCGTCGGCGGCGTAGCGGGCCCACGTCGACGGGATGAACTGCATCGGGCCCACGGCCCGGTCCGAGCGGCGGTCGCCGTCGAGGCTCCCGCCGTCGCTGTCGTTGATCACCGCCGTGCTGTTGCCGCCGTCGAGGGCGATGCCGATGATCGAGGGACGGGCCGTGCCATCGGGGTCCAGCACCGAGGTGGCGAACGTGCCGTGCCCGCTCTCGACCCGGCCGATGCCGGCCAGGAGCCACCACGGGAGGTGGCATCCGGGCAGCTGGTCGTTCACCTCGAAGGTGGCCCGCAGGTAGGCGTCGAGCGCCACCAGGGTCAGGTCGCTGCCCACCACGATGGCGGTGGCCCGAGCGGCCGCGACCGTTGGTCGGAGGCGGCGTTCCTCGGCCAGGGCCTCGGCCCGGGCCGCCTCGGTGCGCGTCTGGTCGACCAGCACCTCCTGATGGCGGCGGCCCAATCGCTCGCGTCGGACCTCGGCCGCGGCCAACTCGCTCTGGCTGGCGGCCAGGTTGACGCGCCAGTGGCGGTCGACCTCCGTGAACAGCAGGGCCCGGCGCTCGGGCCGGTTGTAACCGGGATCGAGACCGCCCAGCACCGCCGCGTCGTCGCCCCCGGCCCCGATGTAGGCCCGCACCGCGAGGTTGCCCACCCGCCGCCGCCAGCGAACGGCCTGCGTGCGGGCCAGCCGGGCGTCGGCCCCGGCCCGCGCCTCACCGGCTGCCAGGTCTCGCTCCTCGACCGCGAGAGCCACCAGCCGGGCCGCAGCACGGAGTCGCGCCGCCTTGACCAACTCGTAGTCGGCGGCAACGAGGCGGTACTCGGGGCTGTCCACCTCGATGTCGTCGAGGGCGGGGGAGATGTCGGGGGGGACCGTCGGCTCGATCACCTGGGCGTGAGCCGGCGCCACGGTGCCGAAGGTGGCGAGGGCCGCGACCAGAGCGGCGAGCAGACGGGTGGAGCGACGTGACACAGCCTCCGTCCCGTCGGCGGCAGCCCGGGAGCCTGAAGGGCTCGCCGGTACACTCCCGTCCCCGTGTGCCCCTCTTCTGTGACCTTCGACCAGACCTTCGACGACGTCGCCGACGTCCAGGGCTGGATGACCGAGGACCAGGCCCATCGTCTCTGGGACCGGGCCCAGGAGCTCGACTCTCCTTCCCAGATCGTCGAGATCGGCAGTTACCAGGGCCGGTCGGCGATCGTCTTCGGGCGCGCCGCGGCCGACGGCGTGGCCGTGGTCGCCATCGACCCCCACGCCGGCAACGACCGTGGCCCCCAGCAGATCCAGGGCGAGCCCGACGAGGGACAGGCCGACCACGAGGCGTTCCTGGCCAACCTGGCCGCCGCCGGGGTGAGCGATCGCATCCGCCACGTGCGCCGGCCGTCCCAGGAGGCCCACCCGGAGGTGACGGGTGGGATCGACGTCCTCTACATCGACGGCGCCCACCGGTACGTGCCCGCCCGAGACGACATCCGCGACTGGGGTGCCCGGGTGGCGGACGGGGGCACCATGCTCATCCACGACTCGTTCAGCTCGATCGGGGTCACCTTGGCCCTGGTCTCCCTGCTCTTCTTCGGCCGCCACTTCCGCTACGTCGGCCGTTCCGGCTCGATGGCCGAGTATCGGCGAGACGACCTCGACGCCCGTGGGCGGCTGCGCAACGCCGGGCACCAGGCGGCCCAGCTCCCGTGGTTCATCCGCAACGTCCTGATAAAGGTGCTGATCGTGGCCAAGCTGGGTCGGTTCACCCGCTTTCTCGGACATACCGAGCCGACCTGGCCCTTCTGAGCCGCGCGTCGGCGGCGCGCCGTCAGTGACCCGCGGCTGAACCGATCACGGCCCGGGGATCCGCCGCGCCCCGCAGTCCGTCGTCGGTCACCTCGATGAGGTGGGCGTGCCCGAACCCGGCGCCGAAGCCGTTTCGCACCACCACGTCATGGCCCCGTTCGCTCAGGCCTTCGAGCCAGCCCGCGGGCGCGTGATCTTCGACGAGGAGACCGTCCGGCCCGTCCCACAGGTCGAAGCCGGACCCGGCCGCCGACCGGGCCAGGACGACCCGGGGCGCCGAGATCACCGGGCCGGGAGCCTCCCCGGCCGCCAAAGAGCGGGCCAGGAGCTGGAGCACGACCTGAGGCTGGCTGTCGCCTCCCATCGTGCCGACCACGGCCCGGAGCTCGCCCCCGGTCGTGGTCACGAGGGCGGGGCTGAGGGTGTGTGGAGGCTGACGACCGGGCCCGTATTCAGCCGAGTGCCCGGCCTCGAGGCGGAACCCGATGCCCCGGTTGTGCAGGAAGGTGCCCGTGTTCGGTTCGACGAGGTGGGCCCCGAAGTCCGAGGCGTTGGACTGGATCAGCGTGACCCCCTGGCGGTCCCGGTCCACCGCGGTCACCACCGTCGTGTCCCCGGTGGCGACCGGGCCGCTGGCGGTGGGCACCCGGTGCCTGGGATCGAGTCGATCCCGCACGGCGTCCAGGCGGGCGCCGGCGAGGAGATCCGCCCCGATGGCTGAGTCGCTGAGCACCGCGTAGCGGTCCGCACCGGTCAGTCGGCCCGCCTCGGCCAACAGATGGGGCCAGGCGGCGTCGGTGGGCTCGGGGAGCGGCACGGGGTCGAGGACCCCGGCCCCGGCCAGGATGAGGTAGCCCTGCGAGCTGGGCGGCATCGTCCAGAGGTCGTGGCCCCACGCCCGCAGGCCCAGGGGCTCGACCCATCGCGCCCGGGGCAGGAGGTCATCGGGCTCGTACTCACCCGCACCGAGGCTCAGCAGGCCCTCTCCGAAGGCCCCGCCGTAGAACCCGTCCCGGCCCTGCCGGACGATCGCCCGCAGGGCCTCGGCCGTCCGAGGCCGGTGCAGACGCTGGCCGTCGTGCACCGGACGCGTCGCCCAGTCCTCCACCCCAGGCACCGCCGCGACCATGGGGGCGGCGAAGGCCAGGAGCAGCGAGGCGTTGTAGCCGTCTTGGGCGTAGGTGATGGCGGGGGCGAGGACGTCGGCCAGCGGGAGGCGACCGAAGCGCTCGTGCAAGGCACACCATCCGTCGACACACCCGGGAACGGTGACGGCGCGGATGTCCCCCCGGAAGGGCATCACCGCATGGCCCTCGCCCCGCAGGCGATCAGGGTCCGCGCCGCGGCCGGCCCGTCCCGCGGCGTCCAACGCCAGCGGCGGCCCGGATCCGTCGTGGACGAGGGCAAAGAGGTCACCGCCCATCCCGCAGAGATGAGGGTCGGCCACGGCGAGCACCGCGTTGGCGGCGATGGCGGCGTCGACCGCCGACCCTCCTCGGGAGAGCATGGTCAGTCCGGCCGACGAGGCCAGGTGATCGGCCGAGCAGACCAGGCCAGCGGGCGCGTGCACGGTGGGCGTGAAGGGGACCGTGCCCATCGCGGCACCGTAGTGGTGCCACCATGCGACCATGGCCGCCGACGTGATCGACCGTCTGCGCCGCGAGCTCGGCCCGGACCGGATCGTCACCGATGCCGACGTTCTCGCCCCGTACGAGACGGACTGGACGGGTCGCTTCACCGGGCGAGCCCGGGCGGTGGTCCGTCCCCGGAGTGTCGACGAGGTCGCCGCCGTCATCGCCGCCTGCCGGGAGAACGGCATCGCCCTCGTGCCCCAGGGGGGCAACACCGGGCTGGTCGGCGGCGGCGTGCCGCGCGGGGGCGAGGTCGTCCTGGCCACGGCGGCGCTGGCCGGGCCACCCACCGTGGACCCCGTGGCCGGGCAGATCACGGTCGGGGCGGGCCGCACGCTGGGTGAGGTCCAGCGGGCCGCCGCCGCCCACGGGTGGCGCTATCCGATCGACCTCGGCGCCCGGGACACCGCGACCATCGGGGGGACCGTGGCCACCAACGCCGGAGGCAACCACGTCCTGGCCTACGGCATGACCCGCCG
>DATDAH010000182.1:0-5639 GCA_036525535.1 Acidimicrobiales bacterium
GCGAGCTGAACGACGGACGAATCGTTCGGTGATACCGCCCCACGCGCGTTCCTCGGCCAACTCGACCAGCCCATGGGCCTCCAACGCCTTCAAGTGATAGTTCACCTTCTGACGGGTCGACCCGACCGCCGCGGCAACCGTGGCAGCCGACCCCGGTTCAGTCAGCGCGTCGAGGATCGAGGCCCGGATCGGATCGAGTGCCACTTCCACGGCGGCAGCGTCAGCGAGCACTCGAACGTCGTCCACGGACCCCAAAAGTACGCCTTGACAAGAAAGATTGTCAAGGCTCGGAACGAGATGTCGTAGCTCTCGACGTCTTCGTCCGTCAGGCCGTGTCGAGGACCACCGTGAGCCCGACTGAGCGCGCCGCAGAGCCCGGCGCTCGGCCTCGTTGTCCGTGAGGTCGATGGCCCGCGCGTACGCCTCGTGCGCGCCATCGACGTCGCCGGCCCGCCGGCAGAGGTCAGCCCGCGCCGCCCAGCGCGGTGCGTGGTCCCGGAGGCGCTCGTCGGCGTCGAGCGGGGCCAGCACGGCCGGTCCGGCGGCGACGTCGGTCACTGCGAGCCGACGGACAGGGGCCGGATCTCGACCGAGGCGTACTCGACGCACGGCATCTTGGCCGCCCACTCGACGGCGGCGTCCAGATCCTCGACGTCGATCATCATGAAGCTGAACAGCAGCTCCTTGGTCTCGGCGAACGGCCCGTCGGTGAGGACGCGCTCGCCGGCCCGGGCCCGGAGCGTCGTCGCCGCGGTGTCGTTCTCCAGGCCGATCCCGGTGACGAGCACACTGGCGGCCTCCATCTCCTGGTGGACGGCGGGCCATCTCGGCATCGAGCTCGGCGCCCTCCTTGGCTTCGGCCTCGGTGGCAGCGCGGTACGAGGGTTCACGCGTTGGGACGGCAAAGCTCGTTGAGGCGAGCAACGCCAGCGTAGGGGCACGATCCGGTACGCATTGGTACGGGCTGAACTGCCGATCTGTCGGCGGGTTCAGCGGGTGGTCGCGTACCGGCGCAGGGCTTCCTCGCGCTCGACCCCGTGGTCCACCATCGGCGGCGGGTAGCCCTCGGACGGTCCCGCAGGGTCGTCCCAGGGCCGGTGGACGAAGCGATCGGACACCGTTCGCAGCTCAGGCACCCACCGGCGGACGTAGGCGCCGTCGGGGTCGAATCGCTCACCCTGGCTGATGGGGTTGAAGATCCGGAAGTACGGCGCAGGATCCGTGCCGGTGCCAGCAGTCCACTGCCACCCGTGCTGGTTGGACGCCAGATCGCCGTCGACGAGATGCGCCATGAAATGAGCTGCGCCTCTCGGCCAGTCGAGGTGGAGATCCTTCACCAGGAAGCTGGCGACCACCATGCGCACCCGGTTGGGCATCCACGCCTCGGCCAGCAGCTGACGCATGCCGGCATCGACGAACGGGAAACCCGTCCGACCTTCGGCCCAGGCCTGGAAGCGCTCATCGGCGTCGGCGCCCGCGTCGACCGGCATGGCCCGCATCGCCGGCTGAAGGCTCTGCCAGGCCGTGTCGGGTCGGGCATACAGCACGTCGGCGTAGAACTCCCGCCAACACAGCTCCGTGCGGAACGTGCCATGGGCCTTCGAGCTTCCGAGCTTCGCCAGGAGCTGCCGGGGATGGATCGTGCCGAACTTCAGGTGCGGCGACAGGCGGCTCGTGGCGTCGGCCCCTGGCAGGTTGCGGAGGCGGTCGTAGTCCTCAAGCGTCCGGTCCCAGAACCGGCGGGCCGCTCGCTTGGCCGCGGGCTCGCCGGCGACGGGAAGCGTCGCGTCGCACGCCGGTTCCGTCGGAATGCCGAAGCGCTCGGCGACCTCGACCCAGCGCACCGCGGCCGGTGCCCGCTGCGGCGCGTCCCATCCGACCGCTCGCCACGCTCGCGAGAAGGGCGTGAACACCTTGTATGGCTCGCCAGCCGCAGTGAGCACCGTGCCCGGCGCCACCGCGTAGGGGCTCCCGACCAAGCGAAGCTCGACATCGGCATCGGCGAGGTTTCGCTCCACGAGGTCGTCGCGGGCCGAGCCGTACGGGCCGAAGTCGGCGGCCGCATGCACCCGTTCCGCACCCGCTTCGGCGGCGATCGCGGGCACGACCTCAGCCGGGTCACCACGGCGCACGACGAGCCTCCCCCCGATCGACTCGTCGAGAGCCCGAAGGCACCGGTACAGGAACGCCTCTCGCGGGGTACCCGAGGACCGCACGAGGCGATCGTCGAGGCAGAACAACGCCACGACGCCCTCGCCGCGGCCCGCGTCGGCCACCGCCTCCACCAACGCCGGGTTGTCCGACAGCCGCAGGTCCCGGCGAAACCACATCACCGACGTCGCCACCGAGACCTCCTCATCGCATTCCACCGGGATGGAGTCCACCATCCTGGTCCGACGCACCGGCACTCGCGCGTCGGCTGAACGTCGGGTCACACCCTGATGTCGCGCTTGACGCTGGAGACCGAACGACGGTGCCCACTCTCGGACGCGGGTCGGCCGGCGGGCGGGAGCGTACGCTCGCCGCACCGACCGCATTTTCGACCAGCACGTGGAGATCAAGTCGCTCGCATGGCCGATGGGGGCCGAGGGAGGAACGGTCGAATTGGGATCCTTACGCTCGATCCGGCAGAGCACCCCCGCATGAGTGGGGACGACCGCACGTCGGACTCGCCGCCCGAGGTGACGTCGCTGTTGCGGACCATGGCGGCGTACGGAACGTTGTTGCCCTCGATGCTCGGCGGCGTCGCGATGGGCGTGCTGAACCGGGACCGTCAGACGATCGTGGGGTACGGCGTACCGACCTTCGTCGAACGGTTCTTCACCATCACGGGGGTGAAGCTGGACGTGCAAGGCGAGGAGAACCTCTGGTTACAACGCCCGGCCGTCTTCGTCTACAACCACCGCAACAACTTCGACCCCTACATCGCCATCAAGCTGGTGCATCGCGACTGGGGCTCGGTGGCCAAGAAGGAGATCGCCGGCCCGCTCGCCCCCGCGATGCAGTGGCTCATGCCGAACGTCGCGTTCATCGACCGGTCGAGCTCGGAGAAGGCGATCGAAGGCTTGGCCCCGGTGACCGAGCTCCTGCACAGCGGCGTCTCGGTCCTTGTCGCTCCCGAAGGAACGCGTTCGAGGACGGGTGAGCTCGGCCCGTTCAAGAAGGGCCCGTTCCGCATGGCGATGGAGGCGAACACGCCGATCGTGCCGATCGTGATCCGCAATGCCGATCAGGTGGCGAACCGCGCCGGCGCGATCACGCACCGCGGCACCGTCGACGTTGCGGTCCTGGAGCCCGTGCCGGTTGCCGGTTGGGCGGCCGCGGACCTCACCAGTCACATCGACGGTGTTCGACAGCTCTTCGTGGACAAGCTCGCCGACTGGTGAACGCCGGCCGTCCTTCATCACGAAGCGGGACGTCCTCCACCCGTTCAGACGAGGCCCCGGCGGCCCGGGGTGCGCTGGCAGGTCGACCAGAGCCCGGGCGCAGGTCCGCCAACCGCGCGCATGGTCGCTCGTGCACGGCCGGCAGTTGACCGGCAAGAGGCGAAGCGCGACCGTCGTTCTTTGACACGAGCCCGGGAGGCAGCCATGAGCGCCACCGAAGTCCCGAGTAGCGCGACGAGTGGTGCGAGCGTCGGGAGAGCCGACATGAAGCTCGAGGCTGTCGTCATCCCCATAGCGAACGTCGAGCGCGCGAAGGAGTTCTACGAGAGCCTCGGGTGGAGGCTCGACGCCGACTTCTCCTTCGACAACGGCTTCCGGGTCGTCCAATTCACGCCGCCCGCGTCGGGGTGCTCGGTTCAATTCGGCACGAACATGACGTCGGCCGCGCCCGGCTCGGCCCAGGGTCTGTACCTGATCGTCTCCGACATCGACGCCGCCCGCGACGATCTCGTCGCGCACGGCGTCGACGCGAGCGAGGTGTTCCACCCCGAGACCCCGGGCGCTCAGTTCCAGCCCGACGGCACGAGCGGTCGCGTGAGCGGGCCCGCGCCCGATCACGCCAGCTACAACTCCTTCGCCACATTCAGCGACCCGGACGGCAACGGCTGGCTGCTGCAGGAGATCACGAACCGACTGCCCGGCCGGATCCACGCCGCTCCGACGGAATTCGCATCCACCGCAGACCTGGCGAGCGCGCTTCGGCGTGCGGAGGCCGCCCACGGCGACCACGAGCAGCGCACCGGGCAGCGCGACGAGAACTGGCCGGAGTGGTACGCCGCGTACATGCGGGCGGAGCAGGCTGGCGACGAGCTCCCGTCGTGACCGACTACGACGTCATCGTCCTCGGTGCCGGCGCACCCGGCGAGCATTGCGCCGGCGCGCTGGCGGAGGGCGGTCTGCGCGTCGCGGTCGTCGAACGCGAGCTCGTCGGTGGCGAGTGCTCCTACTGGGCGTGCATCCCGTCCAAGACCCTGCTTCGCCCGGGTGAGGCCGCGCACAACGCCAACGAGGCGGCGGCGAGCGCGCAGGTCGATGTCGCGGCCGCGCTCGACTGGCGTGACTTCATGGTCTCGAACCACACGGACACCAGTGCCGAGAAGTGGCTCAGCGACCAGGGCATCGACCTGCTGCGGGGGGACGGTCGGCTCGCCGGACAAGGCGCAGTCGACATCGACGGCGTGCGCCACACTGCCGAGCACGTCGTCGTGGCCACCGGCGCGGAACCGATCGTGCCGCCGATTCCGGGTCTCTCGGCGCTCGAGGGCGTCTGGACGAACCGCGAGGTGACCGCGATGACGGCCGTCCCCCGCCGTCTGCTGATCCTGGGCGGCGGTCCGGTCGGCGTCGAGATGGCCCAGGCCGTGCACCGCCTCGGCGGCGAGGTGGCGCTCGTCGACCGCGCCGGGCGCCTGCTCTCCCGTGAGCCTGCACCGCTGGGCGAGGCCCTCGGCGACGTCCTGCGCGGCGATGGCATCGACCTGGTGCTCGGCGTGGACGTGACCGAGGCGCGGCGTGACGGCGATGACTACGTCCTGGACATCGACAACACCCGCGAGTTGCGCGGTGATCGCCTGCTCGTTGCGGCCGGTCGCCGACCCCGTGTCGACGGCATCGGGCTCGAGACCGTCGGCATCGCGGCCAACCGGAGCGGGATTCCCGTCGACGCGCAGCTGCGGGCTGGCGACCGGCTCTGGGCCATCGGCGACGTCACCGGCATCTGGCCGTTGACGACAACCGGCAAGTACCAGGGCGACATCGTTGCCGCGAACATCCTGGGCGATCCCCGCGAAGCCAACTACGAAGCCCTCCCGCGCGTCGTCTTCACCGATCCGCAGGCCGCTGCGGTCGGGGCGCTCGAGGCCTCCTTCATGGCCAGTGCGCCGGTCTCGGGCGTCGCGAAGACCGCCACCTACACACGCGCCTACGCCGCGTCCAACGGCTTCCTGACTCTCCTCAGCGACGGCGAGCGCCTGACGGGCGCGTACGCGCTCGGACCGGAGGCCGGCGAGTGGCTCCAGCAGGCCACGTTGGCCATCCGCGCCCACCTTCCCCTGGACCTGCTGCGCGACACGATTCAGCCGTTCCCGACCTTCTCGGAGATCTACGCCGACGCGCTGAAGGCGCTCCGCGCCGAAATCGCCGCCGCAGAAAGCTGATCCGCATGGTGATCACGACCGACTGGGCCAAGGCGAC
>DATDAH010000183.1:0-8492 GCA_036525535.1 Acidimicrobiales bacterium
CATCGGGCAGTACATGCTGGAGGCCATCACCAGCCGGGACCTCCCGGTTATCCAGGGCGTCGTGCTGCTCGTCGCCGTCATCTTCGTGTTCATCAACTTGGTGGTGGACATCCTCTACGGCGTCCTCAACCCGAAGGTCCGGGTCACGTGACGGCGATCCTGAACGAGGCCGAGCGGATCGGCGAGGTCGACGCCGCCGCGGCGGCGACCAGCTCCTGGCGCCTCCTGGCCCGCCGCTTCCGCCGCCACCGCCCGGGCATGGTGGGCCTGGCCATCCTCCTCGCGGTCATCGCCATGGCTGTGTTCGCCCCCCTGCTCGCGCCCTATCCCCCCAACCAGCTGTCCGACCTGATCAACACCGGGCCCTCCACCGCTCACTGGCTGGGCACCGACGACGTCGGCCGGGACCTCCTGAGCCGGGTGATCTTCGGGGCCCGGAACTCGCTGATCGCCTGCACCGGGATCGTCACCCTGGCGGTGGCCTTCGCCCTGCCCCTGGCCCTCCTCGCCGGCTACCGGGGCGGACGGACCGACACCGTGATCATGCGCCTGACCGACGCCGCCTTCGCCTTCCCCCCGCTCGTGGTCGCGCTGGCGATCGTGTCCCTGCGCGGCAACAGCATGTTCAACCTCGTCCTCGCCATCGGGCTGGTCTTCATCCCCAGCCTGATCCGCCTCATCCGGGGCCAGGTGCTGGCCGTCCGCGAGGAGACCTACATCGAGGCCGCCCGATCGGTGGGCACCCCATCCGGGCGCATCGCCGCCCGCCATGTGCTGCCCAACGTGGCCTCCCCGCTGATCATCCAGGTCGCGGTCAGCCTCGGCTTCGCCCTGCTGGCCGAGGCCGGGCTGGCGTTCCTGGGGGCCGGCCCGCCACCGCCCACCGCGACCTGGGGCCGGATGCTCCAGACCGCGTTCCAGTACGTCCTCGTGGTCCCGTGGCAGATCTTCGTCCCGGGCGCGGCGATCACCCTCACGGTGTTGGCCTTCAACCTGATCGGTGACGGCCTGCGGGACTCACTGGGCCGAGCCGGGCCGGTGCCCCGGACGCCGGGGGTGGAAGCGGAGCCGGACGGTGGCGCCGACGGGGCCGACGGCTTGATCGAGGTGCGGAACCTGGGCATCGAGTTCGCCCGGGGCGACGGTTGGGTCCGGGTGGTGGAGGGCGTGGACCTGTCCCTCCCGGCGGGGCGCACCCTGGCCCTGGTGGGCGAGAGCGGCTGCGGCAAGACGGTCACCGCCCTGGCCCTGATGGGCCTCCTCCCTCGGCGGACCGGACGCATCGCCTCCGGTTCCATCCGCTTGGACGGCCGGGAGCTGGTCGACCTGCCACCCGGGGCGATGCGGGCCATCCGGGGGCGGGAGATGGCGATGATCTTCCAAGAGCCCGACACGAGCCTGAATCCCGCCTTCACCGTGGGCGACCAGATCGCCGAGATGCTCCGGGTCCACCAGGGTCTGGGGCGCAGGGCGGCGATGCTGGCCGCGGTCGAGGCCCTCGAACGGGTCGACATCCCCGACCCGGGCGCCCGGGCCCGCAGCTACCCCCACGAGCTGTCCGGGGGGATGCGCCAGCGGGCCATGATCGCGATGGCCCTGGCGTGTGAGCCCCGGGTGCTGTTGGCCGACGAGCCGACCACGGCCCTGGACGTGACCATCCAGGCTCAGATCCTCGACCTCCTGGCCTCGTTGCGGGACGAGCTGGGGATGGCCATGGTGTTCGTGACCCACGACCTCGGCGTGGTGGCCGAGATCGCCGACGACGTGGCCGTCATGTACGCGGGCCAGATCGTGGAGCGGGCGACGGTCGACGAGCTGTTCGCTCACCCGAAGCACCCCTACACCGAGGCGCTGGTCCGGGCCCTCCCCCAGTCGGCGACGCCGGGCGAGCGCCTGGCCACCATCGCGGGCCAGGTCCCCGACCCGGCCGCCTGGCCCCGAGGCTGCCACTTCGCCGACCGCTGCGCGCACGCCCAGGACCGGTGCCGGGCTGCGCCGGTCGAACTGGCCGACGGCGTCCGCTGCGTTCGGGCGGCCGAGCTCCACCTGGCGGGCACCACGTGACCACCCAGACGCTCCTCTCGGTGCGGGGCCTGGAGAAGCACTTCCCCGTGCGCAGCGGCGTGTTGCGGCGCGTCATCGGGCACGTGCGGGCCGTGGACGGCGTGGATCTCGAGATCCAGGCCGGGCAGACGCTGGGCCTGGTCGGTGAGAGCGGGTCCGGGAAGTCGACGACGGCCCGCCTCGTCACCCGTCTCATCGAACCGACCGGCGGACAGGTGGTCTTCGCCGGCGCCGACCTGGCCGCGCTGTCCGGGGCCGAGCTGCGGACGGCGCGGCGGCGGATCCAGATGGTCTTCCAGGACCCGTACGCCTCGCTCAGCCCCCGCTTCACCGTGGCCCAGATCGTGTCCGAGCCGCTCCAGGTCCACAAGCTCGAGGGCGCCGACCTGACCACCCGGGTCGTCGAGCTCCTCGACCAGGTCGGCCTCGACGCCGGCGTCGTCGACCGCTATCCGCACGAGTTCTCGGGCGGGCAGCGTCAACGCATCGCCGTGGCCCGGGCCTTGGCGCTGCGCCCGGACCTGGTCGTCTGCGACGAGCCCGTCAGCGCCCTGGACGTGTCGGTGCAGTCCCAGGTCATCAACCTGTTGGCCGACCTGCAGGCCGAGCAGGGCCTGGCCTACCTCTTCATCTCCCACGACCTGTCGGTGGTCCGTCACGTCAGCGACCGCATCGCGGTGATGTACCTGGGCCGCGTGGTCGAGGAAGGCCCCGCCGCCGCCGTCCACGACGCCCCCACCCACCCGTACACCGAAGCCCTCGTGTCCGCCGTGCCGGTGCCGAACCCGACCCGGCAGCGGGCCCGGCGACGCATCGTGCTGCAGGGCGACGTACCCAGCCCGTTGCACCCGCCGGCGGGCTGCCACTTCCACCCCCGGTGCCCCCATGTCCTGGACATCTGCCGGACGGTGGACCCGCCGGCCTTCACCCTGCCCGACGGCGGCCGGGTCCACTGCCATCTGCACACCGAGGGCCCCCGCCTGGCGGGCGCCCCGGTCCGAGCTCTCGAAGCCATCAACAACGGGAGGTAACGCGATGAGGAAGCAATGGGGGAAAGGGATGCTGGCGGTAGCCGTCGTCCTGATGGTGGCCGCCGGCTGCAGCAGCGACGACAGCGGCGAGGACGATGCCGCCTCGGACACGACCGCCGCGGCCGAGGAGACCACGACGTCCGTCGCGGACACCACGACCACGACCGCGGCCGTGACCGCGCCCGGCGAAGCCGAGTGCGGGGAGACCGTGCCCGACTGCACGGGCTCGGTGACCCCCGCGGAGGGTCTGGCCGACGGCGACGAGATCGCCATCGAGGCCACGGGCTTCGAACCGAACCTCGACCTCGGCATCACCCAGTGCGCCAGTGAGGGCGATCCCGACAACAACATGGAGACGACCGGGGCCGAGCACTGCAACCTGCGGGCCGTCGGCTCGGTCACCTCGGACGCCGACGGCGCCGTGTCGACGACCTACGTCGTCGCCGCCGGGCAGACCATGACCACCAACACGGAGGCCGGCGTCACCTGTGACGCCGAGCACGACTGCGTGGTGTCGGTCGGCGAACTGGTACCCGACCCCGACGCCCAGCGGGTCACCTTCCAGCTGAAGTTCGCGTAGCCCACACGCGTTCTGGCACCCGATTCGTCGGCCCTGACCACCGATCGGGTGCCAGAACCGTGGGGTTAGCCTGCGCGGGGTGAGGCGGACGGCGGTCGTCGTGGTGCTGGTGGTCGCCGGACTGGCCACCGCGTGCGTCGGCGGGGAGCGGCCCGAGCTGACCGACGAGACCGTGCCCGGGCGACGTTGCTCGGCCGACGGCATGGTCGTCGGCCCGGTCGACAGCGACGGCCTCCCGTCGCCGGTCGCCGTCCGGCGCCAGGAGCTCATCGACGCCGCCGTGGCCTGTGACTACCGGGAGTTGGGTCGCCTGGCCCGCCAGGACGGCGTGGACATCCGGTTCGAGGGCGAGGTCGTCCCCGTGAGTCAATGGCGGGAGCGCGAGCGGGACGGCATCGCCATCCTCCGCCCGCTGGCCGGCCTCCTGGGCCTGGCCTCCACCCGCCAGGGCACCGAGGGCGGGGAGCTCATCACCTGGCCGACCGCCGTCGACTGGCCCGACGCCGACGCCGCCGATGCCGGGGAACGGGCTGACCTGCTCGAGGTGGTCGGCGAGGCGGGCATCTTCGGCTGGGCCGAGTCCGGCGGCTACGCCGGCTGGCGCACCTCCATCGCTCCCGACGGCACCTGGGCCCGGTTCTGGTACGGCCCCGTCCCCGGCGAACCCGACTGACGGTCGAGGTCTCGCCGTCGGGCCACCAGGAACGACAACGACGGCACCGACGGGGGCGTGGGGTCGGGTTGCTGGTCGTCGGGGGCGTGCCGGCGGCGAAGCGCCACCGTGGGTGGCCACTCATGATCCTCGGAGGAGGGCCCCCTGGCCCCCTCCGTGCCATCGGTCATCGAGCGCGTGGCGCCGCGGCGGTCCGAGTCGCCGCGGGTCCGGGTTCAGGGTGGGCGGGCGGCGGCCGATGGGAACGGCGATGCCGAAGCGGAACTGGGGCCCCTGGGTGGTCGCGCTCACCCTCGTGGCCTTCGTGGGCCTGGCCGGCGTCGTCTACTGGCCCAACCGCACCCCAGGCATCGACGAGGGCCTCGACTCCAGTCGGTCCATCCCGTACGAGGGCGACGCGGCGGACGCACCCAACGTTCCGGCGCCGGACGTCGCGCTGGGGCGGTGCGGGACGGTGACCTACACGCCGCCGACAGCGTCGGAGGCCCACCGGGCGGACCTCTGCCGACCAGCCGGGGACCCCCGCGGCGCGGTCATCCTCGTCCACGGCGGCGGGGGCTACAGCGGGGACCGTTCGACCACGCGGGAGTGGGCCGACTGGTACCGGGCGCAGGGCTTCGTCACCCTGTCGATCGACTACACGCTGCTGGGCGACGGCTCCCCCGAGCCCGTCTACCCCCGGCCCGAGCAGGACATGAAGGCCGCCATCCAGTGGGCGCGGATTCAGGCCGAGCCGCTGGGCTACGACCCGCAGCGCATCCTCCTCCACGGCAGCTCCGCCGGCGCCCGCCTCGCCGCTCAGGCCTTCGTCACCCCCGGTGACTCGTGGTTCCAGGGACCGGACGTCTGGCCGGACGTCGCCGACGACGCCGCCGGGCTCATCGGCTTCTACGGCTACTACGACGGCGACACCTTGGAGGCCGAGCGCTACTACGGCGGTCTCCCGGACACCGGCGACCGCCCGGCGACCCGGCGGTGGGTGCACGCCGACTCCGTGTCCCAGGCGGTCAACGCCACCGGCCCCGTGCTCCTGTTCCACGGCGACGTCGACGGCCTCATCAGCATCGCCCAGACCGAGCGGTTCGGCGCCGCGCTGGCCGGGTCGGGTGTCGACGTGACCACGTTCATCGTCACCGACGGCGACCACGCCTTCGACGGCCGTCTCGGGGACCTCACCACCGACACCGGTGCCGACGCCGCCGCCGAAGTCGCCACGTGGCTGGACGAACGCTTCCCCGCCTAGCCCTGGGCGAACCGATGGCAACCCACGGGCCTGGCCGGCCCCCGTCGTTGCCTCGGTGACCCCGTCGATCAGCCCCGGGGGAGGCCGAGGAGGCGTTCGGCGAGGATGGTCTTCTGGACCTCGCTGGTGCCGCCGGCGATGGAGGCGGCCTGGGACCAGAGCCACTGGTGGGGCCAGGGGCCCTCGTCGATCGGGGCGGCCTCGCCCACCACCCGCAGCGCGACCCAGGAAAGGTGCTGGGTCATGTCGGTCCAGGCCAGCTTCACGAGGCTGGACTCGGGGCCGGGTGGAATGCCCTGGCCGAGCCGGGAGAGGGTCTGCCAGTTGTGCAGCCGCAGCAGCCGGAGCAGGACGAAGGCCTGAGCCAGGCCGTCCGCCACCTCGATGTCGTCCAGGTGACCATTGCGCAGGGCCAGGTCGTAGAGCTCGGCCAGGTACGTCTCGTGGACGACCTGCTCCTTGAACGGGAACGACGTCCCCCGCTCGTGGGCCAGCGTCGTGTTGGCCACGGCCCAGCCCTGGTGCAGGCCGCCGACCAGGTGGTCCTGGGGGACGAAGACCTCCTCCAGGAAGACCTCGTTGAACTCGGCCTCCCCCGTGATCTGCACGAGCGGGCGGATCTCGATGCCGTCGGCCTCCATGTCCACCACGAGATAGGAGATCCCGCGATGGCGGGGCGCGTCGGGATCGGTGCGGACCAGCGCGATCCCCCACCGGGCGAAGCCGGCGTACGAGGTCCAGACCTTCTGGCCACTGACCAGCCAACCCCCGTCGGTGGGCACGCCCCGGGTGGTCAGCGACGCCAGGTCGGACCCGGCGTCGGGCTCGCTGAAGAGCTGGCACCACAGCTCGCTGGCGTCGAGGATCGACGGCAGCCAGCGGGCCTTCTGCTCGTCGGTGCCGTGGGCCAGCAGGGTCGGGCCGGCCAGGTTGATGCCGACCCGATTGACCGGCTGGGGGGCGCGGGCCCGGGCGTACTCCATGTTGAACAGGGCGACCTCGACCGGCGTGGCGTCCCGGCCTCCGTACGCCGACGGCCACTGGATCCCGACCCAGCGGTCGGCGGCCAGGCGGGCCTGCCAGGCCCGCCCCCAGGCGATCTCCTCCGCGGCGTCGGCGAACGCCGGCGGCGGCTCGAGCTCGGCGGTCAACCAGGCCCGGACCTCGGCGGCGAAGGCCTGCTCGGCGGCGCTGAAGGCAAGGTCCATCGGGGCTACAGGTCCCAGAAGCGCTGGCGCCCGGCGGCCGTCAGGTCGGCCAGGAACTGCGCCTCGTCGTCGGCAGTGAACGGCCGGTAGGCCACCTCGCCGCGGTCCCGGTGCCAGACGGGGTCGCTGCCGACCCGGTCGGACCGGAACTTCTGCAGGGCGAGGTCCCGTTTGAGGACCTTGTTGGTCCCCGTGGTCGGCACCTCCCGGGCGACCCGCACGTACCGGGGCCGCCACTTGGGACCGAGGTCGCCCTGAGCGTCGATCCAGCTCCCCAGGTCGGCCGGGTCGAGCGACACCCCCTCCCGCACCACGACCGTGGCCATCACCTGGTCACCGGCCGCCACGTCGGGCACCCCGTAGACGGCGGCCACGATGACGTCGGGGTGTCGGACCAAGGCGTCCTCGACCGGCCCGGCCGGGAAGTTCTCCCCGTCGACGCGGATCCAGTCCGCCGTCCGCCCGGCGAAGTAGAGGAACCGGTCGTCGTCGAGGTAGCCGAGGTCGCCGCTCCAGTACCAGCCGTTGCGGGTGGTCTTCTCGTTCGCCTCGTCGTTGTTGTAATAGCCCTCGAAGGGGCCGCTGCCGGCGGTGTTGACGATCTCGCCCACGCAGTC
This sequence comes from Acidimicrobiales bacterium, assembly GCA_036525535.1. Classification (GTDB taxonomy): domain Bacteria; phylum Actinomycetota; class Acidimicrobiia; order Acidimicrobiales; family DATDAH01; genus DATDAH01. Next base: position 7,417 of record DATDAH010000183.1, read on the forward strand.
CTCAGGGTTGAGCAGGCGACCGTCGGCGTCGAGGCGGGCCACCGGCTTCTCGACCCCGTCCTCGTCGACGACTTGCACCGCCCGACTGGCGCGACCGAGCGCGCCGGCCGGCATGTTCTCCTCGCGGTTGACGGCGATGCCGCCCTCGGTGGCGCCGAAGGCGTCGATCACCCGGACGCCGAAGCGCCGGGAGAAGCGTTCGACCACGTCCGGGGCCCCCTCGTTGCCGAACGCCACCCGCAGCGGGTTGTCGGCGTCGTCGGGCTGTTCCGGCGACGCCACCAGGTAGCTGAGGGGCTTGCCCGTGTAGTTGAACCAGGTGGCTCCGTAGCGGCGGATGTCGGGCAGCCACTGGCTGACGCTGAAGCGCCGGGCCAGGCCGACCGAGGCCCCAGCCACGATCGACGGAGCCCATCCCACCATCACCGCGTTGGAGTGGAACAGGGGCATGCAGACGTACCCGACGTCGTCGGGCCCGATGTCCATCAGCATCCGCATGCGGTTGCCGGTCACGAGGAGGCGGCGCTGGGTGCAGATGACCGCCTTGGGCGCTGACGACGTCCCCGAGGTGAAGATGAGCGCCCAGAGCGTGTCAAGGTCAGGCTCGTGGCCGAGGTCGGCGGCGTCGGCGGGCAGGGCCGCTTCGAGCTCGGGGCCGGCGAGGAGCACGCTCTCGGCGGGCAGGCCGAGGTCGGACCGGATCGGGTCGAGGTCGGCCCCGTGGGCCGGCTCGGTGATGACGAGACCCACGTCGGCGTGGTGCAGGTCCCGCAACAGGTGCTCGCCCTGGCGGGTGTGGTTCAGGCCGACGACGGTCGCCCCGATCAGGGCCGCTCCGGCGAAGGTGAAGAGGTACTCGGGGATGTTGTCGGCCAGCACGCCGACGTGGGGAGGCCGGCCGGCCGGCAGTCGGTCCTGGAACAGGGTGGCATAGCGGCAGGCCTCGGCGTACACCTCGCCGTGGGTCCAGATCCGATCCGGGGTCCGCAGCGCCGGGCGGGCGGCGATCTCGGCGTCCGTCCCGTTGCTCCGCAGCAGAGCCGCGGCCGACGCCGCGACCACCGGGGCATCCCCCG
>DATDAH010000184.1:0-24531 GCA_036525535.1 Acidimicrobiales bacterium
ACGACAGGTGGTCGGTGATGGCCTCGGCGCCGGGGATCGGGTCCTCGTAGCTCCACACGATCCCGTCGTGGGTCGTGCCCCCGATCTCGATGGACCAGTAGGAGGCCTCGCCCTTGAACGGGCAGGTGGTGTGGAACGACGTCTTCCGGAAGCGCTCGAGGGCCACATCCTCCCGGGGCAGGTAGTAGCGGGTGGGCAGGCCGGTCTCCTCGAGGAGCAGCGGGCGGTCGCTCTCGGCGACCTTCTCGCCGTCCACGTGGACCTCCACGTGGTTCGTGCCGGGGGCGATGGTGACGGTGTGGCCAGAGGTCATGGACTACGTGCAACGGTCGGGAGCCCCCGAGGATTCCCACCGCCCGGGCCGCACGAGCGGACGGTCTACCTTTCCGGTGGGGTACACCGACCCCTGGAGGTTTCCCGATGCCCACTGGATCCTCGGCCCTGCCGCAACTCGAAGCGGGCGTCTTCCTGACCGACGGCGGACTCGAGACCACGCTCATCTTCGACGACGGCATCGAGCTGGCCGACTTCGCCGCCTTCACGCTGGTGGACGACCCGGCGGGTCGGGCGGCACTGGTCCGCTACTACGACCGGTATGCCGCGATCGCCGTGGCTGACGGCGTCGGCATCATCCTGGAGACCCCGACCTGGCGGGCCAGCCCCGACTGGGCCGCCCGCCAGGGGATCGACGAGGCGGGCCTGGCCCGACTGAACCACGAGGCCGTCGCCCTCCTGCAGGAGGTGCGCCTCCGCCACGGCACGGCATCCAGCCCCGTCCTCATCAGCGGCTGCATCGGCCCCCGGGGCGACGGCTACGTGGCCGGCGAGCTCATGCCGGTGGCCGACGCCCGCCAGTACCACGCGGTGCAGGTCGAGGCCCTCGCCGACGCGGGGGTGGACCTCGTGACGGCGATCACGATGACCAACGGGGCCGAAGCCATCGGGATCGTGGAGGCGGCCCGTGCGGCAGGCCTGCCGGTCGTCATCTCCTTCACGGTGGAGACCGACGGGACGTTGCCGAGCGGCGAGGCCCTCGGCGCGGCGGTCGAGGCGGTGGACGGCGCCACTGACGGCTGCGCCGCCTACTTCATGGTCAACTGCGCCCATCCCGACCACGTCGGGCCGGTCCTCGATCCCGCCGCCGCCTGGACGCAGCGGTTGGGTGGCTTCCGGGCCAACGCCTCCCGCATGACCCACGCCGAGCTGGACGTCGCCGAGGAACTGGACCGGGGTGACCCGGCCGAACTGGCGGCCCTCTACCGGGACCTACGTGCGGTCCATCCCCAGCTCCGGGTGGTGGGCGGCTGCTGTGGCACCGACCACACCCACATCGCCGCCATCAGCGCCGCCTGCGCTCCCCGACAGGCGTAGAGCGCTTCAGCCGGTGGCGCCGAAGCGCTCGACCCGGATGCGTTCGACCGGCCAGCCGACGTCGACCAGCAGCGTGCTGGCGGCGTCGGCGAAGCCCGTCGAGCCGCAGACGTAAGCAGTGGCGCCCTCGGCCACGAGAGGGGCGGCGGGAGCGAGGTCGTCGGCCTGGATCCGGCCGACCGGACGGGTGCTGCCGGGTGGGGCGATCCGGCTGTGGACCACGGTGACCTCGGGGCCGGGGAGCTCCTCGGCGTAGTAGAGGTCCGTCGGCGTCCGCACGGACGCCACCAGACGGACCAGGTGGGACCGATCCGTGGCCCGGGCCAGGCGGAGCATGGCCATCAGCGGGACCACACCCGAGCCGCCGCCGACCAGCAGGGCGGGACCGTCCTCCCAGACGAACCAGCCGCCGATGGGGCCCCGGACCTCGAGCTCGTCGCCCGGTTCGACGACGTCGTGCAGGTAGCCCGAGACCTCGCCGTCCTCCAGGCGCTCGACGGTCAGCTCGAACTCGCCGGTCCCGTCGGGGGCGGAGGCCACCGAGTACGAGCGGGATGCGGTGTAGCCGTCCGGGGCGGTCAGGCGGATCACGTAGTGCTGGCCCGCCCGGTGGCCCGTCGGATCGTCGAGGGCGAGGCGGAAGGTCTTGACCCTCGGCGCCTCGTCCCGTACGGCCAGGACCCGGGCGCCCTGCCAGGGGCCGGCCACCTCAGTCGCCCTGGTAGCGCTGTTCCAACCAGGGGTCGCCCCGGTCGTGGTAGCCGTTGCGCTCCCAGAAGCCGGGCTCGTCGTGGTCGATCAGCTGGAGGCCGGCCACGAACTTGGCGCTCTTCCAGAAGTAGAGGTGGGGGACCAGGAGGCGGGCCGGCCCGCCGTGCTGGCGGTCGAGGGGCTCCCCGTCGGCCTCCCAGGCCACCCACGCCTTGCCGCCCGTGAGGTCGGTGAGGGGCAGGTTGGTCGTGTAGGCGGTGTGGCAGAGCACCACGGCGTACTGCGCCGAGGCCTGCGGGCCGACAGCCTCCAGCAGGGTGTCGACGGAGACCCCCCGCCAGGTCATGTCGAACTTGGACCACGTGGTCACGCAGTGGATGGCGCCCTCGTAGACCGACTCGGGCAGGGCGTGCAGCTCGTCCCAGGTCCAGGTCGTCGGCCGGTCGACCGCACCGTCGATGCGAAAGGTCCACGTGTCGGTGGCCAGCGTCGGGGTGACTTCGGCGGTGAGCACGGGCCAGCTGTTCCCCGTGTCGTACTGGCCGGGAGGGAGGCGCTCGTCCCGCTCCCCGCGATCGCGTCCGAAGAAACCCCGAGTGGCCACAGCCCATTCTGACTCGACGAGGCCCGTCTATCCTCGCCGCACCATGAGCGACGGCACCCGTGACCTGCCCGATCGGGCCCAGGTCGTCATCGTCGGTGGGGGGATCATCGGGACCTCCATCGCCTACCACCTGACCAAGGCCGGGTGGACCGACGTCCTCCTGCTCGAGCGCCACCAGCTCACCGCGGGCACGACTTGGCACGCCGCCGGCCTCATCACCTCGGCCGGCTTCACCGACGAGACCACGCTCTGGATGAGCGAGTACAGCCGGGACCTCTACGAGCGCCTCGAGGCCGAGACCGGGTTGGCCACCGGCTTCATGAAGATCGGCCACCTCCACCTGGCCACGTCCCCCCAGCGCCTGGAGGCCATGCGCCGGGAGCACGCCTTCCAGTCAGGGTTCGGCATCGAGAGCCACCTGATCGGGGCGGCCGAGGTGGCCGAGATGTGGCCCATGGCCCGGGTCGACGACGTCCTGGGAGCGATCTACAACCCCAACGACGGGCGGGCCAACCCGGTGGACGTCACCATGTCCCTGGCTCGGGGCGCCCGGGACGGTGGGGCCCGGATCGTGCAGGGCGTGGGCGTCAGCGCCCTGCGGGTGAGCGACGGCCGGGTGACCGGTGTCGATACCGACGGGGGGCCGGTCGAGGCCGAGCACGTCGTCCTGGCCTGCGGGATGTGGACCCGGGAGCTGGCGGCGGCAGCCGGGGTCAACGTGCCCCTGCAGGCGGCCGAGCACTACTACCTGCTGACCGAGCCCTTCGAGGGCTGTCACCGCGACCTGCCGGTCATCGAGGACCCCGAGCGCTATGGCTACTACCGGGAGGAGGGGGGCGGACTGCTGGTCGGCCTGTTCGAGCCCGTCGGCGCGGCCTGGAAGGCCGAGGGCATCCCCCACGACGCCGCCTTCACCACCCTGGACCCGGACTGGGACCGGATGGCGCCCTTCGTCGAAGACGCCATGGGTCGAGTCCCGGCGCTGAAGGACGTGGGCATCAAGCAGCTCTTCTGCGGCCCCGAGTCCTTCACCACCAACCTGCACCCCCACCTCGGCCCGACACCAGAGGTCGACGGCCTCTGGGTGGCGGCCGGCCTGAACTCCCTGGGCATCCTGCTGGGCGGTGGGGTGGGCTCGGTGATGGCGCAGTGGATGACCGAGGGCGTCGCCCCCCAGGACGTCACCCACTACCACGTCGACCGGGCCCTGCCCTTCGAGGCGACGGGGGCCTACCGCACCGATCGCACCGTCGAGCTGCTGGGGGCGTTGTTCGGGGACGCCGTCTTCCCCAACTGGGAGCCGGAGTCGGCCCGGGGCATCCGCCGCAGCGTGATCCACGACAAGCTCGTGGCTCAGGGGGCCAGCTTCGGCGTGTCCATGGGCTGGGAGTTCCCCCTCTGGTTCGCCGGTGACGGTCAGACGCCCGACCCCCCGACGCCGGACACGGCGTTCGCCCGCGGCCACTCCTTCGAGCGGGCCCGCCTCGAGCACGTGGCCGTGCGGGAAGCGGTCGGGGTCATGGACATGTCCCTCATGGCCAAGTTCCGGGTCACCGGGCCCGACGCCTGCCGGGTGCTGAACCACCTCTCGGCCGCCGACGTCGACACCGAGATCGGCAGGGTCGTGTACACGCCGTGGTGCAACCCCGGCGGGGGGATGGAGGCCGACCTCACCGTCACCCGCCTGGCCGAGGACCACTACAACGTCATCACCAGCGACGTGATCCAGACCCGGATCCTGTGGATGATCCGCCGCGCCATCCGGGCCCTGGACGCCGAGGCCGCCGTGGTCGAGCACACCTCGGGCACGGCGCTGTTCACGGTGCAGGGGCCGAACTCCCGGGCGCTCCTGCAGCGGTTGTCGCCCGCCGACTTCTCGAATGCGGCCTTCCCCTACCTGTCCGCCCGGCCCCTCGAAGTCGGCTACGCCCCGGTCCTCGCCCTGCGGGTGACCTATCTCGGCGAGCTGGGCTACGAGCTGCACGTCCCCGCCGACCTCGCCGGCGGCGTGTACGAGCACCTCTTCGCCGCGGGCGGCGACCTCGGACTGGTGCCCACGGGCCTGTCGGCGCTGAGCACCCTGCGCCTGGAGAAGGGCTACCGGGACTACGGGCACGACATCGACAACCTGGACACCCCGCTCGAGGCCGGCCTCGGCTTCACCGTCGGGTGGGACAAGGCCGACTTCGTCGGACGGGACGCCCTCGTGGCCCAGAAGGCGGCCGGCACGCCGGCCAAGCGCCATTTGAGCTTCCTGCTGGACGATCCCGACCCCCTCCTGTTCGGCGGCGAAGGCGTCTACCGCGACGGCCGGTGGGTGGGCTACCTGCGGGCCGGGGCGTTCGGTCACACCCTGGGCGCCTCGGTCGGGCTGGGCTCGGTCGCCTGCGCCGAGGGGGTCACCAAGGACTGGATCGATGCTGGCGCCTGGACCATCGACGTGGCCGGCCAGTGCCACGCCGCCCGCCCCAGCCTGGCTCCCCTCTACGACCCCAAGCGCGAGCGCATCCTCGCCGAGTGACGCTGCGCAGCGGAGCGCAGCAGCTTCAACGGCTCTCCTGATGGGCGGAGCCCGGAGGCCGCAGGCCGACCGATGTCACGTGAGCTCGGCGACGGCCTCGAGGAGGCGGTCGATGTCGGACTCGTCGTTGTAGCGGACGATGCTGGCCCGCACCACGCCGCCGCGTTCGGTGAGGCCGAGGGCTCCGACCAGCTCGCTGGCGTAGTTGTCGCCCGACCAGACCGACACCTCACGCGAGGCGATGTGAGCCGCGACCTCGTCCGGCGCCCGGTCGCCGAGGTTGAAGATCGTGGTCGGCGCCCGCTCGTCCCCGCCGGTGGGGGCGTAGAGGTCGATGCCGGCCATCCCCCGCAACCCCGTCTCCAGGCGGTGGAGCAGGGCCAGCTCGACGGGGGCCGGGTCGGGCTCGCCCAGCAGGAACTCGGCCGCCGCAGTGATCCCGGCGATGCTCTCGAAGGCCGGTGTGCCCGTCTCGAAGCGGGGGGCACCCTCGTAGTCGGCGGGCCGGACGCGGTAGGGCTCGACCGTGGTGAGCAGGTCGGCGGTCAGGGCGAGCACGCCGACGTGGGGGCCGTACCACTTGTAGGAGGAGGTCATCAGCGAGTCCACGCCCAGCTCGTCCCGGCGCGTGCGCAGGTGGGGGACCCGGGCGACGGCGTCGAGGTGGACCCGGGCGCCGGCGGCGTGGGCCCGCTCGACGATGGCCGCGAGAGGGGGAACGGCCCCGGTCAGGTTGGACGCGCCGGTGACCGCCACCCACGCCACGCCCCCGGGGGCCAGGAGCGCGTCGAGGACGTCGAGGTCGAGGTTGCCGTCCTCGCTGAGGGGCCACAGGACGACCTCGGCCCCGACGTCGGCGGCCATGGACATCCAGGTCGACACGTTGCTGTCGTGGTCGAGCTGGGTGCAGACGATCCGGTCACCAGGGCCCAGGAGCCGGCCGAGGGCCCGGGTGAATCCCAGGAGCAGGGTGGTCGAGTTGGGGCCGAACACGACGTCGCCGTCGCCCCGGCCGACCAGCTCACCCACCGTCGACCGAGCCCGCGCCATGAGGTCGTCGCACGCCGTGCTGGCGGCGAAGGACCCGCCCAGGTTGCTGGCGCAAGGGGAGCGCATGAAGTCGGTCATGGCGTCGATGGCCGTGTCGACCATGAGGGTCCCGGCGGCGCCGTCGAGGCGGGCCCAGCCGTCGGCGAGCCCGGGGAAGCGGTCGCGGGAGGTCACGGCCTGATCATGGCCCAGCCCGGGCGTCTTGGTTGCGGGCCGCCAGCTCCCGTCCCGCCACGGGGTAGAGCGGGGCACCGGCGAGCAGGAGGATGGCGCACAGGGCGAAGGCGGTGCCGATGCCGGGCCCGGCGGCCACGACACCGAGTCCGACGTCGGCCGCGGTGCCGCCCAGCCGGGCGACCAGGCTGGAGACGGACAGGATCGTCGTGCGCCGGCCCTCGTCGACGAGGCGGTGGACCATCCCGTAGTGCACGGCGTTGGCGGCGCCGTGGACGAGGTAGAAGGCGAGGTAGCCGGTGATCAGGCCGACGGGCCCGGCCACGACCGCCATGAGGGCCACGGCGGCGGCCTGGACGATGCGGGTGACGACCCCCGCCCGAGCCGGGGTCCGGCACCACCGGACCAGGGTGCCGGTCCCGGCGGCGCCGAGGCCGGAGATGGACCAGGCCACCGCCGCGGTCACCCCGAGCACGGCCACGCCCTGCTCGGGGCTGCCCAGGACCTCGACCAGGCGCGGCCCGCTGAGGAACTCCACGCCGACCAGGCCGGCGCCCCACAGCAGCTCGATGAGCACGAGGGCCCGCAGGCCGGGGCTCTCGCGCACGATGGACAGGCCGTCGCGCACCGCGGTCGGCGTCTCCCGCACCGCTTCGCGGGCCCGGCCGCCGTGCCGGGCGGGATCGTCGGTGACCAGCCGGCTCACGGCCACGACGTTGGCCACCGAGAAGCAAAGCCCGGCGACGACCGGGAGCACGAGGGCGTCGATGCCGGCGATCGGGCCGATGGTGACGAGGAACGCCGCCAGCAGGGCCCCGCCGGAGATGGCGATGCTGAGGGCCGCCCCACCGTGGGCGATGCCCCGCTCGATGTCGGCGGCCTCGTCCAGCCGGAGCGCCCGGTCGACGTACCAGGCCTCGAGGGGACCCGAGTCCAGGGCCCTCGACACGCCCATGACCCCCCACGCCACGGCGAACAGCAGGAACGAGTCGGCCGCGATGAACAGGACCAGGGCGAGGCTTTCGACGGCCCCGGACGTCAGGAGCACCCGGCGGGGGCCGAGGGTGTCAGCCAGCCCGCCGGTGGGGAGCTCGAGGAGGAGGACCAGCACGCCTTGGGCGGCGGCCGCCACGCCGATCTGGGCCAAGGTCAGGCCGCGGCTCTGCATGAGCACGACCAGGGTCGGGATCACACAGCCGGTGCCGGCCCAACGCAGCGACGACAGCAGGATGAAGCGGCGGCGGTGCGCGTCGGCCGGGCTCATGCGTCCGGGTTCCGGGGGAAGCCCTGGATCAGGACCACCACGGCCTCACGGTCGGGACCCTCGTTCGGCAGGGTTCGGGTCATCCAGGCCTGGAGCACCGCGTCGATCTCGCCGAGCAGGTCGTCGAGCTCCTCGGGGTTGACCTCGACGAGGTAGTCGCTGGCCGTGCTGACCTCCTGCCATGCAGGGTCGGCGTTCGGACGGCGGTCCAGCCAGTCGTCCAGCCATTCCATGCTCCGGCGGGCGGCGAAACCGGCCAGCCACTGCTCGGCGGCGACCGCGTCGGGATCGCTCCCGGCCTCGCTCGGCCGCCAGGACGTCATGTCCTGGGAGGCTCGCCACCATCGCTCCCGGCCCTTTGTGGCGTGATCGGGATCGTCCTCGACGAACGCCGCGTCGGCCAAGGCCCGCAGGTGGTAGCTGGTCAGGCCGCTGCTGACGCCGAGGCGCTCGGCCAGCCCACTCGCGGTGGCCGGGCCCTCGGCCCGGAGAAGCCCGACCATGCGCATGCGCAGCGGGTGGGCGAGGGCACGCATCGCGGCGGCATCGAGCTGTTTGACGGTGAGCTCCGTCGGGTCCCTGGCGATCATGCAAAGGATCTTTGCAAAGATCCTTTGCATGATCAACCCGAGGCCCCCGGCTACCGTCCGGCGATGCATCGAGTCGTCGTGTGGGGAACGGGCAACGCGGGTCGGCCGGCCATTCGGGCGGTGGCCGCCCACCGGGACCTGGCGCTGGTCGGGGCGGTCGTGGCCAACCCCGACAAGGTGGGGCGCGACGCCGGCGAGCTGGCCTTCGTCGACCCGCTCGGGGTGGTGGCGACCGATGACCCGGCTCGAGCCGTGGCCGACGACGTCGACGCCGTCGTCTACACGGCCACCGGCGACACCCGCCCCGACGACGCCCTGGCTGACCTCCTGACCTGCCTGGAGGCGGGCAAGGACGTCGTGTCCACGTCCTTCTACCCGTTGCTCCACCCACCGTCGGCCCCACGGGACCTGCTCGACGCCGTCGGGGCGGCCTGCGCCACCGGCGACTCGTCGGTCTTCGTGTCCGGCATCGACCCGGGCTGGGCCCTGGACATCCTGCCTGCCCTGGTCAGTGGCGTCGGCGCCGGGATCACCGAGATCCGGGTCCAGGAGGTCTTCAACTACGCCCTCTACGACCAGCCCGACGTGGTCCGCCAGATCATCGGCTTCGGCGGCCCCATGGACGAGACCCCGCTGATGCTGTTCGACGTCTCGCTGGAGATGGTCTGGGCCCCGATGGTGCGGGTCCTGGCCGACATGCTGGGCCTGACCCTCGACGACGTGCGCATCCAGGTCGAGCGGCGCCCGCTCGAGCGCACCATCGAGGTCCCCGGCATGGGCACCTTCGAGGCCGGGACCCAGGGCGCCTTCCGCTTCGAGGTCCAGGGCGTCGTCGGCGGTCGTCCCCTCCTGGTCGTCGAGCACATCACCCGCATCGACGACGACTGCGCCCCCGACTGGCAGCAGTCGACCTCACCCGGCGGCGAGCACCGGGTCCAGCTCACCGGCCACCCGAACCTGGCCGTCAGCGTGCACGGGACCGAGCCCGGCGAGCCCGGTGCCGCGGGCGGTGGCAACGCATCGGCGGCCAACCGGATCGTCAACGCCATCCCGGCCGTCATCGCCGCCCCCGCCGGCCCGGTCAGCCCTCTCGATCTGCCTCCGATCACCGGCACGGCGCAGCTCGCCGTCTGACCTGTCCGGATCCGTCCACGTCACCCCTGCTACCGCTCCGTAGCCTCCGGCCGTGGCCCGACCCGACTCCCTCTCCGCGGCCCAGGCCCGGCGGATCCACCTCTACGCCCAGGGCTTCGGCGAGAAGCGCCCCCCGGGGCGGGTCGACCGTCGTCACGTGCGCAAGGTGTTCGACCGCCTCGGCCTGATCCAGATCGACTCGGTCAACGTCCTCGTCCGCAGCCACTACCTACCGCTGTTCTCCCGGCTCGGTCCCTACGACCGGTCGCTGCTCGACCGCTATGCCTACCGGGACCACGAGGCCTTCGAGTACTGGGGGCACGAGGCGTCGCTCATCCAGGCCCGCTTCCACCCCCTGCTGCGCTGGCGCATGGCCGGCGAGCACCGGTGGGCCGGCATGCGGACGTTCGCCAAGGAGCGGGCCGACCTCATCGACGAGGTCCATGGCCTCGTCCTGGCCGAGGGGCTCACCGGCTCCAGCGACCTGGGCGGGCGCGAGCGCAAGAAGGAGCCGTGGTGGGACTGGAACGAGAACAAGGCGGCGCTGGAGCACCTCTTCTACGAAGGCCGATTGGGCGCCACCCGCCGGGAGAACTTCGAGCGGGCCTATTGCGCTCCCGCGCTGGTGATCCCCGCTGACGTGCTCGCCGCGCCGACCCCGTCGGAGCGGGAGGCGATGGTCGGCCTCCTGGAGCACTCGGCCCGGGCCCACGGCGTGGGGACGGCCAAGGACCTGGGCGACTACTTCCGGCTGCCCATCAAGGCCGTCCGCCCCCTGCTCGAGGAGATGGCCGACGACGGGATCGTGGACCGGGTCGGAGTCGAGGGCTGGAAGCAGCCCACCTACGTCCACCCCGACGCGCACCTGCCCCGCTGGGTGAAGGCGGCGGCCCTGGTGTCGCCCTTCGACTCGGTGATGTGGGAACGGGACCGGGTCGAACGGGTCTTCGACTTCAACTACCGCATCGAGATCTACGTGCCGAAGCCGAAGCGGGTCTACGGGTACTACGTGCTGCCGTTCCTGCTGGGCGACCGCTATGTCGCCCGCGTCGACCTCAAGGCCGACCGGGCGGCCTCGGCGCTGCTCGTGCAGTCGGCGTTCGCCGAGGACGGGGTCGATCACCTCGAGGTGGCCGAACGCCTGGCCGAGGAACTGCGGACGATGGCCGGCTGGCTCGACCTCGACGATGTCGTCGTCAAGGACCGGGGCGACCTCGCGCCCACCCTGCAGCTGTTCGTCTAGACGAGGCCGGGGAGGCGCTGGTCCTCGGCCAGGACGACGCCTTCGTGGGCCAGGAGCCAGCGCTTGTTGTCCAGTCCGCCGGAGTAGCCGCCGAGCGTGCCGTCCGCGGCGATCACCCGGTGGCAGGGGACGACCACGGCGACGGGGTTCCGACCATTGGCCGACCCCACCGCCCGGAAGCCGGTGGGCCGACCGACGCGGCGGGCCAACTCGCCGTAGCTGATGGTCTCGCCGACCGGAATGGTCTGCAGCGCCCGCCACACCTCCTGCTGGAACGGCGTGCCCGTGTCGAAGCGCACGGGCAGGTCGGCGATGGCGTCGAGGTCGCCGTCGAAGTAGCGACGGAGCGCGTCGGCCATGCCGGACGGGTCGTCCCGATCGGCCAGGCTCGTCTCGACGAAGTTGAGCCCGACCAGCTGGTCATCGTCGACCTCGATCTCGACGAGGCCGGTGGGGGTGTCGATCACGGTCGTGTGCATGGGTCAGTTGTACCCCGACTCGGTCCCGACGTCTGGCCGGATCCGGACGCCCCTCAGCCGCACAAGTCCCAGGCCTCGGTGAGCCAGTCGCGGACCTGGTCGTCGACGTCATCCGGCGCTGTCAGCGGGACCGAGTAGCTCGTCCGATCACCGTCCATCCTCGTGCGCCGGGAGAAGCGGGCGTGGTCCCGCCCTGCCGGCAGGACCATCGCCAGGCCGAGGTGGTCGGCCCGGGGGCGGAGCTCGGCCAGGTTCCGCCGGCGCTTGTAGAAGATGCCCACGGCCACCGCCTCCACCCGGACGTCACCCAGGAGCTCCAGGTGCTCGACGATCCGGTCGTGGATCGCCCGGTGCGCGGCGGGCTCGTCGGCGAACCACTCGTCCACCGTCGTGGCCGGCACGCACAGGTGGCTCTGGCCGCTCCGGCCGAAGCTGCGCCCGCAGTCGGGACAGGTCCACACGCCCACCGAGGCATCATGGCGCGGTGCGCTACGTCGGGTTGTTGCGTGCGGTGAACGTCGGGAAGCGCCAGGTGTCGATGGCCAAGCTCCGGGACCTGGTCGAGGGTCTCGGCTACACCGAGGTGCAGACGGTGCTGCAGAGCGGCAACATCGTGTTCGACGCGCCCCGCACGAAGGCGGTCGACCTGGAGGCGAACCTGTCGACCGCCATCCAGGCCGAGTTCGGCTTCCCCGTGCCCGTCCTCATCCGCACCGCCAAGCAGCTCGATGCCGTGATCGACGCCAACCCGTTCCCCGAGGCGCTGAAGACCGAGCCGAGGTTCCTGCACGTGGCGTTCGCGTCAGCCGCCGTGCCGGCGTCGGCCTTCGACGACCTGGACAGGGGCCGCTTCGCCCCCGACGACTTCGCCGCGGGCAAGAACGAGCTGTACCTCTGGTACGCCAACGGCTCCGGCCGCTCGAAGATGGACCTGAACGTGCCGGGCGTCCGCCACATCGACTTCACCGCCCGCAACTGGAACACGGTGGTCAAGCTGCGCGACCTAGCGTCCGGGCCATGAGCCAGCCCCTGGACACCGTCGCCCCGGCCTTCGTCGCCATGGCCCACCGCATCGTCTGGTGCACGGTGGCCACCGTCGACGGTGAGGGCCGGCCGCACACGCGGATCCTCCATCCGATCTGGCAGTTCGACGGCGGGGCGTTGACCGGCTGGATCGCCACCTCGCCCCGCTCGCCCAAGGCCCGGGACCTGGCCGTCCAGCCCGAGATCTCGCTGACCTACTGGGACGCCACCCACGACACCTGCACCGCGGACTGCGCGACGTCCTGGGACGAGTCCGCCGAGGAGCGGGCCGAAGGCTGGCGCCGGTTCGCCGAGGGCCCGGCGCCGGTCGGCTACGACCCCTCGATCATCCCGCAGTGGACCGCCCCGACCGTCCCCGAGTTCGGGATCCTGCGCCTGTCACCCCATCGCCTGCGGGTGATGCCGGGCAGTCTGATGCTCGCCGGCCAGGGTGACCTGCTCACGTGGCGTCAGGGCTGAGGAACGCCCGCAGCCGCCGGGAGATCGTCAGCGGCCGCGGCGGGCCCGGGTCGTGGGCTCGGCCGCGGTCGGGTCGGCGGGCCAGTCGTGCTTCGGGTAGGCGCTGATCATCTCCTTGCGGACCGCGGCCCACGACCCGGACCAGAACCCCGGCAAGTCGGCGGTCACCTGGATCGGGCGACCGGCGGGGGAGAGGACCTCGACGGTGAGGGGCACCCGACCGTCGGCCACGGTGGGATGGACCGCGGTGCCGTAGAGCTCCTGGGCCCGGACGCTGACGGACGGGGGGTCGTGGTCGTAGTCGACCGCCACCGTCCGGCCGCTGGCGATCGTCACCCGGGCGGGCACGACGCGGTCGAGCTCGTGCAGGCGGTGACCGAGGCGCCCCCGGAGCACGGCGAGCACGTCGACCCGACGGAGGTCGGCGCGCGAGGTGGCCCGCCCCAAGAGAGGAGCCAGCCACTCGTCCACGCCGGCGAGGAGGGCCTCGTCGCTGAGGTCCGGCCACGGGTCGCCGAGGAAGCGCCGGGCGAAGCCGGCCCGCTCCTGAAGCGTGCGGGCCGCCTTGGTCCAGCCCAGCAGGCCGAGGTCGTCCTCCCGCACCCGGTCGAGGAGCGCGGCCGTCGTCCGGGTCCCCGCGGGGGCGGGCCCGACGGCCCGGTCCAGGACCAAGGCGTCGAGGCGCCGCTCCGCGCGCTGCTCGAGCTCGTCCCGGGCGTTCCAGGCCAGCTCGGTCGTCTCTCGTACCTCGGTCCCGGCCACCGCCTCGACCTCGGCCTCGTCGAGGGCCGCGGCAAGACGAACCCGGTCGTCGACCTCCCGAGGGGCGGGCGGGGCCAGATCGGCCACGACGATGAACGCTTCGGCGGCCAGCGGGTCGTGGGGGGCCAGGGCCACGGCCCGTCCCGACCGCAGCCGGAACCGCCCTCGCCCGCGGGCCTGGGCGATGCGGTCGGGGTAGGCGAGGGCCAGGACGGGCCCCGCCCGGCTCGGGTCGACGTCCCCGAAGCCGATGCCCGCCCGCCGGGCCAGTTCCTGGGCCCGTCGGCGCGCGGTGCGCCGGGCTCCGTCGTCGAGCCGGGGATGGCCCCGGCGCGGGTCCGTCACCAGGCGAATGCGCTCGGTGACGTCGACGTCCAGCTCCTCGGGTCGCCCTCGTAGCGGGTCCCGTTCCTCGAGCAGGGTGGCCAGGACGACGGCCAGGGCGGAGCGCTCGTCGGTCACCATGCGGGCCAGGCGGGGGTGCAACGGGAGGTCGACCATCGTCCGCCCGGTCGGCGTCGGCCGCCCGGCGTCGTCGATCGCCCCGAGGCGACCGAGCAGCTCGGTGGCGTCGGCCAGGGCGGTGGGCGGGGGCGGGTCGAGGAAGGCCAGAGCGTCGGCCGTCGCCCCCCAGACGGCCAGCTCGAGGGCCAACCCGGCCAGGTCGGCGGCGGCGATCTCGGGCGGTGCGAACGGCCGCCGGGCGGCGTGCTCGCCCGCCGACCACAGCCGGTAGGCGACGCCCGGCCCGAGCCGTCCGGCCCGGCCCGCCCGCTGGACCGCCGAGGCCCGCGAGGCGGCGGTGGTGTGCAGGCGGCTCAGCCCGCTGCGGGTGTCATGGCGGGGCCGGCGGACCTCGCCGGCGTCGACCACGACCCGGACACCGTCGACGGTCAGGCTCGACTCGGCGATGTCGGTGGCCAACACGACCCGTCGCCGCCCCGCCGCGGACCGAGCGAGGGCGAGGTCCTGCTCCTCGGGACGGAGGCTGCCGTGGAGCGGCCGGACGTCGACGTCGCGGGGCAGGTCGGCCAGCAACCCACCGACGCGCCGGATGGCGGCGGCCCCGGGGAGGAACACGAGCACGTCACCGCCTTCGTCGCGGACCGCCTCGTGCACGACGGCGGCGACGGCATCGAAGGGTCGCACCCGGGGCCCGGGGGGCCGCCAACGGATGTCGACGGGGTGGGTGCGGCCGGGGCTGGTCACGACCGGCGCCGGTCCGGCGGACCCGCCCAACAGGACGGCCAGCCGGGTGGCCTCGAGCGTGGCCGACATGGCCAGCAACCGAAGGTCCGGGCGCAGGCCCTCCCGGGCGTCGAGGGCGAGCGCCAGCGCGAGGTCGGTCTGCAGGTGCCGCTCGTGGACCTCGTCGAAGACGACAAGGGCGGTGCCGGGCAGGCTCGGGTCGGCCTGGAGCCGACGGGTGAGGATCCCCTCGGTCACGACCTCGATCCGGGTCGCCGGTCCGACATGACGTTCGTCCCGGGTGCGGTAGCCGACGGTCTCGCCGACGCGCTCGCCCAGGAGATCGGCCATCCGCCGCGCCGCGGCCCGGGTGGCCAGGCGCCGAGGCTCGAGGACCACGATGCGCCCGTCACCGCGCCACGGCTCGTCGAGCAGGCGCAACGGCACCACGGTGGTCTTGCCCGCTCCCGGCTCGGCCTGGAGCACCGCGGTGCCCACGGTGGCCAGCGCGTCCCGGACGTCGGCCACTGCCGACTCCACGGGCAGCCCGGTCGGGGCGACGACAACGGGCACGGGTGCAGTCTGCCGTTCCCGAGTCGCCCCCTACCCTTCGCGGGACGATGACCGAACTGCAGGAGCGATGGGACCGCCTGGCCTACTGGATCGGGCCCTATCTGGGGGCCGAGGGCGCGGTCACGATCACCGACGCCGGGGTCCCCGACGGCATCGGGTACTCGGCCGAGACGCTGCTCTTCACCGCCAACTTCCCCACAGCCGGTGGCGACCGCTCCCGGCGCCTCGTGCTGCGGGGCGAGACCGCCGACCCCGCCGTCTACCCCGCCCAGGTCGAGGACATCGACGTCGAGATCGAGATCCAGCACCGCATCATGTCCACGTTGGCGACGGCGACGGACATCCCGGTGGCCCCCATCGTCGGCGCCGACCTGACCGACGAGGCCATCGGCGCCCCGTTCTTCGTCATGGACTACGTCGACGGCGTGGTTCCCGCCGTCGACCCGCCGTACCCGGCCGCCGGGTTCTTCGCCGACGCCGACCCGGCGGACCGAGGCCGGATGATCGCCGACGGGGTGCGGGCCATGGGCCAGATCCATGCCGTGGACTGGCGAGCCGCCGGGCTCGGCTGGCTGGTGCCGAGGGGGGTCGAGCCGACCCTGCGCCGCCAGCTCGACCTGTGGGCGGCTTACGCCCGGCGCGAGCTGCGGGGCCGGGTCCATCCCGACATGGACCGCGCTCTCGCCATCCTCGAGGACGGACTCGACGAGCCGTCGCCGCCGGCCCTCTGCTGGGGGGACCCTCGCCCCGGCAACATCATCTGGCAGGACTTCGCCTGCGCCAGCGTCACCGACTGGGAGGCGGCGGCGATCGCCCCGCCCGAGTTGGACCTGGGCTGGTGGCTGATGTTCGACCGCTCCTGTCACGAGGTCGGGGGGTTCGACCGTCTGGAGGGCGAGCCCTCCCGGGACGAGCAACGGGACCTCTACGCCGAGGCCGTCGGCCGGGACGTCGGGGACACGGCGCTCTACGAGCTGCTCGCCGCCTACCGCTACTCGGCCATCGTCGTGCGCGTCCTGAACCGTTGGGTCGAGCGGGGGGACTTCCCCGCCGACCACGACATCTGGTTGGAGAACCCGGCGGCCGCCTGCCTGCACCAGCTGCTGGAGAGCTGAGCATGGCGGTCCGGGCCCCCCTCAAGGCCGAGCTGCCGCTCCTGCAGGCCATCGGGGTGGCCGCCGGCCGCCGCTTCGCCGAGGTCGGCCTCGATGCCGTGGCCGAGGACCCGCCCCACGAGCTGTCGGCTCTCGAGCGCTGGCGGGCCGCGGGGCGGGCGTGGGTCACCACCGACCGGGACGGCCATCCCGTCGGCTTCGTCGTCGTGGACCTGGTCGACGGGACCGCCCACATCGAGGAGATCTCGGTCCTGCCCGAGCGCAACGGCCGGGGCCACGGCATGGCCCTGATGCGTCATGTCGAGACGTGGGCCAGGGGCAAGGGCTTCCCGGCCGTGACCCTGACGACGTTCTCGGAGGTCCCCTGGAACCGGCCCTGGTACGAGCGCCGGGGCTACCGCGTGCTGGAGGAGCCGGAGTGGACCCCGGGCCTGGCCCAGCGCCGAGCGGAGGAGGCCGAGGCCGGTCTCGACCCCGAGCTGCGGGTGATCATGGCCAAGGCCCTCTGAGGCGCCGTGGCCGACGATCGCAGCTTTGCCGCCGAGCTCGCCGCCTACCGGCCGGGATCCCCCGAAGAGGCGGCCGACCTGGAGCGAGCCCGCGCCCTGCTCGCCGGCCCCGACCCGTGGAGCCGGTCGGGGCCCCTGCACCTGACGGGCTCCGCTCTCGTCGTCCACCCGCCGAGCGCGCGGGTCCTGTTGCGGTGGCACGAACGCCAGCAGGCCTGGCTGCAGGTCGGCGGTCACGCCGACCCCGGCGAGGTCAACCCGTTCGTGACCGCCCTCCGCGAGGGGGCGGAGGAGACCGGCCTCGAGGATCTCCGGCCGTGGCCCGGTCCCGAGCCGACCCTGGTGCACCTCGTTGCCGTCCCCGTACCGGCCGGCAAGGGGGAGCCCGCCCACGAGCACCTGGACGTGCGCTACGTCCTGGCCACCGACACGCCCGCGGCGGCCCGGCCCGAGAACCCGACCGCCCGCCTGCAGTGGCTGACCGTGACCGAGGCCCTGGCCTTCGTGGCCGAGGACAACCTCCGGGTGGCGCTCGGACGGGTGGCTGATCTCCTCGTGGACGCCTGACGAGCCGCGTGGTTGGCTGGGGGCATGGCCGTCACCCTGCAGGGATTGCGCACGCTCATCCATCCAGTCGAGGACCTCGAGGCCGCGAAGGCCTGGTGGAGCGACTTCCTCGGCTTCGGGCCGTACTTCGACGAGCCGTTCTACGTCGGCTACGAGGTGGCGGGCTACGAGCTGGGCCTGCTGCCCGGCCACCCGGTCACCGACGGCGCGCTGCCCTACTGGGGCGTCGACGACGTGGGCGAGGCGATGGCGGCGGCGATCGCCTCAGGGGCGACCGAGCACACGCCGGCCACCGAGGTGGGCGAGGGCATCGTCACCGGCACGGTGCGCAACCCCCAGGGCAGCATCGTGGGGTTCATCCGCAACCCCCACTTCACGCTGCCCTGACCAGAGGTCAGGCGGCGGCGGGCTCCGGCTCGACCGGGTTGGCCGCCAGGTGGGCGGCGGCTTCCGGGTAGGTCAGCCAGGTGCCGGTGTCGTAGTCGTAGAGCTTGCACTGGCGGCTGTTGGCGATGAAGTCCCGGAAGCGCATGGGCTCGTCGTGGACCGTGTCGGGGTAGCCCGCTTTGATGGCGTCGGCGGCCAGCTCGAGGTTGTACATCGGGATGCGCATGTCCACGTGGTGGGGGATGTGGATCATGATCCAGTGCAGGAAGAAGTTCATCCCCGGCGCCGTGCGCAGGATGGTGGTGCCCTCCATCTGGCCCTTGAACTTGGTCCACTCGCGACGCTTCCACCAGCGGATGTCGGGCTGGACGTGGTGCACGTGGACCACGGACCCGATCAGGTAGGAGAAGGCCAGGAAGGGGATGACCATGACCCGCACGATCAGCCAGGCCGTGCCCAGCACCGTGCCAGTGCGGCTCCAACCGACGACGCCGAGGACGGTGGCGAAGGTGGCGAGGTAGGCGTAGACGATCGCCCGGTCCCGGCCGATGGCCTTCTTCCAGCGGGCGGGGGGGTCGAAGACCATCATCTTCGTCAGCCACACCTCGCGGATGTAGTACGAGCCGGCGCCGGCCCAGGACCACTCGAAGCGGTGCCGCAACCGGCCCAGCGGGCCCATGGCGGCGTACTCCGCCGCGGTGTAGGGCTGCCACACGAAGTCGTAGCCCTGGCGCACGGTGTAGGCGTGGTGGATCCGGTTGTGGCCGAGGATCCAGGCCTCGTACACGTGCCAGGAGGGGAGCATGGCGATGTGGCCGATGACCGAGTTCATGCGCTTGCTCGAGAACAGGGCGCCGTGGGCGCTGTCGTGGGCCACGACGAACAGGGCGGTCACCGCCAGGGCGGCGAGGACCTCCAGGGCCAGGATCCCGAACGGGTTCGTGACCACGATCAGGCCCCAGACGACGAGCCCGTAGACGAGGAGGTCCCGGCCGAAGTAGGCCAGGCCCTTCCACGTCGGGTTCTCGTAGGCCTCGTCCGGGACGAGGTCGATCACCGGCTTGAGGGAGCCGTTGGCGGGGGCCTCCGAGCCGGTGTCCACCGGCCCGTCGACGTCGGTGGACGGTGACAGGGTCAAGGTCATCGGAGCCACTCTACCTACCGGTCGGTAGAGAGCAATGGAACGTGAGGTTTCGGCCGAAGAAATACGGTGCCACCGTGCCCTACGCCCTCCATGACGACGTCGAGCTGTACTACGAGACCTTCGGCTTCGACGCTGATCCCGCACTGCTCCTGGTCAACGGCCTGGGCAGCCAGTGCATCAACTACCGGGTCGAATGGGTCGAGCGCTTCGTCGCCGCCGGGTTCTTCGTCATCCGCTTCGACAACCGGGACGTCGGCCTGTCGACCGGCTTCGACGACGCCGGCACCGCCGAGCCGGCTTACACCCTGGAGGACATGGCCGGGGACGCCCTCGCCGTGCTCGACGCCGCCAACATCGACCGGGCCCACGTGCTCGGCCTGTCGATGGGCGGGATGATCGTCCAGCTCCTGGCCATCCACCACGCCGACCGGCTGCGCTCGGTCACCTCGATGATGTCCTCCACGAGTGATCCCGATGCCGGCCTTCCCAGCGCGGAGGCCTTCGAGCACATCTTCACGCCGTCACCGCCGGACAAGGAGGGCTACCTGCAGCACCAGATCACCTCGATCCGGACCTGGGGGAGTCCGGCTCCGTTCGACGAGGCCTGGATCCGCATGACCAACGGCGAGGCCTACGACCGGGCATTCCATCCGGCGGGCCAGGCCCGCCAGCTCCTGGCCGTGCGAGCCGGACCGAGCCGGACCGACGCTCTGCGTGGGGTGCGGCTCCCGTTCCTCGTCCTCCACGGCGACCAGGACCGACTGGTGGACCCGTCGGGCGGCCGCCGGACGGCGGAGGCCGTGCCCGGGGCCCGCTTCGAGCTCATCGAGGGCCTCGGCCACGATTACCCGCCTGCGTACTGGGACACGATCGTGGACCTCGTGGCCGAGCACGCCCACCGCGCCGATCACTCGTAGCGAACGAGCGCCGAGGCCGGCCGGCGGGCGAGGCCGAGGCTGGCCAGCGCCCCGGTGCCGGCGGCGAGGAGGGCGACGGCCGGCAGGACCAGGGCGACGGCCACCGTCGACGGATCCGAGGCGAAGCCGGGCCCGATGCCGATCCCGGTGGTCAGGCCGTCAGCCAGCGCGGTGTAGGCCACCCAGCCGAGGGGGATGCCGACGAGAGCGGCCAGCCCGCCGATGGCCCCCGCCCCCACCGCCGCTTGGGTGAGGAGCTGGCCCGTGCTGGCCCCGACCGTGCGCAGGATCCCGATGGCCCGGGCCCGCTCGCGGGTGGCGCTCAGCGTGGTGGCCAGCAGGTTGGCCAGGGCCACGGCGCCCAGCAGCACGGCCATGGCCACCATCGCCCCTTTGACCGGGGTCAGGTCGTCGACGTTGAGGGTCTCGGCGACGGCGGTCCCCGCGAACCGGTCGTTCAGGACGGCGGCCAGGTCCTCGTCGCTCACCCCGGGGGCGGCGACCACGCGCCAGTCCGGGTCGTCGTCGAGCAGGCCGGCCGGCAGGGCCTCCTCCCGGACCTGGATCATCTTCCCGGTGTCGGCGGTGTCGGAGTACCAGCCGACGATCGTCAGGTCGAGGGCCGTGTCGTCGACCTCGACCCGGAGGGGGTCGCCGACGGCCAGTCCCGTCTCGTCGAGGAAGGCGTAGCCCACGATGGCCTCGTCGGCCGCTCGCAGCGGTGCCCCCTCCTGGATGACGTACGCGGCGGCCGTCGGGTCACCACCGAGGACGCGGACCGTGAAGCCGGCGTCGTCCACCGTCCCGTTGCGCTCCCGTTCGGTGAACCAGGCCCCGACCTCCTCGGTGGCGTCCAGGACCTCGGCCACCTCGCCTGCGGCGGCGGTCTGGCTCTCGACGGTCACGTCCCACGGGTTGCCGGCCACCGCGGGATCGGCGGCCACGGCGTCGATGGTGCCGATGAACCCGAGGCTGACCACGGCCCCGGCGGCGGCGACCACCAGGGCGCCCGCGGCCAGGGCCGTCCGTCCCGGCCGGGCGAACGCCCGGCGCAATCCACTGGCCGTCGCCGGACCGGCGCCGCCCCGGCGGGCCAGAGCGGCCAGACGCCGACCCCCGTCGGGCACGGTGGGCACGTCGCGGAGCACGGCGCTGGGCGACCGGCGCACCGCCCGCCCGGCCGGCACCAACACGCTCACGGTGAGCAGGCCGCCGACCAGCAGTGCGGCCACCAGCAGCGAGCGCAGGGCGAAGCCGGGGCCGGACCCGGCCAACACGCCGTCGAGGCCGGCTTGGAAGAGGGGGGCCAGCGGCGTCCCCACCACCCAGCCCAGGAGCACGCCGACGGCGCCGAGCAGGAGGTGCTCGGCCCACACCGCGGCCAAGAGCTGGCGCGGGGTGAAGCCGGTGGCGGCGAGCAGGCCGAGGGACCGGCGCCGGGCGACCAGGCGGGCCGCAGTGGCCCCGGCGACCACGAAGGCGGCCGCGACCAGGAGGAAGACGCCGAAGCCACCGACCAGGGTGGCGAACACGGAACCGACCACGAGGATGTCGGCCCGGGTGTCGGTCCAGTGGTTGGCCCCGTGGATGTCGGCGGCCGGATCGGCCAGGAGGCGACCTCCGACCGTGGCCGCCGACGCCGGATCACGAAGGGCGTAGGCGGCGAGGAAGCTCGACGGCCGGCTGTCGGGGGCCAGGGCGTCGACCGTCTCGGGCCGGGCGAACAGGCGCAGCGGGTCACAGGTGGGCCAGAAGCAGTCGAGCAGGTCGACGGCGGCGCCCACCACATGGAGGTCCGTGGGCCCGGTCGGGCTTTCGACGGTGAGGGTGTCACCCACGGCGGCGACGCCCTCCGAGACCAACGACTGCTCGACGACCACGGCGTCCTCGTCGCCGGCCTCGGGCCAGTGACCCGCCACCAGGTCCGGAGTGGCCACCGCGGGCAGCGCTTCGGGGTCGGTGGCGATGAGGCGGACGTCGATGGCGTCGCCGTCGACCGGGGTCGTGAGGTCGGCGACGTAGGCCCGGGGCCCGGATGCCTCGGCCACCGCATCGTCGTCGGCTGCGGCCTCGAGGGCAGGGGCCTCGCCGTAGAGGACGAGATCGGGCCGGCCCGCCTGCTGGTAGGCGGCATCGACCTGGTCGGCCGCGGTGGTCTGCGCGGCGAGGCCGGCCACGACCGCCGTGGCGGCGAGGGCGCAGACGCCGACCAGGGCCAGGACCTGCGCCCAGCCCCGGTGCCGGAGCCCGCTGAGGGTGAGATGTGTGGTGGCGCCCATCACGACTCCAGGGAGAGGAGCTCGGCCAGGAGGGGGCGGCCGCTGGAGGCCAGACTGCGCTCGTCCCGGATCTGGCCGTCCTGCATGACCAGGACCCGGTCGGCGGCCGCCGCCACCCGGTGGTCGTGGGTGACCATCACGATCGTCCGTCCCCGCTCGTGGGCCTGGCGGAGGAGGCCCAGGACGCCGCGGGCCGACTCGGTGTCCAGTGCCCCGGTCGGCTCGTCGGCCAGGAGCAGCGGGGGATCGTTGACCAGGGCCCGGGCCAGGGCGACCCGTTGCTGTTCGCCTCCGGACAACTCGTTCACCGCGGCGCCGATCACCTCCCCCAGGCCGAGCTCGTCCATCAGGGCGCGGGCTCGGCGGCGCGCCTCCCGCCGGCCCGCCCCGGCCAGCTGGGCCGCGATCTCGACGTTCTCCAACGCGTCCAGGTCGGGCACCAGGTTGTAGAACTGGAAGACGTAGCCCACCCGCGAGCGGCGGAGCACGGCCCGGGCCGTCTCGGACCGCTCGCCGAGGGCGGTGCCGGCCAGTACGACCGAGCCCTCGTCCGGCACGTCCAGGCCGCCCAGCAGGTGCAGCAGGGTGGACTTGCCACAGCCGCTGGGGCCCATGATCGCCACCCACTCGCCGGCGTCGACCTGCAGGTCGACCTGGCGCACGGCGTCCACCCGGCGGGTGGCGGTGGCGAAGGACTTGCTCACGGCGTGGGCCACGAGCAGGGGTTCGGTGGTGGTCATCGTGGGTTGTCTCCTGGGATCAGTTCCGGGTCGAGGCGAAGGGGGCCACGGGCCAGGACCTCGTCGCAGTGGTCCAGCCACTGCAACTCGGCCTGCAGGTGCAGCGCCGTCCCGTGGGCGAGGACCCCGGCGACGGAGTCACCGGGGGTGTCGGCGGTGGCCGTGTCGAGGTCGCGCAGGCTCTGGAAGCACCGCTGCCGGTGCCCGCCGATGAGGGCCCGAGCGTCATCGGTGCCGAGCAGGGAGGCGCCGACCAGCTTGAGCACCAGGTCCGACTTGGGCACGGGGAGGGCGTCGTCCTCCCGCAGCCACGCGTCCAGGGCGGACCGCCCCCGCTCGGTCAGCTCGTAGTCCTTGCGGTCCGGCCGGCCGGCCTGGCCGACCCGCTCCTGGACCACCAGGCCGTCCCGCTCGAGGCGACCCAGCGTGACGTAGATCTGGCCGATGTTGACCGGGCCCCAGACGGCGGCGAACAGCTGGTCGTAGCGTCGCTTCAGCTCGTAGCCGTGGGTGCGGCCCGATGCCAGGAGGGCGAGGAAGACGTGCTTCACCCCTGACCGCTCTTATGCATAGACGTTATGTATAACAAGTATCTAGCCGGTGTCAAGCCCCCGTTGCGCCCGGCCTCTGCCCGCGTGCGAGGCTGGAGGGGCATGCGCTTCGACGTCGCCCCCGAGCCGCTCACCGCCGATGACGCCACGATCCGGGCCGCTCTCGAAGGGGCGGACGTGGCCCCCCTGCTCGTCGCCGTCGCCCAGTTGACCGGTGACCACGACCTGCTGGTCGAGGACCTGCGCCCGGATCAGTCCCGCCTGCTCGAGCCCGAGGCGGGCATCACCCCCGAAGAGATGGCGCGGGGCCGGGACCTGGCCGCCGCCGCGCTGGCCCGCTACCGCGACGCCGGGTCGGTGCCGGCGCCGACCCCCGAGGGCGACGACCTGCGCCGCCTGATCGACTACCTCGTGGGCGCCGACACCGACGAGTACCTGCCGATGCTGACCGAGGAACTGGCCCTCGACGGCGACAAGCGGGCCCCGGGGTGGACCAAGGCCGACGTCGCCCCGGACACCGACTTCCGGGTGGCCATCATCGGGGCGGGCATGTCCGGCATCGCCACCGCCCACCGGCTGCAGCAGGCGGGGGTGCCGTTCACCATCTTCGAGAAGAACCCCGACGCCGGGGGCACCTGGCTCGAGAACGTCTACCCCGGCTGCCGGGTGGACGTCCCCAACCACGTCTACAGCTACTCGTTCGCCCAGACCGGCGACTGGCCGCAGTACTACTCCACCCAGGACGTGCTCCTGGACTACTTCCAGGCCTGCCTCGACCGGTTCGGGCTCCGGGAGCACGTCCGCTTCGGGACCGAGGTGGCCGGGGCCACCTGGGACGAGCACGCCCAGACCTGGACCCTGCGGATCGTCGGCGGGGAAGGCGGCGACCGGGAGGAGCCCGGCTACCAGGCGCTGGTCAGCGCCGTGGGCCAGCTCAACCGGCCCCACTGGCCGAGCATCGACGGCATCGAGCGGTTCGCGGGGCAGTCCTTCCACTCCGCCGAGTGGGACCACGGCGTCGATCTCCGCGGCAAGCGGGTGGCCATCATCGGCACGGGGGCCAGCGCCGCCCAGTTCATCCCCGCCGTCGCCGATCAGGCCGCCGAGCTGGCCGTGTTCCAGCGCACCGCCCCCTGGCTGGTACCCACGCCGACC
>DATDAH010000185.1:0-2774 GCA_036525535.1 Acidimicrobiales bacterium
GAGCGGGTGCCGGGCCGCGATCGCGGCAATCGCCTCGTCGGGGAGGTCGGCGTGGATGGCCGAGCGGAACGAGCCTGGGCACACGCAGTTGACCCGGATCCCGTCGCGGGCGTACTCCACGGCGGCGACCTTTGCCAGCTGGATCACCGCCGCCTTGGTCGCGCAGTAGGGCGCGGCGTGGGACCACGCCGTGAGGCCGGAGATCGACGCGGTGAGGACGATCGAGCCCGACTGCTGCGGACGCATCACCGCCACCGCGGCCCGGATGCCGTTCACCGCACCGAGGACGTTGATGCGGAAGGCCCGCTCCCAGTCCGCGGTCGACAGGTTGTGGATGCGGCCGTTCGGGGAGAGCACGCCGGCGTTGCCGATCAGCACGTCCAGACGACCGAAGCGCTCCATGGCCCGGGCGACGACGGCTTCGACCTGGGCGAGGTCGCTGACGTCGGCCAGCTGGGTGTCCACCGGGCCGGCGTCCTCGGGCAGGCCGCTGACGGTCGCGTCGAGGGACGGCGCACTGACGTCGCTCAGCACCAGGTCGGTGCCGGGCTCGCCGGCGAAGTGGGCGGAGAGCGCGGCACCGAGCGCGCCGCCCGCCCCGGTGATGGCGATGACTCGTCGGGTCATACGAGGAGGTACCCCCCGTCGACGTTGAGGGCGGTGCCGGTGACGAACGCCGAGGCGTCCGAGGCCAGGAACTGGTAGGCGCCGGCCAGGTCGGCGGCGTCACCCCACCGCTGCTGGGCGGTGTGCCCGAGGATCGCCGCCGCCAGCTTCGGGTTGTTCTTCCATCCCTCGGCGAGCGGCGAGTCGAACCAGCCGGGGGCGACGACGTTC
Source organism: Acidimicrobiales bacterium (assembly GCA_036525535.1). Classification (GTDB taxonomy): domain Bacteria; phylum Actinomycetota; class Acidimicrobiia; order Acidimicrobiales; family DATDAH01; genus DATDAH01. The sequence continues at coordinate 838 of DATDAH010000185.1, forward strand.
ACGGTGATGCCCGAGGGAGCCAGGTCGAGCGCCAGTCCCTTCGCCATGGCCACGAGCCCGGCCTTCGAGACGCTGTAGGCCGTGAGGCCCTTGGCCGGACGCTCGCCCAGCACCGAGCCCGTGAAGATGAGGCGTCCGCCCTCATCCATGACCCGAGCCGCGGCGCGGGCGCCGAGGAAGGCGCCGGTGAGGTTCACGTCGAGCACCTGGCGCCAGATCGACGGCTCGGTCTCGATCGGGCCGGCCACGATGGGTGAGATCCCGGCGTTGCAGATCCACACGTCGACGCCCCCCCACTCGCCCACGGTGGCGTCGGCGACCGCCTCGTTGAACGCGTCGTCGGTCACGTCGCCGGGGCACACGAGGGACGGGCCCGGGAGCTCGGCGGCGACATCCTTCAGGTCGGCCCCGGTGCGAGCGACCAACGCCACGAGGGCACCGGCCTGAGAGAAGGCATGGGCGAGCACCCGGCCGAGGCCGCGCCCGGCGCCGGTGAGGACCACCCGCTTCCCGCGGACGTCGCCCCCCCGCGGCAGGGGGCGGGGGATATCGATGGGTTCGCTCATGCCCCTTTTCCCCCTGAGTTTGTACCGACCAGTACAATACATGGTCGATGGCTTCCGCCGACGACCTGCTCGAGATGCACCGGCGGATGCTGGTGATCCGGGGGTTCGAGCAGCGGGTGGCCACGCTGTACCGAGCGGGTGAGGTGCCCGGGTTCGTCCACCTCTCGATCGGGCAGGAGGCGTCCGCCGTGGGGGCCTGCTGGCCGCTCGGGCCCGCTGACGTCATCACCTCGACCCATCGCGGCCACGGCCACTGCCTGGCCAAGGGCTTGGACGCCCTCGGGATGTTCGCCGAGCTGATGGCCCGGGACCAGGGCACCAACCGTGGACGCGGGGGCTCGATGCACATCGCCGATCCGACCCTCGGGATCCTCGGCGCGAACGGCATCGTGGCGGCCGGCCTGCCCATCGCCGTCGGGGCGGCGACGGCGGCGCAGCTGCGGGCCGACGGCACTGTCGCCGTGGCCTTCTTCGGGGACGGTGCCGTGGCCCAGGGGGCGTTTCACGAGGCGGTGAACCTCGCCGCCGTGTGGGACCTGCCCGTCGTCTTCTTCTGCGAGAACAATGGCTACGCCGAGTTCTCGGCGGCGGCCGACCAGCACGGGGCGCCACTCGAGCGTCGGGCGGCCGGGTACGGCGCGGGCTACGTCGCCGTCGACGGCAACGACGTGGTGGCCACCGCATCGGCGATGCAGGACGTGGTCGAGGCCCTGCGGGGTGGCGCCGGCCCCACGATCGTCGAGGCGGCCACCTACCGGTGGCACGGCCACTACGAGGGCGACCCGGAGCAGTACCGGACGCCCGAGGAGAAGGAGGACTGGGAGGCACGCGACCCGCTCGTCGTCCACGCCGCTGCGCTCCGCGCCGCAGGCGTCGGTGACGACGCCATCGCCGCGCTGGAGTCGACGGTGGCCGACGACCTGGACGCGGCCGTCGTCGCCGCCCGAGCCCTCGCCGTCCCGTCCCCGGAGACGCGGTTCGACTTCGTGCTCCGGCCTAGACCGTCGCTTCGCGAGCCTCCGAGCCCCGACGGCGATGCACCGGTGTTCCGCACGATGGACGCGATCCACGACGCGCTCGAAGCCGAGCTCGCCGCGGACGACGGTGTGTTCCTGGCGGGGATCGACGTCGGTGCCGGCGGCAACGTCTTCGGGCTCACGCGAGGTCTCCGTGACCGGTTCGGTGACCGTGTGCGCGACACGCCGATCTCGGAGACGGCCGTCATGGGCGTCGGCGTCGGCGCGGCGATGGCGGGCATGCGGCCGGTGGTGGAGCTCATGTACCTGGACTTCGTGGGCGTCTGCCTCGATCAGCTGCTCAACCAGGCCGCGAAGATGCCCTTCATGACCGGCGGGGCGGCAGAGATGGCGC
>DATDAH010000186.1:0-7876 GCA_036525535.1 Acidimicrobiales bacterium
AGGGCTCACCACCACCTCGTAGTCGCCGTCGTCGCCGTGGACGAGTGACTCGTAGTTCACATCGGCGATGACCCGTTCCCGGTTCGGGTCGTTCAGGTCGGCGCCATGGACGGTGAAGGACAGGTAGCCCTCCCCCACGTGCCGGCCCCACACCCGGTACACCCGGTCGCCGCGGATCGCCGTCCAGAAGTAGACGGCGTCGGGGTTGTCGCCCTGCATCTTCCGGTGGGGCGACACAATGCGGGTGAACAGCGGGCGCTCGGGGTCGGACTCGAGGTGGTGGTCGAGCCCGACGGCCAGCAGGTGGGCCAGGTGGCGGAACCCCTCGGCCCGGTCCTGCTCGCCCATCTCCTGGGCGTCGAGCCACGCCCCGACCTCGCCGACCTCGCCGAGCATCGTCTTGAAGGCCGTACCGGCTGTCGACGTCATGAGGTGACGAAGCTAACCGTCAGCCCTCCGCGAGGAGCCCGTAGAGGTCCTTGCGCGCCTTGACCAGGATGACCGACGCCCGCTCGATCATCTCGGGTGAGCCGTTCATGCCGACCAGCTTCGCGGCCACGGCCAGCTCCTTCACGGCCGTGCGGAGGCCACCCTGATCGCCGCGCCCCTCGTCCATCGCGTCCCACGGGTAGCCCGCGGCGGCAATGCGTTCCTCGGCGAGCGCTCGACCCTCGTCGGTGATCTCGTAGGTGCGCTTGCTGTCGATCTCGGTGGACGTGACGAGCCCTTCGTCGGCCAGCTGCTGCAGCGACGGGTACACCGAACCGGGGCTCGGGCGCCATCGACCACCGGTCTTCATCTCGAGCAGCTGGATGAGCTCGTAGCCGTGCCCGGGCCCGTCGAGCAGTCCGATCAGCAGGGCGGTGCGGACGTCACCTCGGCGCATCCGCCCGCTTCCCGGTCGGCCTCCCCGACCTCGGCCAGGGCGTCCGTCGCCGGGGCGGCCCGGGCGACCTCGGCTGCGACCAGATCGTTCGTTGTCGTCATACGGCGGCCGGGATCGCCGACCGCTTCGGTTGTGCTTGTGTTCGTTCATGGCACTAACGATATATCGCGATAGTCCATTAGAAACCCTTCGAGGCGTGCCCCTGGGCCGGTCAACCGACGGACGTGCGCACCACCCAGCGGGTCTTGCCGATGGGGCGGGTCCGGGCGAAACCCTGCTGCTCGAACATGGCGACGGTGCCGTTGTGCAGGAAGGAGGCCGATCCTCGGCCGTCGACCTCGTCGGGATAGCTCTCGACCGTTCCGCCGCCGAGCCGCTCGATCTCCTCCAGCGCTCCGGCGAGGGCCGCAGCGGCGACGCCCTGGCCGCGGTGGCCCTTGCCGACGAAGAAGCAGGAGATCCGCCAGTCCGGCAGCTCGCCAAGGCCCTCCTCGTAGGCCTTCCGGTTCTTGATCCGTGGCAATTCCTCGGGCACCCCGAACTGGCACCAGCCGACACACTGGTCACCGTCGTACACGAGCGCGGCGTGCGCTTCGCCGGTCCGGACCCGCTCCTCCTTCTCGGCCCGGTTCAGCGCCGCGCTCGTGCCCCACCCCGGCCCCTTCGGGTGAAAGCCCATGCACCAGCAACCGCCCCAGACGCCGTTGTGGGCCTCGACCAGCTCGGCGAAGTCCGGCCAGGACTCAGCGTCCAGTGGCCTCGTGGTGTACCCCGGCACGGCCTCCTCCCGACTCGCACGCGCGCCGAGATCGTAGGCCTCGGTGGGCCGCCTCGCCGAGAGCTACAGGCTCCCCCAGACGTGCTCACGGGCGTCGCGCAGCACGTCGTCGATGGGCCGACCGCCATCAGTCGGCTCGAGCTCGACGAGAACGTCAGGAGCGGGGTGGTCCGGCGGGAACTGATCACAGATCGAGATCCCGCCGTTGCCCGCGAAGCGAAGCGCCCGACCGTAGGTCCGCACCGACGACCGGTCCGCCGCCCCTCCCGCGAAACGGAACCGCGCGACGGCCAGCGCCCCGTCCAACCAGGCCACCAGCCCGTCGACGACGGAAGTCGCCACCGCGGGATCAGGGCCGACGACCGCGATGAGCGCGCCGCCGTCGACGAAGCGCTTCCGCGCCGGGGGGCCGGCGACGTGGCGCGCTCCCCGAAGGCCGCGCCGCACCGTACGCCGTGGAAGGTCGACGCTCCTGGGGTAGCGGGCGAACGCCGCCAGGTCCCGCTCGCGCGCTCGAGCGATCGACGCACGGGCCCACCTCGACGGTGGCGACTCGAGGGACCGGAGGCAGCGGTCCACGACCTCCTGGGACAGGAACGGCAGCCGATCAGCGATCGCCGCGGCCCGCCCGGGCTCCGGCACCTGGGCCAGGAGGTGGGTGAGCTCGCGCCGTTCCGACGCCGACAGGTCCCCCATCAGGCAGAACTGGGCATCCCATGTCGAGTGCTTGAGGATCATGCGGACGACGAACACGGCCAACTCGAATTCCGGTGCGGGCACCCGGATGAGCCCCTCAGGCCCCACCGAATCGAGGTACGCACGCTCCACGGGGAGGTGGAAGTTCTTCGTCATGTCGTCGCCGAGCACCAGCTGGTAGTGGGCCTGGAGGTGGACGAGGCGACCCGAGGCGGCATCGAAGCCGTAGTGGTCGATCAGACCCGGCACCTCCCTCGACGGGGCCGGACGGGCCTGTTTGAAGCCGAGGCGGTGGAGCACCTCCCCGAAGCGGTCGGCGTCGCTCCGGTCGATGAGGAGGTCGAGGTCGTTCTCGCCGGACGCGGATCGATCTATCGCCTCGTTGCTCTTCCAGTGGCAATACCGGATCTCCTCGTCCTCGAGTGCCCGGCACAGCGCGATCACCAGGTCGAGCGCCCCCGACGTGGTTTCGTCACGGCCCATGGTCCGCCTCCGTGGTCCTTGCCTCATCGTCCGGTTCAATGAACCTCTGGCGCTCCAGAGCCAGTAGTCCTACCATCGATAGCACCAAGGACGGCGTAGATGAGTTCTCGACTCAACAGCCTGGGCGGGAATCCAGGGGAACAGCGCGGGCGAACCCGGTTCGACGCGAACCAGTCCCGGTCGAAGTGCCAGACGACGGTGACGCCCACCCGGCTCCTCGTGGTCGATGACCATCCTCTGCTGCGGGAGGGTCTGCAGACCGTGGTGGAGCGGGAACCGGACATCACGGTCATCGGCATGGCCTCGAACGGCGAGACCGTCGTCGATGCCTCCCCGGAGAACCCCCCGGGGGTCGTGATGCTCGATGTCTCGACGTCGGAGGCGAACGGTGTCGAAGCGACGCGCCAGATCCTCGCCGACTATCCGGACGTCGGCGTGCTGTGCGTCGCGCTCCACGGCAATCGGCGCGTCCTGTCGGCGGTGCTCGAGGCCGGGGCCACCGGTTACGTGCTCTGGAGCGCCGAACCCGACGAAGTGCTGACCGCGATCCGCGCGGTGGCGGCCAACCAGACGTACCTGAGCCCGGCGGTAGCCGGTGACCTGGTCCGCGACTACGTGGCCCACCGAGCGGGGGACCACACCGATGAGCCTCGTCTCACCGGTCGCGAGTACGAGGTGTTGGAGCTCATCGCGGACGGCTTCGGCACGGGACAGATCGCGGCCCGGCTGTCGATCAGTCCCAAGACGGTGAGCACGCACCGTGAGCACATCATGAAGAAGCTGGATCTCCACAGCGACGTCGCCCTCTGCAAGTACGCGATCCGACACGGGATCGTCTCCGTCATCGGTCCCGACTGAATCGCCTGAACCCGTACCGCGGCCGGGGTGACCACCCTGGGTGACAGGAAACCGGTAGCCAGCTATCAGACATTTCCTGAGGTGAGTATCAGGGATTTCCTGATAGATGTATCCGCCGTCTGCCTATGGCGGCGGCCAATCCCGGCTGCCAACCTGAGGATTCACGACCGAGGCCGATGCTCGAGGGAGGCAGTCGTTCCGGGGGCGGTACGCTCCTGGACCCCGAGCATGCTCCTCGTTAGTGGCGGGCAACTAGTGGGAACCCCGGCGGGGTTCCGAAAAGCGGGAGAGGGGTCATTCGGATGGCAGTGACAACGGAGTTGGCCGACACGTCGGCCAACGTGGAGCCGGCGGCGGAGTCCGGCTCGGCGATCACGCCGGCAGCCTTGCTGCGCGCGCTGGGGCGCCCGCAGGTCGCGTCCGGGAGGTTGGCCTTCGAGGCCCGGATGGTCGAGCGGGCCCGAGGCCGGTGCCTTCGAGCCGACGCGGCACAGCGGACGTTCGATCTCATCGTCGCGAGCCTGATCGTTGTCCTGACCGCACCCCTGATGCTGGTCGTCGCCGTCGCCGTCGGCCTCAGTTCCCGAGGCCCGGTGGTCTTTCGCCAGACCCGCATCGGCCGGTACGGCGAGCCGTTCGAGTGCCTGAAGTTCAGGACGATGCGGATCGACGCCGAGGAGCGACTCGCCGCCATCCTCCTCGAAGACGAGGAGGCCCGGGCCGCGTTCGAGAAGGACTTCAAGCTCCCGGTCGACCCGCGGATCACCCACGTCGGTCGCATCCTGCGCCGGACGAGCCTGGACGAGCTGCCCCAGCTGTTCAACGTCCTGCGGGGCGAGATGAGCCTGGTGGGTCCCCGGCCCGTCGTCCCTGAGGAACTCGGGCGATACGGCAGTTGCGCCCAGGTGGTGCTCCAGGTGCGGCCGGGCATGACCGGCGCCTGGCAGGTCACCGGCCGCAACACGATCCCCTACCGGCAACGCATCGACCTCGACGTCGAGTATGCGCTGAACCGTACGCTCGCCGGCGACATCGACATCATGCGCCGAACCGTGCGGTGCGTGCTGCGGCCCGAGCCCGGCGAAGCGCGGTGAAGGACATCCGTCCCGGGCTCGACGGCGCCGCGACGGTGACGGCGCTGCACGACGACGGAGCCGGCGCTTCCGTGACCGCGCTCCGCAACGACGGCGCGACGTCCGTGACCGCGCTGCACAACGGTGTCGCCCCTTCCCTGACGGAGCGACGGAACGGTGACGGTCGATCGCCCCGGCGGATCCTCCATGTGTGCACCCGGTTCGCCCGAGGCGGCTCCGAGCGCCGACTGCGCGACATGGTGGCCGCCCTGCCCGAGCACCAGCACCACGTCATCATCGGCCGTGATTCGGACATCGACCTCGCCGGCCGTCAGCTCCCCGGTGTGCGGGTGACCCTGGAACCGAGCCTGCGCCGATCCGTGCATCCGTGGTGGGACGCCATCGCCCTCCTGCACCTCCGACGGACCATCACGGAGGGTGAGTACGAGCTCGTGGTCACCCACCAGTCCAAGGCCGGTGTCCTCGGTCGGCTGGCGGCCCGGACCACGGGGGCCCCTCCCGTCGTCCATTCGCTGTCGATGGCCGACTTCGGCCCCGGGTACAGCGCCCACGAGAGCCGACTCTTCCGCACCCTCGAACGGATCTTGGCGAGGCGGACGGCCGGCTACGCGGTCGTGGGCACCGACCTGGCCAACCGATTCGGCCACATCGGGGTTCCGGTCGAGAAGATGACCATCATCCGCTCCGCGGCCCGACTCCCCGCCCCCGATGCGGACCGGGCCGAGGTCCGACGGCTCGTCGCGCACGCCTACTCGCTGCCCGAGGATCGGCCGTGGATCCTCTATGTCGGGAGCCTGGAGGAGCGCAAGTCCGTGCTCGACCTCCCGATCCTGCTGCAGCAGATGATCCAGCTCACTGCGGGTCCGGCGCCCATCCTGGTGGTGGCCGGGGCTGGTCCGCAGGAGGCCCGGCTCCGATCCCTGGCGCGCCAGATCGGCCTCGAGGGTGACTGCCGGCTGCTGGGCCACGTCGACGATCCCCGCGACCTGTTCGTCGCCTCAGACCTCGTCGTGCTCCTGAGTCGGGCGGAGGGTCTGCCGCAGGTACTGGTCCAGGCCGCGGCCGCGGGAACCCCGTTCGTCGCCACCGATGTCGACGGTGCCGACGAGTTGCTCGAGCTCGGCGCCCCGGGAAAGGTCGTCGACGTGGGCGATGTCGTGGGCGCCGCCCGTGCCGCGCTGCCCTATCTCCGTTGGCCCGTCGAACGATCGGGGCCCACGATCGACTTGTCCTCCTGGAGCCCGGATCGGGTGCGGGCGGGCTACCGGGATCTCGTCAGCTCGGTCCTCGCCGCAGAGCAGAACGGTCGGCGCCACGCTGGACGCGTCGTGGCGGTGGTCGGCTCCGACGGTTCCGGGAAGTCGACGCTGAGCCGTGCCCTCGCCGAGAGCTTCGCTGACCACCGGCAGGTGGTGCACATCTATCTCGGCAGCGGCGACGGTCCCTCCTCCCTCCTGCGCAGGCCGCTCAACCGCATCAAGCGAGCGGTGCTCGGCGCCAAGGGCACGCCTGCTCGTCGGCAGGCCGTCCAAGCGCGCGCCCCCCGGGCGCTGGACGCCTCGCGGTCGGTGTGGGCGCTGGTCCTCGCCCAGGAGAAGCGGTCGAAGCTCCGGCAGGCTCGTCGGGCGGCACGCCAGGGGGCGCTCGTGCTCTGCGACCGCTACCCACAGGCGCAGGTGCCCGGCATCATCGACGGGCCGCTGCTCGACGCGTGGTTGTCGTCGGGAAGCCGTTGGCGCCAAGAGCTGGCGAAGTGGGAACGGCAGCCGTACGCGCAGGCCCATGCGTTCCAGCCCGACCTCGTCATCCGCCTGCTCGTCGACGACGAGACCGCGGCTCGTCGACGCCCCGGACACGACCCGGACGAACTCGCCTCCCGCAAGCGCGTGGTCGAGGGGCTCCGATTCGATCGGGCTGCGCTCGGAGTAGTGGAGGTCGACGCCAACCGCCCCTTCGACACCGTCTTCGTCGAGGCTCACGCCGCCATGGCCGAACGCCTCCTCGAGCCCGCCGCTGGCACGACATGATCATCGAGCTCTGCGGGGTGCCGGGCGCCGGCAAGTCGACCGTCGCCCACGCGCTCGTCACCGAGCTGCGGGGCCGGGGACACGCCGCCTCGTTGCCGATCGAGGAGGTCTCCCCCCGTCGATCGCGCGGGGATCGGTTGCGCCGCAAGCTCCGGCGTGCCGCCGTCGAGGTGGCCGGCCACCCCCAGGCCTCCGCGCGGACGGTCCGGGCCGTCATGCGCTCCCACCAGCCGACGTGGCGCGATGGCGCGGTCCGATCGCTCAATTGGCTCGTGCTCCGGGCCGCCATGCGACGGGCGAGCACGACCCCCGGCTTCCACGTCTTCGACCAAGGTCTCGTGCAGGAGCTCTGCTCGCTCGGGTTCGCCGGCGACGCCGCGTCGGTCATCGACATCGCCGATCCCGGGGCTGCGCTGCTCGCCCCGGATCTCATCGTCGTGGTGGACGCCGAGCTCGGTCTCGCCGACCTGCGTCTCGCGGTCCGACCCGGGCGGGAGAGCCGGGTGGAGGCCGCCGGTCCTGGTCGCCGTCGCGGGCTCGAGCGACAGGCCGAGTTGGTCGAAGAGATGCTCGCCTTGTGGACGGCACGCTTCGGCGACCGCGTGGCGACGACCGTGCGACGCATCGTCAACGGCGACCGACCCATCGATCCGCCGGCACTGGTGGCATCATTGCACCTGCTGCACGGCCGTACGGACGACTACACGGGCGACGCCGTTGATCGGCAAGGCGTGCTGTCGGAGACGGCAGCGCCACGATCGGACGGCGGGCTCCAACCGACGGCACGACCTGAGCGCGGCGAACTGCCACACCACCCCCACATGACGAGGAGAACGCAGTGGAGCTGACCGAAGCCGTACAACGCATCCTGCGTCACGGCCGACTGATCCTCGTCATGGTCGTCGTCTTCCTGTCGATCCCGATCCTCCTGGGCTCGGACAGCGACGCCTCCTACGTCGCGTCGGCCCGCGCCAACTTCGGCCCCGACGTGACCACCGCGGAGGAGTCGGAGGCCATGGTCGACACGGCGAAGGCCATCGTCACCAGCCAGGCC
>DATDAH010000187.1:0-46112 GCA_036525535.1 Acidimicrobiales bacterium
AGCAGTTCCCCGGCGTCCGGGTCGTCACAGACCAGCAGGACCCCCTCACCGTGGGGCTCCCACTCGCGACGCTGCTTGTCAGTCCTGGAGCGCTTCAGCACCCGTTCCGGCTCCGATCGGTTGGTTGGCGGTGGCTTCGCCTCGCTCGACGGCCTCGAGCACGTGCATGGCGATGTCGGCCACCTTGACCTGGTCCTCGTCGACGCCTTCACCCTTTACGCCGTCATCGATCATGATGTAGCAGAAGGGGCAGGCGGTGGCGATGCGGCTGGCACCCGTGGCCAACAGCTCTTGGGAGCGTTCCACGTTCACCTGCTTGCCGGTGTGCTCCTCCATCCACATGCGCGCCCCGCCAGCGCCGCAGCACATCCCCTTGGTGCCGTTGCGGGGGGCCTCGACCACCTCGACGCCACCGAGGCTGCCGATGACCTTCCGGGGCGCCAGGTACACGTCGTTGTGGCGGCCCAGGTAGCAGGAGTCGTGGTAGACGAGCCGCTCCTCGAGGCGGGCCTCGCTCAGGTCCAGCTTCCCGGTCTCGATCAGGGTCTCCAGCAGCTGGCTGTGGTGCACGACGTCGTAGTGCCCGCCGAGCTGGGGGTACTCGTTGGCCAACGTGTTGAAGCAGTGGGGGCACTGGGTGATGATCTTGCGCACCCCCATCCCGTTGAGGGCCTCGACGTTCTGGGTGGCCAGCATCTGGAACAGGTACTCGTTGCCCGACCGGCGGGCCGGGTCGCCGGTGCACAGCTCGGACGGGCCCAGGATGGCGAAGTCGAGGCCGGCCCGGGTCATCAGCTTGGCCATGGCCTGGCTGACCTTGCGGTTCTTGTCGTCGAAGCTGCCGGCGCAGCCGACCCAGTAGAGGTACTCGTGGTCGAAGGCGTCACCGGGGTCGATGACCGGGATCTCGGCGTCGGTTCCCTCGAGGCCCTTGGCCCAGTCGGCCCGCTCGCCCTGGGACATGCCCCAGGGGTTGGAGCTGTTCTCCATCGACCGGTAGGCGTTGCCGAGCTCGGTCGGGAAGTTGGACTCCATGAGCGACAGGTAGCGCCGCATGTCCAGGATCTTGTCCAGGATCTCGATGTTCACCGGGCAGATCTCGTCACAGGCCTTGCACGAGGTGCAGGCCCAGAGCTCCTCGGGGGTGATGCGCTCGAAGAGGCTGTCGGACCCGACCGTGATCTCGGCGTCGACCCCGATGGGGGGCGACACGACGGGTGAGCCGCTGGCGGCCATGACCTCGCCGACCTTGAGCACGATTTCGCGGGGGTCCAGCGGCTTTCCGGTGGCGTGGGCCGGGCAGACCGAGGTGCAGCGGCCGCACATGGTGCAGGCGTCGGTGTCGAGCAGCTGCTTCCAGGTCATCTCGCTGACCGTCGAGGCGCCGAAGGACTCGAGCTCGGTCTCCATGAGGTTGGGCAGGGGCTTCATGGCCCCCTTGGGCCGCTCACGGTCCCGCAGGTACATGTTCATCGGCGAGGTGAACATGTGGCGCAGCATGGTCACCGGGAGGATGGCCAGGAAGGCCATGAAGCACAGGACGTGGAGCACCCAGACCGCCTGGTGCCACCCGGCCAGGGCGTCCATGCCGTCGACCAGGGACGACAGCGGGTAGCCCACGAAGGACCACTCCTCGTAGGCGGGCCGGCCGTTGAGGGCGATGCGGAACATCTCGGCGGCGAAGCCGGTCAGGCCGAGCACGGCGAACAGGCCGAGGATCAGGGCGTGCTCGGGCTTGGACTTGATGCGGATCCGGTAGGGCCGGATCACGTAGCGGCGGACGACGGCCATGGCGATGCCCGCCAGGAAGACCAGCCCGGCGGCGTCGCCCACGAAGGCGTACGCCTGGTAGGTCGTGCCGTGGAGGAACTTGGCGTCGTCGGGGAGCTGGTGGTCGATCTCCAGGACCGCGGTGACCGCGGTCAGCACCAGGAACCCGACGTAGATCAACGAGTGCATGACGCCGGCGACGGGGTCCCGCAGCAGGGTCTGCATGTACACCCCGGCCCGGAAGTCGCCCAGCCGGCGTTTGATGTTGCCGGCGTTCGTCGACCGGTCGTCGGGGGCACCCCGCTGCCAGTTGCGCACCCGGAAGGAGAACAGCACGGCGCCGTAGACCAGCAGGGCCGGGATGACCGTGTAGAAGGTGACCTTCAGGGCGTCGGGGACGTTCCCGAACACCTCGCGGTGGATCGAGGACTCCTCCTCGAAGCCGGTCAGGCCGGGGGCCAGCCCCGAGCCGATCGTGAAGAGGGCAATGGCGACACCGAGGCCGATGACCAGTTGCTGAGGGGTGAACCGCTTCATGACCCCGCTGAACCTACTCCGCGGGGGCCGGTCGGCCTCGAACCCACAATCGGGCCCGACAAGCCGTCACGGACCGTCAACATCGGCGAAACACGCCCGCCTTAGGGTCGGCGGGGTGCTGCTGACGGCGCCCGTCGCCCACCCGTACGCTGCCCCCGACGAACGGGTCGACGACGACGTCTCCACGGGGGGATCCATGGGTGAGTACCGGCAGTTCATCGGCGGGCAGTGGACCGACGCATCCGACGGTGGGACCTGGGACCTGATCGATCCCGCCACCGAGGCCACGATCCGCACCGTGCCCTTCGGGACCGGGGCCGACGCCACCGCCGCCGTCGACGCCGCGGCAGCCGCGTTCCCGGCCTGGTCGACGGTGACGGCCTACGAGCGCGCGGCCGTGCTGCGCCGGGCCTCGGACCTGGTGCGGGAGCGTCTCGACGCCCTCGGCGAAGTCACGTCGCGGGAGAGCGGTAAGCCGGTGGTCCAGGCCAAGGGTGAGTGGGTGGCGTCGGCCGACCTGCTCGAGTGGTACGGCGAGGAGGCCAAGCGCAGCTACGGCCGCATCATCCCCAGCCGGGTCCCTGGCAAGCGGATGTTGGTCCTCCACCAGCCCGTCGGCGTCGTGGGCACGATCACGGCCTGGAACTTCCCCGCCTACAACGTGGCCCGCTCGGTGGCGGCGGCGCTGGCCGCGGGCTGCACCGTGGTCAGCCGGCCGTCGGAGTTCACGCCCATGACCTGCATGGACCTCGCCGGCATCCTCCAGGAGGCCGGCCTGCCCGACGGGGTCTTCAACGTGGTCAACGGCGATCCCGAGCAGATGGGCCAGGCCATGCTCGACCACGAGGCCCTGCGCAAGCTGCACTTCACCGGCAGCGTCCGGGTCGGCAAGCTCCTCATGGACGGCGCCTCCAAGACCGTCACCCGGCTGTCCCTGGAGCTGGGGGGCAACGCCCCCGTGCTGATCCTGCCCGACGCCGACCTCGAGGTCGTGGCGGCCGGGGCGGTGGCGGCCAAGTACCGCAACGCCGGCCAGGTCTGTGTCTCCCCGCAGCGCTTCCTCGTCGGGGGGGAGCGTCGGGACGAGTTCGTGGAGCGGGTCGTCCCGCTGGTCGAGAAGCTCCGCCTCGGGGCGGGCACGGACCCGGACACCGACGTCGGGCCGATGATCAACGCCCGGCAGCGGGACCGGCTGGAGGGCATCGTCAGCGACGCCGCCGAGCGGGGGGCGACCGTCGCCACGGGAGGCGGTCGACCAGGTGACCGCGACAACGGCTACTTCTTCTCGCCCACCGTCGTCACCGACATCACTCCCGAGTTCCCCGTCTACCACGAAGAGCTGTTCGGCCCCGTCATGCCGATCGTCGACTTCGGCGACCTGGACGAGGCCATTGCGCTGGCCAATGACACCGCCTACGGCCTGGCTGCCTACGTCTGGACCAACGACCTGCGCTCGGCCATGCGAGCGGCCGAGCGTCTCGAGTTCGGCATGGTCGGGGTCAACGAATGGGCGCCCAACGGCACCGAAGGCCCCTTCACCGGCTGGAAGCAGAGCGGCCTCGGCAGTGAGTCCGGGGCGGAGGGCTTCGAGGAGTACGTCGAGACCAAGCTGATCTCCCTGGGCGGCATGGGGTAGCGCCATGGACGACGGCACCCGCTCGCTCGTGGTCCGGGTCTGGCTGCCCGACCGCCCGGGGGCGCTGGGAGCGGTGGCCAGCCGGATCGGCGGCGTCGGCGGGGATGTGCACGAGATCGAGGTCGTGGACCGGGGCGCCGGCCGGGCCGTGGACGAGTTCCTGGTGACCGTGCCCGAGGAGGTGTCCGACGACCTGGTGGCCCGGGAGATCGAGGCCGTCGACGGCGTCGACGTGGAGGAGCTGCGGTCCGTCGAGTTCGTCGAGCGCGACCCTCGCATCGACGCCTTGCAGGCCGCTGTCGCCCTGAACCAGGCCGACCCCGGGCTGGAGCTGGCCGCCGAGCTGGCCAGTCGGGCGATGCTGGAGCTGCGGGCGGTGTGGGCGGCGGTGGTCGGCCCCGAGGGTGTGGAGGCCGTCGTGGGCGAGGGGCCGGAGGCGGCCTGGCTTTCGGCGTTCGGCGCCGGCGTGGCCGCGGGCGGACGGGGCGATGCCGGCGTGGCCGCGGACGAAGACGGTGTGGTGGCCTGGGCGGCGGCGGGCGAGGGACGGGTCCTGCTCACCGGTCGGAGCGGCGTGCCGTTCCGCCCCCGCGAACGACGGGTCCTCGGCCTGCTGGGCGACCTGGCCGCGACCCGCTGACCGCGGAGGTTCATCCACCGTTCACCCGGATGCTGCTTGCTCGAGCGCAGTATCCGCTACCTTTGGTAAGCATGATGGCGGTGTCGGGCACCCACGTGCCGCCCACCGAGGCGGCCGATCCCTCACCGGTTCACCGCGCCTTCGGGTTCTCCGACATCTGCGGCTTCACCGCCTACCTCGAGCGGGAAGGGCCCCTCGCCGCCGTCCGGCTGGTGTCGGCGTTCCGCAGCTCGGCCCGCGAGATCGCCGCTCGCCGGGGCGTGCGCGTGGCCAAGTGGCTGGGTGACGGGGTCATGTTCGTCTCGGTCGAAGCCGGGCCGCAGCTGGCCACCTCCGTCGAGTTGACCAACCGCATGGCCACCACCGGGCTCCACCTCCGTTCCGGCGTGGCCACGGGCTCGTGCCTGCTCATGGAGGCCGACGACTACATCGGCCACTCGGTCAACCTGGCGGCCCGCCTCTGTGACCTGGCCGGCCCCGGTGAGGTCCTGGCCGACGAGAACACGGCGACCCTCGCCCCCGACTGGGTCGAGGTCGGCCCACCCCGCCGCAAGCGCCTGCCCGGCGTCGGCAAGGTCGAGGGCATCTGCAGCCTCCGCCTCGACGCCGACCTCCCGCTCCTGACCGCCTGAGACCCGTCCGCCGCCTCGGCCTGACGTGACAGGCTCCCGGGGTGCTGTACATGGTGGTGGAGCGGTACCTGCGGGGCCCGGGCCCGGTCTATTCACGGGTCGAGGCGAAGGGGCGGATGCTCCCCGACGGGCTGCGTCACGTCGACAGCTGGGTCGTCGATGACGTCCCCATGGACCGGTGCTTCCAGCTGATGGAGACCGACGTCCCGTCCCTCCTCGAGGAGTGGATGGCCCTCTGGTCCGACCTCACCGAGTTCGAGGTCTATCCGGTGCTGAGCTCCGCCGAAGCCGCCCTGCGCGCCCTGGACTGACCCACGGCAGTCAGCCGGCTTGCTTGGCCACGGCGTCGGCGGCGGCCCTCGCCGCCTCCGCGCCGCCGAGGTAGCGGTCCTCCAGCGGCAGGTCACCGACGGGATGGAGGTCGGCGTCCAGCTCGTAGACCAGCGGGACGCCGGTCGGGATGTTGACCTCGGTGATGGCGTCGTCGGCGATGCCGTCGAGGTGCTTGACCAGGGCACGCAGCGAGTTGCCGTGGGCGGCCAGCAACACGACGCGACCGGCCCGGAGGTCGGGCACGACGGCGTCGTACCAATAGGGCAGCATCCGCACGACGACGTCCTCGAGGCACTCCGAGGCCGGGATCAGCTCGGGGGCCAGGTCGGCGTAGCGGGGGTCGAAGCGGGCATGGCGCTCGTCGTCCCGGTCGAGCGGGGGCGGGGGCGTGTCGTAGGAGCGACGCCAGACCTTCACCTTCTCGGCGCCGTGCTCCTCGGCGACCTGCTTCTTGTCCTTGCCCTGCAGGTCGCCGTAGTGGCGCTCGTTCAGGCGCCAGTGGCGACGGACGGGGAGCCAGTCCCGGCCGAGGGCGTCCAGGGCCAACTGGCCGGTGTGGATGGCCCGGCGCTGCAGGGAGGTGTGGACCACGTCGGGCAGGATCCCGGCCTCGGCCAGCTGCTCCCCACCCCGCCGGGCCTCGGCCCGGCCCAGCTCGGTCAGGTCGGCGTCGTACCACCCGGTGAACAGGTTGGCCTCGTTCCACGTGCTCTGGCCGTGGCGCAGAAGAATCAGTCGGGAAGTTGATAACGAAGGACTCAAGTTTCTATACTCAGCAGTCGACAATCGGTCGCGAACCCCAGAAACCCAGCAATCCAGGAGCGTACCCCCATGCCCAAGGCCGTCGGAATCGATCTCGGTACCACCAACTCCGTCGTCGCCGTCCTCGAGGCGGGCGAAGCCACGGTGATCCCCAACGCCGAAGGGTCCCGCACGACCCCGTCGGTCGTCGCCTTCGCCAAGGACGGCGAGGTGCTCGTCGGCGAAGTGGCCAAGCGCCAAGCCATCACCAACCCCGATCGCACCGTCCGCTCGGTCAAGCGGCACATGGGCACGAGCTGGTCGATCGACATCGACGGCAAGAGCTACAAGTCCCAGGAGATCGCGGCCCGGGTGCTGCAGAAGCTCAAGGCCGACGCCGAGGCCTACACGGGCGAAACCGTCAACCAGGCGGTCATCACGGTGCCCGCCTACTTCGACGACGCCCAGCGCACTGCCACCCAGGAGGCGGGCCAGATCGCGGGTCTCGAGGTCCTGCGCATCATCAACGAGCCGACCGCGGCGGCCCTGGCCTACGGCATGGACAAGGAGGGCGAGGACCAGACCATCCTGGTGTTCGACCTCGGAGGCGGCACCTTCGACGTCTCCCTGCTCGACATCGGCGAGGGCGTCTTCGAGGTCAAGGCCACCCACGGTGACACCAACCTCGGTGGCGACGACTGGGACCAGCGGGTCATGGACTGGCTGGTCGAGTCCTTCAAGGGCGACCACGGCGTCGACCTGGGCAAGGACAAGATGGCCGAGCAGCGCCTGAAGGAGGCGGCGGAGAAGGCCAAGGTCGAGCTCTCCAGCACCCAGCAGGCCCAGATCAACCTGCCCTTCATCACCGCCACCGACAGCGGGCCCCTGCACCTGGACTACACGCTCAGCCGGGCCAAGTTCCAGGAGCTCACGGCCGACCTGCTCGAGCGGTGCCGCGGCCCCTTCGAGCAGGCCATCAACGACGCCGGCCTGAAGACCGAGGACATCGACCACGTCATCATGGTCGGCGGTTCCACCCGCATGCCCGCCGTGGCCGACCTGGTCAAGAGCATCACGGGCAAGGAGCCCCACAAGGGCGTCAACCCCGACGAGGTCGTGGCCATCGGCGCCTCCGTGCAGGCCGGCGTCCTCAAGGGCGACGTGAAGGACATCCTGCTCCTCGACGTGACGCCGCTGTCCCTCGGCATCGAGACCAAGGGCGGGGTCATGACCAAGCTCATCGAGCGGAACACGACGATCCCCACCAAGCGGACCGAGGTCTTCACGACGGCCGACGACAGCCAGCCGTCGGTCGAGGTCCACGTCCTGCAGGGCGAGCGGGAGATGGCCCAGTTCAACAAGACCCTGGGCAAGTTCCAGCTGGTCGACCTGCCCCCCGCCCCGCGCGGCGTGCCCCAGATCGAGGTCACCTTCGACATCGACGCCAACGGCATCGTCCACGTGGCCGCCAAGGACCGGGCGACCTCCAAGGAGCAGTCGATGACGATCACGGGCCAGTCCTCGCTGGCCAAGGACGACATCGAGCAGATGGTCAAGGACGCCGAGGCCCACGCCGAGGAGGACCGCCGCAAGAAGGAGGAGGCCGAGGTCCGCAACACGGCCGACTCGCTCGTCTACCAGGCCGAGAAGCAGCTCAAGGAGCACGGCGACAAGATCACGGGCGACGAGAAGGACGCGGTCGAGGCCAAGCTGACCGAGCTGCGGACGGCCCTCGAGGGCACCGACGTGGAGGCGATCAAGAGCGCCACCGAGGGGCTCGTGACCGCCAGCCAGACCTTCGGCCAGCGCCTGTATGACGCCGCCGCCCAGGACGCCGCGGCCGCCGGCGGTGGGGCCGGTCCCTCCGGGCCGGACGAGCCCGATGACGACGAGGTCGTCGAGGCCGAGATCGTCGACGAGGGCGACGAGCCCCAGTCGGCATGACCAAGGCCGACTCGCCGGACCCGGGTCGGGTCGTGGACGCCCGCCCGAGCGCGCCCAAGGGCAAGCGCAAGGGCGCGGCCGACCCGGTCGACGAGGCCGAGGCGGTCGACGGAGCCGAGCCCGATGACGACGAGGTCGTCGAGGCCGAACCCGAGGCGTCCGCCGACGAGGCCGAGGACGTCGAGGACGAGGTCGAAGAAGCGGCCGAGGTCCTCGAGGCCGACCTCTTCGCGGTCCTCGCCACCGAGTTGGCCGCCGAGCGCGACGATTACCTGGACCAGTTGCGACGGCTCCAGGCCGACTTCGAGAACTACCGCAAGCGGGTGCTCAAGCAGCAGGAGGAGACCGCCGAGCGGGCCACCGAAGGCCTGGTCGCCGACCTCCTACCCGTGCTCGACGCCTGTGACGCCGCCGCCCAGCACGGTGACGACTCCGCCGGTCCCATTGCGAAGGCCCTGGTCGAGGTCCTCGAGAAGCAGGGCCTGGTGAGGCTGGCCCCCGAGGGCGAAGCCTTCGACCCCAACCACCACGAGGCCGTGGCCCATGAGCCGGGCGAGGGAGAGTCGGTCGTCACCGAGGTCCTGCGCCCCGGGTACGTCTGGAAGGGCCGCGTCCTGCGGCCCGCCATGGTGCGAGTGCGGGGGTAGCCCGTGGACGCCCAGCGGGAGTGGTTCGAGAAGGACTACTACGCGGTCCTGGGCGTGGGCGCGGACGCCAGCCAGAAGGAGCTCACCAAGGCGTACCGCAGGCTGGCCCGCGAGAACCACCCGGACACCAACAAGGGTGACGCCGCGGCCGAGGAGCGCTTCAAGGAGATCTCCGCGGCCTACGACGTCGTCGGCGACACCGACAAGCGGGCCAAGTACGACGAAGTCAGGCGCCTCGGCGCGGTCGGGGGCGGCTTCGGTCCCGGCGGTGCCGGCGGCCCCGGTGGCTTCGGGGGCGGCTTCGGCGCGGGCGCCGAAGGCGTCGACCTGGGTGACCTGCTGGGCAACCTGTTCGGGGGTCGGGGCCGCCGCAACCAGGGCCGTTCCGCCGGGCCAGAGCGCGGCGTCAACCTGGAGACCGAACTGCACCTGGCCTTCGAGGACGCGCTGGCGGGGGTCACCACCTCGGTGCACCTGGTCAGCGACGCCGTGTGCTCCACCTGTCACGGCAGTGGTGCGGAGCCGGGCAGCGACGTGGTCGTCTGCCCCCAGTGCGCCGGCCGGGGCGTCATCGACGAGAACCAAGGCCTGTTCTCCTTCAGCCAACCGTGCCCGCGCTGCGCCGGCCAGGGCATGGTCGTCAGCGACCCGTGCCACACCTGCGCCGGGTCGGGCATCGAGCGCCGGCCCCGCACCGTCAAGGTCAAGATCCCCGCCGGTGTCACCGACGGTCAGCGGATCAAGGTCAAGGGTCGCGGCGGCCCCGGCCGCAACGGCGGCCCACCCGGCGACCTGTACGTGGTCGTGCACGTCGGGCGGCACTCGCTGTTCGGCCGCAAAGGCCGCAACCTCACGCTGAGCGTGCCCATCACCTTCACCGAGGCGGCCCTCGGGGCTGACATCAAGGTCCCGACACTGGCGGGGGAGCCCGTCACCATCCGCATCCCGGCCGGCACGACCAGCGGGCGCACGTTCAAGGTGAAGGGCAAGGGGGCGGTGACCGACGCGGGCAAGGGCGATCTCCTCGTCACCGTCGAGGTCGCCGTACCGCAGAAGCTGTCGGCCGACGAGCGCACGGCGGTCGAAGCACTGGCGGAGGCGACCACCGAGTCGCCCCGAGCGCATCTGGGGGTGTGACATGGCCGTGGACCGGAATCGAGCCGTCTACGTGATCTCGGTGGCGGCCGAGCTGGCGGGGATGCACCCGCAGACCCTGCGCATCTACGAGCGCAAGGGCCTCCTGGAGCCGGCGCGCACCCAGGGGGGCAGCCGTCGCTACAGCGACGAGGACATCGCCATGCTGGCCCGCATCCAGGACCTCACCGCCGAAGGCCACAACCTCGAGGGGGTGCGCCGGATCCTGGAGCTGGAGGGCGAGATCGAGGCCCTGCAGGGTGAGATCGACTCGTTGCGCGAGCAGGCGGCCCAGGCGGTCGAGGACACCCATCGTCAGTACCGCCGCGACCTGGTCCCGGTGAAGCAGTCCGTCGTCCTGTATCGGGGGCGCCGCCGCGCCTGAGCCCGGCCCGGCGTCGTCCGGACGTCAGGGGCCGGTCAGCGCCTCATCGACGGCGAGGACGAGGTCGTCCGCCCCGACCAGGCCCTGAGCCGCCGGGTCGAAGGTGGCCAGGGTCCGGTCGACGTCGCCGGACAGGAGGAGGGCTCGGGCCAGCAGGCCCTTGGCCGCCTTGCCCCCGTGGCCCGCGGGCCGACCGTCGGGGAAGACCAGGGCCGGACGGCGCAGGTCGTAGCGATCCGGGTCGGGGATCCACGCCGCCCGGTGCTCGTTGGGCAGGAGGTCGACGACCGTGTGACCGGCCAGGTGCTGGTTGAGCACGGTGGAGAGCATCGGCCGCCAGAACGCGGCGAGGTTGCCCACGGGTGGCAGGGACGCCGAGAGCTTCAGCCGGAAGTCGGGCACCGGGTCGCTCCAGGCGGTGAGGCCGGTGAGCGCCGACAGGACGAGGACGCCCGCCGCCGCCCGCCGGCGGCCGTCCGTGGTCAACGTCGGGGGATCGAGGTGGCCCCACACGACGCCGGTGAACCGTTCGTGGGCCGGTCGGGTCGATGCGCCGATGACGGCGAGGTTGGCGTCCTTGGCCGCCCGGAGCAGGTCCCCCTTGGCCCCGAGGGCCTTCGCCGTCCCGCCCTTGGCCCGCTTCAGGGCGTTGACGACCCGAGTCCGTTGCCGGGCGAGCTCGCCGAACCGCCCGTCGGACGGTGCCCACCCCGTCCCGTCCCCGCCCGGGGCCTTTCCTTCGGACGGCGGCAGCAGCACGACGAGCACGACCGCAGATCCTGCCCGCTCGACCGAGGTCGTCGCCCATGACGCCCCGGCCGTACCGAGGGCCCGTCGTTCAGACGCTGGCGGCGACCCGGGCGATGCAGTGGTGGAGCAGCACCACGATCGCCTCGAGGGCGCTCTGGCGGTCCCGGGCGTCCACGTCGAGGATGGGCACCGACGAGGGGACGTCGAGGGCCTCGCGGACCTCGTCGAGGTCGTGGGCCAGGCGCCCGTCGAAACGGTTCACGACGGCGGCGAACGGCATCCCGGTCCGCTCGAAGTACTCGACGGCCGGCCAGCAGTCCTCGAAGCGGCGACTGTCGATGAGGACGATCGCCCCCACGGCTCCCCGGCAGAGGTCGTCCCACATGAAGCCGAATCGGTCCTGGCCGGGGGTGCCGAAGAGGAACAGGTTCAGTCCGCCCTCCAGGCTCAGGCGCCCGAAGTCCATAGCGACCGTGGTCGTCGTCTTCTGGGTGACCTCGCCCACGTCGTCGACGTCCTCGGCCACGGTGGTCATGGCGGCCTCGGTGGTGAGGGGCTCGATGTCGGAGGCCGATGCCACGAACGTCGTCTTCCCCACGCCGAAGCCGCCGGCGATGATGAGCTTGACCGGGAGCTGCCGCATCTCGCCACCGTCGGTCATCACACCACCTCCATCTGCTTGTTCTGCACGGCGAGCGCGAGGCGTTCCAGCAGATCGCGGTCTTGGGAAGGCATCTCCGGCGCCTGGTGGACGCACAGGAAGCCGTCGTCGGCGAGGTCACCGGTGAGGACCTGGGCCACGGCGAGGGGCAGACGGAGGTAGGCGGACAGCTCCACGACCGAGATGGGTCGGCTGCAGCGCTCGAGGATGGCCTGGCGTTCGTTGAGCTCCGCGGCCCGGCGGCGCTGGCCCTCGGGGGTGAGGGTCACCATCGTCTCGAAGCCGACGAGCGCATTGGAGGACCTCGTCCTCCCGCCGGTCAGGACGTAGGGCCGTACGCCACTCTCCTCGCGCCCAGGGGTGGGCGTCGAGCGAGAAGACGGGAGCCGACCAGCCTGGTACGGCCGCGCGCCGGGTCGCTCGTCGACGAAATCGACGCTGGCGTCCTCCGGTCCTCGGTCGCGCACGGCTCCTCCTCTCCGGCTACGAGTTCAGGCCGAGCTTCAGCTCGTTGATCAAGGCCGGCGTGAGGGCGGCCCCGACCCGCTCGACGAGCAGCGTCGTGCCGTAGCCGACCGCGCCGAGATCGGCGTCCCGGTCGGCGATCACACCGATGGACGATCCGTCGCTGATGGCCGAGACGACGAGGTAGCCGCCGGCCAGCTCGATCATGGCCTGGCTGAACCCGCCTCGCCGGGTCACCGACGACACACCCTCGGACAGGCTGCGCAGCCCCGAGACGATGGCGGCCAGCTTGTCGGCGACGCCACGATCGAGCTGCGGGGAGATGGCGAGCAAGAGCCCGTCGGAGGAGACGACGATGGCGTCGGCCACATCGGCGGTGCCCTCCACGAAGCTGGCCACCAGCCAACCGACGTCACCGATGTGCTGGTCGAGCCCGGTACTGGTCATTGCCTCGCCTCCTCGTGGGTGGTGCCGTTCTTCAAGCGGGCCTGCCGGACCCCGAGGGCCAGTCGGCTCCAGTTGTTCCGGACGTCCGCCGGTGTCCTGGTGGGTCCGTGGACGACCTCGGCGGCCTCGGCCGGACCGCCCTCTTCCGCGGAGCGCACCCTGCGCCGCAGCGACGGGGCGGGCCCGGCCGCGGCCGCGACGGTGGGCGCGGGGCTGGGCGCCCCGTTGCCGCTCGACCCGACCGGCGCGAGGGGGCCGGCGACGGGTTGGGTCACCGGCGCCGGGTAGGGGGCGGGCGGCGGCACGGCGCTCACCGGTGGAGGCGGTGCCACGACCGCCGGGCGTGCCGCGACGGCCGGGGGCGCCGCGATGGCGAGGGGGGCCGCGATCGCGACCTGCGGGGCGGCCGCAGGAGGCAACGGCCCACTGGTCTGCGGGATCAGCCCGGCGGAGCTGGGGGCCAGGGCCACGATCGCCCGGGGGAGGGTGACCAGGGCGATGAGACCGCCGGCGGGATTGGGCGTCAACGCCACGTACGTGTCGTGGCGGTCGGCCAGTCGGCCCACCACGTGCAGCCCGAGGAGCTTGGAGTCGGTGAGGTCGGAGGCGCTGGCGGCGGCGTCGAGGATCCGGTCGTTGGCTCGGGCCAGGCTGGGCTCGTCGAGGCCGAGGCCCTGGTCGAGGACCGCCAGCTGGTAGCCCGTCCGCACCCGTCGCCCCGTCACGGTCACCCGGGTGTTCGGTGGCGAGTACAGCGTGGCGTTCTCGAGCAGCTCGGCCAGGAGGTGGGAGATGTCGGCCGCCGAGGCCCCTTGGACCACAACGGGCTCGATGTTGCTCAGGTCGATCCGGTCGTAGTCTTCGATCTCCGACGCCGCCGAGCGGACGACGTCGACAACCGACACCGGCTCGCTCCACCGGCGGGGCTGCTCGCTGCCGGCGAGCACGAGGAGGCTCTCGGCGTTGCGCCGCATGCGGGTGGCGATGTGATCCAGGCGGAAGAGCTCCTGAAGGGCCTCGGCATCGCGTTCGCCGTGCTCGAGGTCGTTGATGATCGCCATCATCCGGCGCAGCAGGTTCTGGTTGCGGCGGCCCAGGTGCTGGAGGGTCTCGGCCTGGTTGTGGCGGACGCGGGCCTGCTCGACGGCGAGGTCGACGGAGGTCTCCACGACGGACGTGAACGCCTCGGTCGCCAGCGCCAGCTCGTCGTGGGTGTCGACGGCGAGGTGGCTGATCTCGGGCCGCTCGACGGCGAGGTCCATCCGCCGGAGGTCGTTCGCCATCCTCGGCAGGTCCTGCTCGAGCTGGCGGAGGGGTCGGGTGATCGAGCGGACGGTGAGCGCACCGGTCAGCACGGCGATCAGGACGAGGGCGGCGGCGATGAGCTGGTCCTGGCGCAGGCGGTCGTCCAGGTAGGCGGCGGCGTTTCCTTCGCTCGTTGTGGCCTGGACCTGGGCGGCGTCGAGAACCTGGTCGGCGGCGGCCCGCTGCACGGCGTAGGCTCGTCCGACGGCGGCGACGGCGGACGCCATGGCCTCCTCGTCCTCGGCCTGTACGGCGGGGACGAGCTCCTCGTCGATGACGCGGTAGAACTCGACCGACGGGCCGTAGGCCTCGTCGAGCATCGCAGCCAGCTCGGGCTGCTGGGCCACGCGGGCCCCGTTCCAGGCCTCCACCCCGGCCAGGTAGTAGTCCTCGCGGACCTGCAGGTCGGCCAGGAGGCCGTCGATCCGTGACGACGAGGTCTCGCGGAGCATCTGCTCGGCGTCGATCAGGGCCCGGGACTGGTTCTCGGCCAGCAGGGCCACGTCGGCCACGACGGCACGAGGGCCGGTGACCTGGTCATAGAGGCGTCCGTCGACCTTCACCTGGTTGATGGTGGTCAGGTAGCGCACGCCCAAGCCGCCGAGCGCGAGCAACGGGATGGCCAGCGCCAGCAGGAGACGCGTGCGGATCTTGAACTTCGTCATGGCCACCATCCCTGGACCCCGGGCCGGCGGCAGCCCGAGCCCTCTTGCTTCAGATATCGGACGCGGTCACTCGGACTTGAACCCTCGGGCCAGGGCGGGGTTCGCGCCAAGTCGTCGCCGGCCACCGTCGACGACTCGGCGTCCTCGGCCGACCCAGGAGCAAGCAGAAAACTTGAGTCTTCTATTGTCAAGTTTGGGTGGTCGCCGTAGACTGCCGCCATGGCGACGGACCCGAACCGGTGGACGCTGAAGACGCAGGAGGCGGTGGCCCACGCCGTCGAGGCGGCCAAGGCCCAGAACAACCCCGAGGTCACACCCGACCACCTGCTCGCCGCCCTCCTGGGCCAGGCCGAGGGCGTGGTCCTGCCCATCCTGGCCAAGGTCGGCCGTCCGCCGCTGGAGCTGCGCAACCAGGTGCAGGAGTCCCTGGCCCGGCTGCCCCACAGCTATGGCTCGGAGGCGCAGTTCGACGCCGAGTTCCGGACGGTGCTGGACGACGCCGACCGCGAGCGTGAGCAGCTCACCGACGAGTACCTCTCCACCGAGCACCTGTTGCTGGCGTTGGCCGAGCGCGTCGGGGTCACCCACGACGAGCTGCTGGCCGCCCTCCAGGAGGTCCGGGGCAGCCACCGGGTGACCAGTCAGAGCCCGGAGGACCAGTTCCAGGCCCTGGAGAAGTACGGCCGGGACCTGACCGAGGACGCCCGCCAGGGCAAGCTCGACCCCGTCATCGGTCGGGACGACGAGATCCGGCGGGTCGTGCAGGTCCTGTCCCGCCGGACCAAGAACAACCCGGTCCTCATCGGGGAGCCGGGCGTCGGCAAGACGGCGATCGTGGAGGGCCTGGCCCGGCGCATCGTCGAGGGCGACGTGCCCGAGAGCCTGCGCAACCGCCGACTCATCAGCCTCGACCTGGGCAGCATGGTCGCCGGCGCCAAGTTCCGGGGCGAGTTCGAGGAGCGGTTGAAGGCCGTCCTCCAGGAGATCACCGACGCCGAGGGCGAGGTCATCACCTTCATCGACGAGCTCCACACCATCGTGGGCGCCGGCGCGGCCGAAGGGGCCATGGACGCCGGGAACATGATCAAGCCGCTCCTGGCCCGGGGCCAGCTCCGCATGATCGGGGCGACCACCCTCGACGAGTACCGCAAGCACATCGAGAAGGACGCCGCCCTCGAGCGCCGCTTCCAGCAGGTGTACGTCGGCCAGCCCAGCGTGGAGGACACCATCGCCATCCTCCGGGGCCTGAAGGAGCGGTACGAGGTGCACCACGGCGTCCGCATCCAGGATGCCGCCCTGGTCGCCGCCGCCGTCCTCTCGGACCGCTACCTCACCGGTCGGTTCCTGCCCGACAAGGCCATCGACCTGGTCGACGAGGCCGCGTCCAAGCTGCGCATCGAGATCGACTCGATGCCGACCGAGATCGACGTGGTCGAGCGCCGGATCCGTCAGCTGGAGATCGAGCGGGTGGCCCTGGCCAAGGAGACCGACGCCGTCTCCAAGGAGCGCCTCGAGGCCCTCGAGAAGGAGCTGGCCGAGCTCAACGAGCAGAAGTCCTCGATGGTGGCGCACTGGCAGAGCGAGAAGGAGGCCATCAGCACCATCCGTGAGCTCAAGGAGGAGCTGGAGCGCCTGCGCGAGCAGGCCGAGCGCGAGCCCGACCTGAACGTGGCGGCCGAGATCCGCTTCGGCCGGATCCCCGACCTCGAGCGCCAGGTGGACGAGGCCACGGCCCGGCTCGACGAGCTCCAGGTGGAGCAGAAGATGCTGAAGGAGGAGGTGGATGAGGAGGACGTGGCCGAGGTCGTGTCCCGGTGGACCGGCGTGCCCGTCTCCCGCCTCATGGAGGGCGAGATCGAGAAGCTGATCCACCTCGAGGACCACCTGCACCAGCGGGTGGTGGGCCAGGACGATGCGGTCGAGGCGGTGGCCAACGCCATCCGTCGCAGTCGGGCCGGCCTGTCCGACCCCCACCGGCCCATCGGCAGCTTCCTCTTCCTCGGCCCCACCGGGGTCGGCAAGACCGAGCTGGCCCGAGCTCTCGCCGAGTACCTCTTCGACGACGAGCGGGCCATGGTCCGCATCGACATGTCCGAGTACCAGGAGAAGCACACGGTGGCCCGCCTCATCGGTGCGCCCCCGGGCTACGTCGGCTACGACGAGGGGGGCCAGCTGACCGAGGCCGTCCGCCGCCGGCCCTACGCCGTCGTGCTGCTGGACGAGATCGAGAAGGCCCACCCCGACGTGTTCAACGTCCTGCTCCAGCTCCTGGACGACGGCCGCCTGACCGACGGGCAGGGCCGCACCGTGGACTTCAGCAACGTCGTCCTGGTGATGACCTCCAACCTGCAGGGTGACCCCAGCGACTTCTTCAAGCCCGAGTTCGTGAACCGGGTCGACGACATCATCCGGTTCCGCTCGTTGAGCGAGGACGACCTCGGTCACATCGTGGCGATCCAGTTGGAGGGCCTGCGCCACCGCCTGGCGGAGCGCCGCATCGAGCTGAAGGTGACCGACGCGGCCATGGCCCTGCTGGCCAGCCGGGGCTTCGATCCCGCCTTCGGGGCCCGGCCCCTGAAGCGGGTCATCCAGAAGGACCTCGGGGACCGTCTGGCCCTGGCCCTGCTCGAGGGCACGTTCGCCGACGGTGACACCGTGACCGTCGACGCCGTCGGCGACGACCTGGTGGTCACCTGAGGTAGCCGACTCGCCCCCTCAAGGGCGCCCCCATCCGTGCCGATGGTTCCTGCGGAAGGTCGGCGATCAGCAGGACGGGCACGGCTACATGCGATCCACTCAGGCAACGATGACCCCGGTCGGGTCGTCCCCGGAGGCGGTAACCCCCCGTCCGACGCGTCCCGCCTACCGCCGCCGGACCCGGCTCAAGGGCGAGCGGGGCTACGTCCTCATCATGTCGGCCCTGCTCATGCTGCCACTGCTGGCGTTCGCCGGCTTCGCCATCGACGTGGGTGCCTGGTACGTGCACGCCAACCGCATGCAGCGCGCCGCCGACGCCGCCGCCCTGGCCGGCGTGGTCTGGATGCCCAACGACGAGCGGGCCGAGACGGTCGCCCTGGACACGGCCAAGGCCAACGGCTTCGACGACGCCGCGGCCGACATCACCGTCACGGTCACCCCGGTCGGCAGCCGTCGCCTGCGGGTCCGCATCACCGACACCGACTCCCCGATGTACCTGTCCAGCATCTTCCTCAACCAGGTCGACATCAGGCGACAGTCCTTGGCCGAGTACGTCCAGAGCGTCCCGATGGGGAGCCCCGACAACACCGTGGGCAACGATCCCACCCGGTGGACCACCCCCGGCTACACGCCCCCCTACTACTGGCTCAACACCTCCGGCCCGAACGGTCGGAAGGCCAACGGCGACCGGCACACGGCCGGCGTCTGTGATGCGTTCTCCGGCTGTTCGGGCACCACCAACCTCGAGTACAGCGACGACGGCTACCTCTACCGGCTGAACGTCGACGTGCGGCCCGCCAGCGGGGACCTGCACGTCCAGGTCTACGACCCGGCGTTCTTCTACACGGGCGACACCTGCAACACCGCTGCTCTCCTCGACCCGGCTGACGTCGCGACGTCGCCCACCTACACCCAACAGGTCAACACGCTCGTCGCCCAAGGCCACCCGGAAGCCGCCACGGTGCCGAGGCGCTACGACCGCGGCAACACGCAGTGGTGCCCAGGCGACCAGGACATCAACGGTCGGACCGTCACGACCAGCTACGTCGTGCGGGCGCCGGACGGCACGCCCTTCGACAACCTCGACAACCCGATCGTCTGCGGCATCACCTTCGACGACTACAGCGAGGAGGTCTATCCCCTCCTGAACCAGGCTGACGGGTACAAGGACGGGCCGATCGGGCGCGAGAACATGGCCTTCGACGACCACTTCCGCCAGTGGACCGACGTGTGCACCATTCCCTGGAACAGCATCGCGATCGGTGACTACATCCTGCAGGTCCG
Source organism: Acidimicrobiales bacterium (assembly GCA_036525535.1). Lineage (GTDB taxonomy): Bacteria > Actinomycetota > Acidimicrobiia > Acidimicrobiales > DATDAH01 > DATDAH01. The sequence continues at coordinate 18,674 of DATDAH010000187.1, forward strand.
CACGAACGCGGATCTCTCGGCGCCGCCGTCCAGCCTCGGCAACGCCGCCACCGGCGTCACCGACGGTGGGTACAACCGGTATGCGCTCCGAGCGGGGTTCGGCGCGGCAGGGTCCGCCGGGTTCGCCACGGGCCTGAACGTCTTCGCCGACGGACGGCTGCCCATCTACGTGAACCAGAGCGTCGGTGGCCTGGCCACGAACTTCTACCTGGCCCGGGTCGTCCCCGAGTACGCCGGTCAGATCCTGGAGCTCGAGTTCTTCGACGTGGCCGACGGATCCAACGGCACGCTCACGGTCACCCCACCGGGGGACATGACCGGGAGCGGGGTCACCGGGTGCACCTTCATCCGGGATGCCGCGCCCCCGACGGTCACGACGTCGACGACCTGTACGAGCCCGACACTGGATTCGGCCAACTACAACGGCCGGGTCGTCACCGTGCAGATCCCGCTGCCGGACGACTACAGCTGTGACGCCGGCTCCGACCTCGGGTGCTGGTTCCGGGTCAACCTGGACTTCGCCGGCGGTACCCCCACGGACACCACCACGTGGTCGGCCCGGGTCCGAGGCGATCCCGTCCGCCTGGTGGAGTGAGGGACCGGCCTCACCTTTGCCACTCTGCGTGCCGATGAGAGTCACGTCGAGTGTTGTCACGGAACGTACGTCGATGATCGCCGAGCGTAGGAACGAGAGAAGCCGATGTGGATGAGCAGAGTGCGCAAGCGCCGGGCGCAGGGCGACCGCGGCGCGGCGCTGGTGGAGGCGGCGTTCATCACGCCGGTCTTCGCGCTGCTCATCTTCGGGATGCTCGAGTTCGGCCTGACCTTCCGTGACTACCTGACGGTGGCCAACGTCTCCCGGGACAGCGCCCGCGGCGCCAGTGCCTTCGGCGACGGCCTGTACGCCGACTACAACATCATCCAGGTCGCCTTGCAGTCCTCGAAGGGCTTCCGCCCCAACGAGATCCGACGTCTGATCGTCTTCAATGCGGGCTCGGTCAGCGGCGACATCACCAACCCCAGCCACCCGGCTCACCCCTGTCTCACGGCCACGATCGGCATCGCCGGGGTGTGCAACGTCTACGACTCCGCGGACCTCGCCTTGGCCAAGTCCTCGTTCGGGTGCCAGACGACCCAGGATCTCGATCGCTTCTGGTGCCCCTCGGGCCGAGAGACCAGCGCCTCGGGGCCACCGGACTACGTCGGCGTCTACGTCCAGGCCCGCCATGACTTCATCACCGGGCTGTTCGGTCCGGGCATGTACCTGACCGATGTGCTCGTGATGCGCATCGAGCCCCAGGAGTTCTGATGCGCCTCGTCTCCCGCCTCCGCCGTCGTCTCCGGGACGAGAACGGTGACCGCCAGCGGGGCGCCGCCCTGGTCGAGTTCGTCCTGATCGCGCCGGTCCTGGTGCTGATCACGGCCGCCATCTTCGAGTACGGCCTCGCCTTCCGCGACTCGATGACCCTTTCCAACTCCCTGCGCTCCGGCGCCCGGGTCGGCAGCAACGCCGGCCGGGAGCGCCAGGCCGACTACACGATCCTGAAGTCGGTCGAGGCGGCGATGACCGAGGTCCCGAACTCCCACATCGTCCGGCTCATCGTCTACAAGGCGACGACGGCCGACTCGGCGGTGCCCGCCTCCTGCCTGGCGGTGTCGGGCAGCGGCGGCGTCAACGGCGTCTGCAACGTCTACCTGGCCTCGGACCTGGCTCGCCCCCTGTCGGACTACGGGGGCACGACCTCCTGTTCGGGCACCGCGCCGGACCGCTACTGGTGCCCGACCACACGCCAGAACAGCCAGGCCCTCGGCGCCGACTACCTCGGTGTCTGGATGGAGATCCGGTACACGTACGTGACCCACGTGCTCCCGGGCACCGGCATCACGATCCGGGACCGGGCCGTGATGCGCCTCGAGCCGAGGCTGACCTGATGCGCCGTCACGAATTGCTCCAGCCCGGCCGCCGCCGTGCCGATGACCCGTCCATGGGCGACGGGACGCGGGGTAGGGGTACGGCCAGGGCGAAGGAGCGCGGCGCCACGCTGGTCGAGTACGCCCTGATCATCTCGGTCTTCGTCTTCGGCTCCATGGGGGCCATCCAGCGGCTGGACGACAAGTCGGGCGACTACTACGAGAACGCCAGCAACGACATCGGCGAGCTCCCGCAGACGGGGATCGACCCCGACGAACCCGGCCCGACGTCCTCGACGACCTCGACGACCACGACGACGACGACCACGACGACGTCGACGACGACCACCACGACCACGACGACGACGACCACCACGACCACCACGACCACGACGGTCCCGACCACGACGACCACCACGATCCCGACCCGCAGCACGATCACCGAGCTGACCGACTCCTCGACGAACAACGGCACCAGCTTCAACGCCATCGCCCGGGTCCGGATCCGCCACAACAAGACCGCCGCCGCCATAAGCAACGCCACGGTCACCTTCCTCCTCACGGACAGCCAGGGGTCGACCACGACCAAGCAGTGCACGACGGACAGCACCGGGCGCTGCAGCACCATCGCCTGGAGCCGCAGCGACAGCCGCTCGCCCGTCACCGCCCGGGTCACCGGTGTCACCGCCAGCCCGACGTGGGACGGCGTGCAAGCCTCGGTCCTGCTCCGCAACCCCTGATCGGCCCGGCCGCTGATGGCCGGTGGGTCCGCTCGGTAGGCTCTCGCCGCACGCGGACCCGACGAGGGGAGACACCGTGCCCGCGACCGTCGTCGTCGGCACTCAGTGGGGCGACGAGGGCAAGGGGAAGTTCACCGATCTCGTCGCCAAGGAGATGCAGCTCGTCGTCCGCTACCAGGGCGGTCACAACGCCGGCCACACGCTCGTGGTCGACGGCGACAGCTTCGCCCTCCAGCTGGTGCCCTCGGGTGTCCTCTACGACCACATCACGCCGATCATCGGCAACGGCGTCGTCGTCGACCCCCGGGTCCTCATCACGGAGCTGGACATGCTCGAGTCCCGCGGCGTGGACACCAGCCGGCTCGTGCTCTCGGGCAACGCCCACCTGATCCTGCCCTACCACCAGGCCATCGACGTGATGATCGAGCGCCACCTGGGCAAGAACAAGCTGGGCACCACCAAGCGAGGGATCGGCCCGGCGTACGCCGACAAGGCGGCCCGCATCGGCATCCGGGTCCAGGACCTGCTCGACCCCAAGATCTTCCGCGAGAAGCTCGAGGTGGCCCTGCGGGAGAAGAACCCGCTGTTGGCCAAGGTCTACAACCAGCTCGGCTTCGACGCCGATGTCATCGTGGAGGAGTACGTCGGGCGGTGCCTCCCCCAGTTGGAGCACCACATCGGCGACGCCATCGGCCTCGTCCACCAGGCCCTCGACGCCGGCCAGCACGTCCTACTGGAAGGGGCTCAGGCCACCTTCCTGGACCTCGACCACGGCACCTATCCCTTCGTGACGTCGTCCAACCCGGTGGCCGGCGGGGCCTGTACCGGTGCCGGCGTCGGCCCCCTCCACATCAACCGGGTCATCGGGATCGCCAAGGCCTACGTCACCCGGGTCGGCTCCGGGCCCTTCGTCACCGAGTTGCCCGAGGGCGATCCCATCGGCGACCTGCTGGTCGAGCTCGGCCACGAGTACGGGACCAACACCGGTCGTCGCCGGCGACCGGGCTGGCTGGACGCGGTCATGCTCCGCCACGCGGTGCGCCTGAACTCCCTGTCCGAACTGGCCCTCACCAAGCTGGACATCTTCGACACCCTGGACACGGTCAAGGTCTGTGTGGCCTACGACGTCGACGGTGAGCGCCGCGAGCAGCTGCCGTACCACCAGAGCGAGCTGTTCCACGCCACGCCCGTCTACGAGGAGCTCCCGGGCTGGCGCGAGGACCTGAGCGAGGCCACCGAGCTGCACGACCTGCCGGCGAAGGCCCAGGAATACCTGACGTTCCTGGAAGAGCAGATCGGTGTGCCCATCCGGCTGGTCGGCGTCGGCCCCGGGCGGACCCAGTTCGTGCAGCGCGTCCCGTGAGCCCGGCGGCGTGAGGGTCTGCGTCGTCGGCGGCGGCGGTCGCGAGCACGCCCTGGCCCACGTCCTCGCGCGTTCGGCCGACGTCGTGGTCACGCCGGGCAACCCCGCCATCCCCGGGTCGGTCACCACGCCCCCCGAGGCCATCGAGGCGGACCTGTTCGTCATCGGCCCAGAGGCCCCGTTGGTCGACGGCCTGGCTGACCGGCTCCGGGCCCAGGGCCGACTCGTCTTCGGCCCGGGCGCCGACGGGGCCCACCTGGAGGGCTCGAAGGCGTTCATGAAGGAGCTGTTGGCGTCGGCCGGGGTGCCCACGGCCGGCCACCGCGCCTTCACGGACCCCGAGCCCGCCATCGCCTATCTGCGCTCCCTGGCGGCACCGTTCGTGATCAAGACCGACGGCCTCGCCGCGGGCAAAGGGGTGCTGGTCACCGAGTCGATCGCCGAGGCCGAGGCCGACGTACGGGAGAAGCTCTCGGGCGAGTCCTTCGGGGCCGCAGGGGAGCGGGTCGTCATCGAGGAGGGCCTCACCGGCCCCGAACTGTCGCTGCTGGTGGTGTGCGACGGGACCCGGGCGGTGCCTCTGGCCCCGGCCAAGGACTTCAAGCGCCTCGGCGACGGTGACGCCGGGCCCAACACCGGCGGCATGGGGGCCTACTCGCCGGTGCCCGGGTCCGGCCCCGAGATCGTGGACCTGGTCATGGACCGGGCGGTCGAGCCCACCCTCGCCGCCCTGCGAGCCGCCGGCGTCGACTATCGGGGGGTGCTCTACGCCGGCCTGATGCTCACGCCCGACGGGCCGAAGGTGATCGAGTACAACGTCCGGTTCGGCGACCCCGAGGCCCAGGTCGTCCTGCCCCGCCTCGCCTCGGACCTCGCCGGCCTCTTGGCGGACGCCGCTGCCGGCGCGCTGTCGGAGGCCCCCCGGTTCGTCGCCGAGGCGGCGGTGACCGTCGTGCTGGCGGTCGAGGGCTATCCGACCGTCCCGAGGACCGGTGACCGCATCGAGGGCCTGGCCGCAGCATCAGCCCGTCCCGGCGTCATGGTGTTCGCCGCCGGGGTGGGCGCCGACGACGACGGCCACCTGGTGACCGCCGGCGGTCGGGTGCTGGACGTCACCGGCACCGCGCCGACCATCGCCGCCGCCCGCGACGTCGCCTACGCCGCCGCGGCTGAGATCCACTGGCCCGGGTGTCAGTTCCGTCGTGACATCGCCGCTTCCGCGGCGACCGCAGAAAGGAAGGTGCCGTGAAGGTTGGCGTGTTGATGGGTTCGCCGCGAGACGGCGACAAGATGGCTCCCGCGGCCGAGACGCTCGAGCGTTTCGGCCTGGAGGCCGATGTCCGGGTCCTGTCGGCCCACCGGAACCCGGCCGAGGTGGTCGACCTGGTCTCCGGCGCTCGAGAGGCCGGCTATGTCGCTTTCATCTGCGGGGCGGGGATGGCGGCCCACCTGGCCGGGGTCGTGGCCGCGCACACCACGCTGCCAGTGGTCGGCGTGCCGCTCTCGGGCGGTGCCCTCAACGGTGTGGACGCGCTCTACGCCACGGTCCAGATGCCCCGCGGCATCCCGGTGGCCACCGTCGCCATCGACGGATCGATGAACGCCGCCCTGCTCGTGATCGAGATGTTGGCCATCACCGACGCCGAGCTGGCGACCGAACTGGCCGACCACCGCGTGGAGATCGCCCAGGGCTGAGCCGGCTCAGTCGTCCTTGTCGGTACGGAGGGCGGCGATGCGGGCCAGCATGGCCTTGGCGTCGGCGGGCCTGGTCCCTTCGGTGGTGCCCGCAGGGATGCGCGTCGGCGTCGGCGGGCGAATGGCCGAGGCGGGGATGGCGGCCAGGTCCTGCCGGCTCGGCGCGGGCGAGGTCGGCATGGGGGAGAACGCGTCTGACGGTGCCTCGTACGGTCCGGGCGGGGTCACCATCGTCGGCACCGATTCGGGGTGGGCAGGGATCGGCGCGGCGGCGGGGATGGACTCGAGCTGGGGGAGGGCGTCGAAGCCGTCGTTCGGCGCAGCCGGCGGCGGGAGCGGGTCGAAGGCCGTGGGCTCGGCGGACAGGAGCGGGGCAAAGGGGTCGTGCCCGGCCTCGGGGAGGGGATCGAAGCTGTAGCTCGCGGCCGGGGGAGGCGGCGGTAGGGGATCGAAGGCCGTGGGCTCGGGCCGTGGGAAGGTCTCATTTCCCATGCCGAAGCTGGTCGGCGGCTCCGTGGTCGTCGGGGCCGGGGTGCCGAAGGCCGAAGGCGGGAGGTCGGGGGCCGGGTCGAAGGCGACGGGCGAGCTCGAGAGGCCTGCGGGCTCGGAGGCGGGGGCCTCGAAGGGGGTGTCTTCGAAGGCGCCAGGCTCGAACGGGGTGGCCTCGAAGGGCGTGGCCTCGAACGGGGAGCCCTCGAGCGGCTTCACCTCGAAGGACTCGAGTGGCGTCGAGCCGAACGGACTCGGCACGAAGGGTGTGGTCTCGTTGGCGGGCGGGGGGTGGGGGTCGTTGGTTGGCGGCTCGAACGAGTTGGGCACGAAGGGTGTGGTCTCGTTGGCGGGCGGGGGGTAGGGGTCGCTCGCCGTTGGAGGGGGCGGGTCGAGCGGGGCCGCGGGGAGGGGAGCCGGTTCCGGGATCGCGACCGGGACCTGGTCGGTCGGCGGTGCCCAGCCGGTCGCCTCGGCAGGGAGGTTCAACGCGGGATCGGGACCGACCCCGAAGGCCGCCAGGTCGGCCGGCCCCTCGTCTGTTCTCGGCCCGGGTGCTCCGACGTCGCTGACCTCCGGAGAGGCGACCTCGGCCCGCCAGCCGGTGCCGGACGGTCCTGGCGGCGCAAGGTTCACGCCGGCCGGTGGCGTCGGTGTCTCGGGCTCGGGCGGCGGCAGGCGCAGCGCTTCCCGCTCGGCGGCAGCTTGGGCCTCGACCGCGGTTTCGTCGACGGCGGAGTCGGCTTCGTCCATTCTCTGCCAGGTGCCCACCCCGTCGGGCGGCGGGCTGGCGAGGTCCCGCTTGCGGGCCTTGCGCCATTCCTTCAGCCGTTGCTTGGTCTCTTTGGGCACCGCGACGGTCGGATTGCGGGCCGACTTGCGCACGCCTGCCGCCGTCACCGCGCAGGGGACGCAGTAGGGGGGCTTGACCGGACCGAACGGGTACACGAGGCAGTCCGCGCAGAACGGGCCGCCGCAACTGCGGCACAGGCCTTCGGCGGCCTCGTAGGGGTGCACTTGGCAGATGTGTGCCACCCCCCTCTCGTCGGTCGGGGCACCCCTCCGATTGAGGCCTCCGCCCTCCCGTACGATGGTGGCGTGATCAGCAACGTCCTCGCCGAGCGCTACGCCAGTGGCCCGGTGGTCGAGCTGTTCTCGCCCGAGAACAAGGTTCGGCTGGAGCGCCAACTCTGGATAGCGGTGATGGAGGCCCAGCGCGAGCTCGGCGTGGACATCCCGGCGGAGGCCATAGAGGCATCGCGGGCCGTCCTCGACACCGTCGACCTCGAGGCCATCGCCGAGCGCGAGCGGGTCACCCGCCACGACGTGAAGGCCCGGGTCGAGGAGTTCTCGGCGTTGGCCGGCCACGAGCACGCCCACAAGGGGATGACCTCCCGGGACCTCACCGAGAACGTGGAGCTGCTCCAGGTCCGGGCCGGCTTGGCGATCATCCGGGACCGACTGGTCACCGTGTTGGCCCGGCTGGCCGAGCGGGCCGTCGAGTTCGACGACCTGGCCCTCACCGGTCGAAGCCACAACGTGCCCGCTCAGGTGACCACGCTGGGCAAGCGCTTCGCCAACGCCGGCGAAGAGGTCCTCCAGGCGTTCCGCCGGGTCGACGCCTTGACCCGGGACCTGCCCCTGCGGGGCCTGAAGGGCCCGATGGGCACGGCCCAGGACCAGCTCGACCTGGTCGACGGGGACCCCGAAGCCCTCGACCGACTGGAGGCCGCCGTCCGCCGGCACCTGGGCTTCGACGCCTCCTTGGCCAGCGTCGGGCAGGTCTACCCCCGTTCCCTGGACTACGAGGTGGTGACGGCCCTGGCCCAGTCGGCGGCCGGCCCCGCCAGCCTGGCCACCACCCTGCGCCTCATGGCCGGCCATGACCTGGTGACCGAGGGCTTCGTCGCCGGCCAGGTCGGCTCGTCGGCCATGCCGCACAAGATGAACGCCCGTTCCTGTGAGCGCATCGTCGGCCTCAAGCGGATCCTGGAGGGCCACGTCACGATGCTGGGCGCCGTGTCCGGCGACCAGTGGAACGAAGGTGATGTGAGCTGCTCGGTGGTGCGCCGGGTGGCCCTGCCCGACGCCTTCTTCGCCGCCGACGGCGTCCACCAGACGACCCTGCACGTCCTGGCCGACTTCGGGGCGTTCCCCCGGGTCGTGGCCGACGAGCTCGAGCGCTACCTGCCCTACCTGGCCACCACGGCCATGCTGGTCGCCCTCGTCCGACAGGGCCTCGGGCGGGAGGAGGCCCACGAGCTGCTCAAGGGCCACGCCGTGGCCGCCGCGCTGGCGGCCCGGGAGGAGGGGGCAGCGGCCGAGGGTCTCTTCGATCGCTTGGCCACCGACGAACGGGTGCCGTTGGACCGGGCCGAGCTCCACGCCCTGGTGGCCGACCCGATGGCCTTCGTGGGCGACGCCCGTCGGCAGGTCGCGGCCTTCGCGGCGACGGTCGAGAAGCTGGTCGCTGACCACCCGGAGGCCGCTTCGTACTCGCCGGACCGTCTGTTGTAGAACGGCGTCCGTGAGCGCCACCCCCCTGTACTCCGGCAAGGTCCGCGACATCTACGCCGTCGGCGACGACCGGCTGCTGATGGTGACCTCCGACCGCATCTCCGCCTTCGACGTCGTCATGGCCGAGCCCATCCCCGACAAGGGACGGGTGCTGACGGCCATGACGGCGTTCTGGTCCGAGCAGCTGGCCGACGTCGCCCCCAGTCACCTGATCTCCACCTCGCTGGACGACGTGCCCGAGGCGCTCGACCTCGACGACGCCGAGGGCCGGGTCATGCTCTGCCACAAGGCCGACATGTTGAAGATCGAGTGCATCGTGCGGGGCTACCTGACGGGATCGGCCTGGAAGGAGTACCGGACGTCGGGGACCATGCACGGCACCGAGCTGCCCGCCGACCTCCTGGAGTCGGCCCGGCTTCCAGAGCCGGTGTTCACCCCGTCGACCAAAGCGGACGTGGGCGATCACGACGAGAACATCTCCTTCGCCGCCGCGGTCGACCTCGTGGGCCGGGAGACCGCCGAGGCGGCCCGGGACGTGTCCCTCGAGCTCTACCGCCGGGGTGCCGAGTGGGCGGCCGAGCGGGGGATCCTCATCGCCGACACCAAGTTCGAGCTGGGGATGGTGGACGGGGTCCTGACCCTCTGCGACGAGGTGCTCACGCCGGACTCGTCCCGGTTCTGGCCTGCGGACCAGTGGCAGCCGGGATCCACACCCCCCTCGTTCGACAAGCAGCCCGTGCGGGACCACCTCGACGGCCTCGACTGGGACAAGACGCCACCGCCCCCTCCGCTGCCCGCCGACGCGGTGGCAGCCACATCGGCCCGCTACGTCGAGGCGTACGAGCGCATCAGTGCCCGTCGCTTCGCCGACTGGCCCGGCGCCGGTTCCTGACCGTTCGCGAGCGACGCCCCCGCGTGCGCGACGATGACGTGATGCCCTCCTTCTCCGTGCACGTCGAGGTGAGTCAGCGCCCCGGCATCGCCGACCCGGAGGGGGCGACCATCGAGCGGTCCCTGCCCGCCCTCGGCTTCGATGAGGTCGCCGGGGTGCGGGTGGGCAAATCCATCCGCTTCACGGTCGAGGCGCCGGATGAGGCGACGGCCCGGGCCCGGGTCGAGGACCTCTGTGATCGCTTCCTCACCAATCCGGTCATCGAGGACGCCACCATCCACCTGACCGAAGGTGTCGCCGCCTGATGGCCCCCCAAGTGGGGGTCCTCCTGTTCCCGGGATCGAACTGCGAGCAGGATGTCGTCGAGGCCTTCTCGACGCTCGGGGCTGACGCCCGACTGGTCTGGCACGGTGATCGTTCCCTCGGCGGGCTCGACGCGGTCGTCGTCCCTGGAGGTTTCGCCCACGGCGACTACCTGCGGCCCGGGGCCATTGCCCGGTTCTCGCCGGTCATGGGTGCGGTCACGGACTTTGCCCGCTCCGGAGGTCCCGTAGTCGGGATCTGCAACGGGTTCCAGGTCCTCTGCGAGGCGGGATTGCTGCCCGGCGCTTTGCAGAAGAACGCCGGGCTGCGCTTTCTGTGCCGGACGGTCACTCTCCGGGTTGCCTCGACCACGTCGGTGCTCACCGGTGAAGTCGAGATCGGCACCGAGTTGCGCATCCCGATCAACCACTTCTCGGGGAACTACACCTGCACCCCCGATGTATTGGCCCGGCTACAGGCCCAGGACCAGATCGTCCTGCGCTATGTCGACAATCCGAACGGGTCGATGGACGACATCGCCGGTGTCCGCAACGAAGCCGGGAACGTCGTGGGCCTCATGCCCCACCCCGAACGGGCCAGTTCCGCCCTGCTCGGGTCGGAGGACGGCCGACCGCTGCTGGCCTCTGTCCTGGCCGCGACCCGGGCGATCGCCTGACGATCTCGTCGGGCCTTCGGCGGGATCGCCGCCCGGCGGGTCAGCCGGCTCGGGTGATCCCGGCGGCCTTCAAGGTGGCGGCGTCGACGCCGAGCTCGCGCCATGCGGCGTAGGTGATTCCCTTGCGGGCGCCGTACGCCTTGGCGCTCGAGGTGAACCCCGCTTCGAGGGCGCTGAGGTCCGGCTTGTCCTCCTTGTTGGCCAGCTCGGTGGTGAGATCCATCCGCTCCTGAACCAGTTGCAGGCGCTTGAGTGGGTCGGCGGTTTCGATCTGACCGCCGAGGGCGTCGAGGCGCTTCTTGATGGACTCGGGCGTGCGCTTCCGGCCGCGCTTTGGCTTGTGGGCCTCCAGCGCTTCGAGGTATTGGCGAACGGCCTTGGACTGGGTACGGCCCTCTGCGAGGGCCGCCTTGTGTTCGGCAGACATGCTGCCTTTGGTGGTGGGTGCCATTACCGAAGAGTTTGCCCCGAATTGGGCCAATGTGCCAAGCGCGTACCGCGATCTAAGGGCAAAGCGCGCCCGACCTGGACACCCTTTAATGGCAAGACAGGACGGTGCTACCTGACGCGTCCGCGGCGTCCGGATGGCCTGCGGCTACCGTCGGCGGCGTGGCGGAACTGCACCGGGAACTGGGTCTGACCGACGAGGAAGCGGCCGACATCAGGTCGATCCTGGGCCGGGCACCGAACCACCTCGAGCTGGCCATGTACGCCGTGATGTGGTCCGAGCACTGCTCCTACAAGTCCTCCCGCACCCACCTGAAGCGACTGCCGACCGAGGGGGAGGCCGTGCTCGTGGGCCCGGGCGAGAACGCCGGCGTCCTCGATGTCGGCGACGGCATCGCCGTGGCCATACGCATCGAGTCGCACAACCACCCGTCGGCCATCGAGCCCTACCAGGGGGCGGCCACCGGGGCCGGGGGGATCCTGCGCGACATCTTCACCATGGGCGCCCGCCCGATCGCCCTCATGGACCCGCTGCGCTTCGGACCCCTGGACGACCCTCGTTCCCGCTGGATCGCCGAGGGTGTCGTGGCCGGCATCTCGGGCTACGGGAACTCCGTCGGCGTCCCCACCGTCGGCGGGGAGGTGGTTTTCGACGAGACCTACAAGGGCAATCCGCTGGTCAACGTCCTCTGCCTGGGGGTGATGCCCACGGACCGACTCGTCCTCGGCCAGGCCTCCGGGGAGGGGAACCTGGCCGTGCTGCTCGGCTCGTCCACGGGACGGGACGGGATCGGAGGGGTCAGCGTCCTCGCTTCGTCGGGCTTCAGCGAGGCGACCGACGCCGACAAGCGGCCATCGGTCCAGGTCGGCGACCCCTTCGAGGAGAAGCGCCTCATCGAGGCCTGCCTCACCCTGCTCGACGCGGGCCTGGTGGTCGGCATCCAGGACTTCGGCGGGGCCGGCCTGACCTGTGCCACCAGCGAGACCGCTTCCCGGGCGGGCATGGGCATGGACGTCGACGTGAGCGCCGTCCGCCGTCGGGAGCCGGGCATGGAGCCCTTCGAGGTGATGACCAGCGAGTCCCAGGAGCGGATGCTGGCCATCGTCGAGCCCGGGGACCTCGACGAGGTCATGGCCATCTGCGCCCGGTGGGAGGTGGCGGCGGACGTGGTGGGCAAGGTGACGACGGGGGGCCGGCTGCGGATTCTGGACGGGTGGGACGGGGCGGTCCTGGCCGACGTCCCGGCGTCCTCCCTCCACGACGCCGCCCCGCTCTATGACCGGCCGATGACCTTCCCGGACCGTCCGGCGGACGCCGACGCCGATGTCGATCTCGTCCCTGCCGACTGTGGAGCCGATCTGCTCGGCTTGCTGACCGACACCTCGTGGGTGTACAGCCAGTACGACCACCAGCTCTTCCTCAACACCGTCGTGGGCCCGGGCGACGACGCCACCGTGCTGCGCCTCAAGCACCCCACCACGGGCGAGGACACCGGCCGGGGCCTGGCCCTGACGACGGACGGGAACCACCGTTGGTGCGCCGTGGACGCTCGCCAGGGCACGACCATGGTGGTGGCCGAGTCCCTCCTGAACCTGGCCTGCGTCGGGGCCCGGCCGCTGGCGCTGGTCAACTGCCTGAACTTCGGTGACCCCGAGCACCCCGAGGTCATGGGCCAGCTGTCCGATGCCGTCGACGGCATGAGCGAGGCCTGCCGGGCCTTCGGCCTGCCCGTGGTGGGCGGCAACGTCAGCCTCTACAACGCCTCCGAGGGCGCTGACATCGACCCCACGCCCGTCGTCGGGGTCCTCGGCCTGGTCGATGAGCTGATCGCCGTCCCCCCGGGCGCAGGCCTGGTCGCGGGGGGCCGGGTGGTGCTCATCGGCCCGGAGCACGACGGATTGGGTGGCTCCGAGTGGGCTCGGGCCACCGGGCGCGCCCGGCAGGGGGACCTGCCCCCGCTCGACCTGCGGTTGCACTCCGCCGTAGCCGATGTCGTGCGGGCCCTGGTGGTGGACCGGGTCGTCGACGGCGTGCACGACGTGGCCAGCGGTGGTCTCGGCCTCTGCCTGGCCGAGATGGCCGTGGCCTCCGGGACGGGCTTCACCGTCGACGGCGTCGCCGACCACCGGGGCCTCTTCTCCGAGGCGCCATCGCGGGTCGTGGTCTGCGTGACCCCTGATCGGGAGGCCGAGGTGCTGGCCCGGGCCGATGCCGCCGGCGTGTCCACCCGCGTGCTCGGTTCGGCGGGCGGCGACCGCTTGGTCGTCACCGGCCTCGTCGACGTGAGCCTCGCCGAGGCCACCAACACCTGGCGCGAGCGCCTCCCCGACGCCCTCGACGCCGTCGCCCGTTGACGGGCCGGGCGTCGCTAGGATCGCCGCTGTGACGCCCCCCGCCGACGACGTCGTCGACGCGGGCGCCGTCGATCTGGACGACGGCAAGAAGGAAGCGTGCGGGGTGGTCGGGGTCTACGCCCCTGGCCAGCCGGTGTCCCACCTCCTCTACCTGGGGCTCTACGCGCTCCAGCACCGGGGCCAGGAATCCGCGGGGATGGCGGTCAGCGGCGGTGATCACGTGATGGTGGTCAAGGACATGGGCCTGGTGGCCACCGTCTTCGACGACCGGACCCTGGGCTCGTTGTCCGGTCACCTCGGCATCGGCCACACCCGCTACTCGACATCGGGCACCTCCAGCTGGCGCAACGCCCAACCCGTGTTCCGGGACGCGCCCGCCGGCCAGTTCGCCCTCGGCCACAACGGCAACCTGGTCAACACCGAGGCCCTGGCCCTCGAGGCCGGGATGTTGCCCGGCATGGTCACCAGCGACAGCGACCTGGTGGCCGAGATGATCCAGCGGGAGCTGCCCGCCTCGACCGACGAGACCAGCGACGGCCGGGCCCTGGAACGGGCCCTGGTCGACGTGCTGCCCAAGCTGGAGGGCGCCTTCTCCTTCGTCCTCATGGACGAGAGTCGCATCATCGGTGTCCGCGACCCCAACGGCTTCCGTCCCCTGTGCCTCGGTCGGCTCGAGTCGGGCTGGGTGCTGGCCTCGGAGTCCCCGGCCCTCGACGTGGTCGGCGCCCACTTCGTGCGCGAGCTGGACCCGGGCGAGATGGTCGTCATCGACGCCACCGGGGTCCGCTCCATGAAGCCCTTCGACGAGGAACGGCTGAACCCCAAGCTCTGCCTGTTCGAGTTCGTGTACTTCGCCCGCCCGGACACCCGGCTCTACGGCCAGAGCGTGCACGCCGCCCGGGTCAAGATGGGTGGCCAGCTCGCCGAGCAGGCGCCCGTCGAGGCCGACCTGGTCATGGGTGTGCCCGAGTCGGGCCTGCCTGCCGCCGAGGGCTACTCGCACCACAGCGGGATCCCGTACGGCCAGGGGCTCGTCAAGAACCGCTACATCGGGCGGACGTTCATCGCCCCCAGCCAGGAGATGCGGGCGCTCGGCGTGCGCATGAAGCTGAACCCGCTGCGGGACGCCATCGCCGGCCAGCGCCTCGTCGTGGTCGACGACTCCATCGTGCGGGGCACCACCACCCGGGCCATGGTCAAGATGCTGCGGGAGGCGGGGGCTACGGAGGTCCACCTGCGGGTGTCCTCGCCCCCCTACCGCTGGCCCTGCTTCTACGGCATGGACACCGGGACCCGGGGCGAGCTGCTGGCCGCCAACCTCACGGTGGCGGAGATCCAGGAGTACCTCGGCGTCGACACGCTGGCCTACCTGGAGCTGGACCGCCTGGTCGACGCGACTGGCGCGGTCGGAGCCGGCTTCTGCAACGCCTGCCTGACCGGCGACTACCCGGTGGCCATCCCCGAGAACCTGCACAAGGGCGTGCTGGAGCACGGCGACGAGGTCAGCGAGACCCGGGTCGCCGCCCCCCGCCTGCTCGACGCCGAGGACGCCCGCCTCCCCGCCGACGTCGCCCGCGAGGACTAGGTCCCTCTTGGGGGAGAGCTACGCCACCGCCGGCGTGGACATCGATGCGGGCGAGGAGGCGGTTCGCCGCATCGGCCCCGCCGTGCGCTCCACCTTCACCGAGTCGGTCCTGACCGACGTCGGCGGCTTCGGGGCCCCCTTCGCCCTCGACACCTCCCGCTTCACCCAGCCCGTGCTGGTGTCCTCGACCGACGGGGTGGGCACCAAGCTGCTCGTGGCCGAGGCCACCGGGCGCTACGGCACCATCGGCATCGACCTGGTGGCCATGGTCGTCGACGACCTGGTCTGCCAGGGGGCCGAGCCCCTCTTCCTGCTGGACTACCTCGCCGTCGGCGCCCTCGACCCCGATGTGGTCGAGCAGATCGTCAACGGCATCGCCGAGGGCTGCCGTCAGGCCCGCTGTGCCCTCATCGGGGGCGAGATGGCGGAACACCCCGGGTCCATGGCGCCCGAGCGCATCGACGTGGCCGGCTTCTCCGTCGGCGTGGTCGAACGGGACCGGCTGATCACCGGCGACCAGGCTCGCCCCGGCGACCTCCTCATCGGGTTGCCCTCTCCCGGGCTGCGCTCCAACGGGTACTCCCTGGCCCGACGGGTCCTGCTGGACGTGGCCGGCCTTCCCCTCGACGACCTCGCCGACGATCTGCTCCTGCCTTCAGTCATCTACGCCCCGGCCGTGGTCGACCTGCTGGCCGAGGTCGACGTGCGGAGTGTGGCCCACATCACCGGTGGGGGCATCCCCGGCAACCTCCCCCGGGCGCTGCCCGACGACGTCGGCTACTGGCTGGATCGCGCCACGTGGGAGGTGCCGGCGATCTTCGGTCTCATCCAGGAGCACGGCCAGGTCAGCGACGACGAGATGGCCAAGGTCTTCAACCTGGGCATCGGCATGGTGGTCGTCGTCACGCCGGCCGACGCGGAGCGCACGATCGCCGCGCTGGCCGCGTCGGGCCACGCCGCCCGCGCCATCGGCGAGGTCACGAAGGGGTGAGCAACGCCAAGCAGCAGCTCATCGAGCACCTGCTCGAGTTCTCCGTGCGGCGGGGGGACTTCACGCTGAAGTCGGGCAAGCAGAGCAACTGGTTCCTGGACGCCAAACAGACCTGCTGTCGGGCCGAGGGGATTCTCCTGGTGGCCGACCTGGCCCTCGAGGCCATCCCCGACGAGGTGACGGCCATCGGGGGGTTGACCGTCGGGGCCGACCCGGTCGCCTACGGCGTGGCCGCCTTGGCGGCCGCTCGAGGGCGGGACATCCGTAGCTTCACCATCCGCAAGGAGGCCAAGGACCACGGCGTGGCCGGTCGCCTGGCCGGGGCCCTGGTGCCGGGCGACAAGGTGGTGATCACCGAGGACGCCGTCACCCGGGGGACGTCTCCCATGGAGGCGGCCGAGGTGGTCAGGGCGCTCGGCGCCGAGCCCGTCTTGATCCTCCCCGTCGTAGATCGGGGCGGCACCTGCGGGGACATGGCCGCGACCGCCGGCATCCCCTTCCACCCCCTCGTCACCGCCCCCGACCTCGGCTTCCCCTACGAAAGAGACGCCTGACGGGGCGATTCGGGCTCTCATCCGGCGGAAACATGACCCGGTGTGGCCGGCCCTCGAACTGGCGCCTGATTCGGGGGTCAGAGCACCGCAATCGGGCGCCAGAACGGGAAGGTCGGCGCGACCCGGCCCATTCGGCCACGGACGGTGGCGAAACGGGCGGAAGACGGCGCCGCCGATGCCCGCCCGAGAGGCCAGCCCTCATCGTTGCCTCGGTGTCAGTCCTCCAGCCCGCCAGCTGGACCCGGTGGGCCGGCGCGACCATCGCGTAGTCGGCATGGCCCTTCATCACCGCGCATGGGCGGGCTGAAGGGCGGCCCGGGGGCTTGGCTACGCTCGCCCCGTGACTGAACACCCGATGCGGGAGCGCCTCGACGAGCTGGCCAAGCGCCGGGAAGCGGCTGTCCACGCCGGCTCGGAGCGCTCCGTGGAGCGCCAGCACGCCAAGGGCAAGCTCCTGGCCCGGGAGCGGGTCGACTACCTGCTCGACGACGGCTCCTTCCACGAACTGGATCAGCTGGCCCGCCACCGCTCCACCGCCGCCGGGCTGGAGGACCGTCCCTACACCGACGGCGTCATCACCGGGTGGGGGACCATCGACGGCCGCAAGGTCTTCGTGTTCTCCCAGGACTTCACCGTGTACGGGGGCGCGCTGGGTGAGGTCTTCGCCGAGAAGATCCACAAGCTCATGGACCTGGCCCTCTCGGTCGGGGCGCCGGTGATCGGCCTCAACGACGGGGCCGGGGCCCGCATCCAGGAGGGCGTGGTCAGCCTCGCCTCCTACGGCGGCATCTTCTGGCGCAACGTCCAGGCCTCCGGGGTCACCCCCCAGATCAGCGTCGTGCTCGGCCCCTGCGCCGGCGGCGCCGTCTACAGCCCGGCGATGACCGACTTCATCTTCATGGTCCGCGAGACCTCGCACATGTTCATCACCGGGCCCGACGTGGTGAAGACGGTGACCGGCGAGGAGGTCACCCTCGAGGAGCTCGGCGGGGCCCAGAGCCACGCCTCCAAGTCCGGCGTGGCCACCTTCGTCGCCAACGACGAGAAGAGCTGCCTGGACAACGTCCGCTTCCTCCTCGGGTTCCTGCCCTCCAACAACCTGGAGGAGCCCCCGTTCTTCGAGCCCACCGACGACCCTGATCGCCTGTGCCCCGAGCTGCTCGACGTCATCCCCGCCAGCTCGAACATGCCCTACGACATGCACGACGTGATCGAATCCGTGGTCGACGACGCAGAGTACTTCGAGTACTTCCCGCACTGGGCCCAGAGCATCACCTGTGGGTTCGCTCGCATCGCCGGCCACCCGGTCGGCATCGTCGGCAACCAGCCCCAGGTGCTGGCCGGCATCCTCGACATCGAATCGTCGGAGAAGGCGGCCCGCTTCGTGCGGACCTGCGACGCCTTCAACATCCCCCTCGTCACGTTCGTCGACGTCCCCGGCTTCCTGCCCGGCGTCGACCAGGAGTACGGCGGCATCATCCGTCACGGGGCCAAGCTGCTCTACGCCTACTGCGAGTCCACGGTGCCCCGCATCCAGATCATCACGCGGAAGGCCTATGGCGGCGCCTACGTGGTCATGAACTCCAAGTCGATCGGCGCCGACCTGGCCTTCGCCTGGCCCTCGGCCGAGCTGGCCGTGATGGGCCCCGAGGGAGCGGTCAACATCGTCTACCGCCGCGAGCTGCAGGAAGCAGCCGACCCCGCGGCCCGGCGGACCGAGCTGGTCGACGAGTACGTCGAGCGCTACGCCACCCCCTACGTCGCCGCCGAGCGGGGCTACGTGGACGACGTCATCGATCCCTCCGAGACCCGCATCAAGCTGGTCGCCGGCCTGGAGATGTTGCGCTCCAAGCGCGAAGAGCTGCCCAAGCGCAAGCACGGCAACGTGCCGTTGTGATTGCCCCCCTCCGGTCCGCCGGCTCCGCCGATCAGGGGAGTCCCACGGGCTGCTCCGCTCCGCTGTGCAGCGTCGGGCCCGGTCGGGGCTTTCGGTGACTCCCACCGGGCTGAAGATCGATCCGGTCCCCACGGAAGAGGAAGCCGCGGCGATCGCCGCGGCCATCGAGCTCTGTTGGCCGAGGGACGCGGCGGAGGAGGCGCCCGAGCCCTCACCCCGGTGGCGCTTCTCCGGCCGTTGGTGGACCAAGCCGGTCCCCACCGGTCGAGCCCGGCCCTGAGCCGATGGCTGCGCGCAGCGAGCTGACCTCGGTCGCCGACGACGAAGCGGTCGTCCACATCGAGGGCGCGGCCCAGGTCTACGGCGACCTGACCCCCGGGACCGCCTACGCCTACGACGGGCACGAGTTCCGCACCTTCGCCGACCTGGGTGAGCGCCTCGCCACCGTGGCCACGGTCAACGATGTCCACTTCGGCGAGACGATCTGCGGGATCCTCGAGAGCTACGACGACGGCCCCACCTTCTCTTCCGAGCCGGGCGACGACCCGTACCCCGAGGTCATGAACCGGTCGGTCATCGTCGACATCGCCGCGATCACCCCTGATGCCGTGGTGGCCAAGGGGGACCTGACCGCCCACGGCATCCAGGAGGAGTACGACGCCTTCCTGGCCCACTACGGGACCGCCTTCGGTGACCGCCTGCTCCACGTGCGGGGCAACCACGACGCGTACGCCGGCGAGACCTTTGCCGCCGATGCCCCGGTGGCCCGGGTCCTGCCCGGTGTGGTCCTGGCCGTGCTCGACACCGTGATCCCCACCGACACGCCGGGCCAGGTCACCGCCGACCAGCTCGAGTGGCTCGACGACCTCGCCGCCACGGCCGACCGCCCCGTGCTGGTCTTCGGCCACCATCACGTCTGGTCACCCGACTCCAGCCACCGTCCGGACGGCTACTTCGGGATCAACCCCGACGACTCCGAGCGCCTGGTCGAGGTCGTGGCCCGCCGTCCCGCCATCGCCGGCTACTTCGCCGGCCACACCCATCGGAACCGGGTCCGGCGGATCCGCGCCACGGGCACCGTCCCGTGGGTGGAGGTGGCGTGCGTGAAGGACTTCCCCGGGGCCTGGGCCGAGTACCGGGTGTGCGAACGGGGCATCCTGCAGGTCCACCGCCGGGCATCGGCGCCTGAGGCGTTGGCGTGGACCGACAAGACCCGGGCCATGTTCGGTGGCGCCTATGTCGACTACGCCTTCGGTGCGCTCGAGGACCGCTGCCTGCTGGTTGGCGCGGGCTAGGGTCGGCCGTCAAGGACGGGGACGCCAGGAGGACCGGGCACATGGCAAGACGGTGGATGATCGCGGGGGCACTGATCGTGCTCGCCCTGGGGCTCTCCGCCTGCAGCAAGGAGGTCTCGGCCAACAGCCTCGACGTCGGGGACTGCACCAACGATGACTTCACCGGTGCGGTGGGCGAGGTCGACACCGTCGACTGCGCTGACTCCCACACCGCGGAGGTCTTCGCCGTCTTCGACGTCGACGGCGACGACTTCCCTGGCACGGCCGACATCCAGTCCCAAGCCGCTGAAGGCTGCAACGGCGACCGCTTCTCCGAGTACGTCGGCACGCCCTACGAGGAGTCGGAGATCTACACGACCTTTCTGGTCCCGACCGAGGAGACCTGGAACGAGGCTGACGACCGCACGATCATCTGCCTGGCGGTGACCCAGGACGGTTCGGCCAGCGAGGGCTCCGTCGAGGGTGCCAACCGCTGATCGGCGGCGCGCCGGAGCCCTCCTGTGCGCCGCCGTCCTCGTGGCGACAGCGTGTACGGGTGACGACGGCGGCGGCCCCTCCGGCCTGAGCGCCGAGCCGTTCCGCCTCGACCTCGAGGTGGGCGAGTGCTTCGACCGGCCGGCCAGCCCCGACGTCGAGTCGGTGCCGGCCGTGCCCTGTCGTCGTCCGCACGATCTCGAGGTCATCGCCGTCTTCTCACTGGAGGAGGGCGATGACTACCCCGGGGCGGGGGTCGTGGCCGAGCGGGCGGGCGCCGGGTGCGAGGAGCGCTTCGCGGGGTACGTCGGCATCGACCAGGACTCGTCGGGCTTGCTGATCGTGCCCTACGCCCCCGACCGCCTGGCCTGGGAGGTGGGTGACCGGCGGGTGACCTGCGCCGTCTCCCTGGCCGAAGGCCGCCTCGACGGCACGGTCGAGGGCAGCGAGAACCCTCGGTCGTGAGGGCGACCGAGATCGCGCTCCTCTTCGTCGTGGTCCTGACCGTGCTCGTCGGCTGCTCGGGTGACGACGGCGAGGAGGCTACGCCGACCTCACCGCCGACCACGGCGGCCCGTCCGCCGACCAGCCTCTACGACCTCGTGACGGGCGACTGCTTCAGCGGCCTGGACCGCAACCAGGACCTGCGCGTGCGGATCGTGCGCTGCGCCCGCCGCCACCAGGCCGAGGTCTACGGGACCGTCGACCTGGCCACCCGTCGGCGCTTCCCGGGGGCCGAGGTGCTGCGCCGCCAGGCGGCCACCCAGTGCGCCCAGCGCTTCGCCGATTACACGGGAGAGCCTGCCGGTCCCGGGACCGAGGTGTCCTTCGCCGAGGTCGTGCCCACGCTGGACTCCTGGAGCGCCGGTGACCGGAGCGCCCTGTGCGTGGCGCTCGGCCTCGACGGCGCCTCGCTGCGGGGCAGCATCGCCGCCGACGACGGAGGGTCGGCGTGACCAGCGCCGGGGCGCCGGCCCTCGAGGGGCTCAAGGTCATCGACTGCTCGACTGTCCTGGCCGGCCCCGGCTGCGCGCGCTACCTGGCCGACTTCGGGGCGGACGTCATCAAGGTCGAGCGCCCCGGGACGGGGGACACGACCCGGTCGTTGGGCTGGCGGGACCCCCGGGACGGCATCACCCTGTTCTGGAAGCTGTTGGGTCGGGGCAAGCGGACCATCGTCCTGGACCTCAAGAGCGACGAGGGTCGGGAGACGATGCTGGCCCTGCTCGACGGCGCCGACGTGCTGGTCGAGAACTTCCGGCCGGGCACCCTCGAACGACTCGGCCTCGGCCCCGACATCCTGCTCGCCCGCAACCCGGACCTGGTCATCACCCGGGTCACCGGCTTCGGCCAGGACGGGCCGTACGCCAGCCGACCCGGGTTCGCCACCCTGGCCGAGGCCATGTCCGGCCTGGCCGCCATCAACGGGGAGCCCGACGGCGCCCCGCTGCTCCCGCCCATCGCCCTGGCCGACGAGGTCACGGGCGTGGTCGCCGCCTTCGCCACGATGGTCGCCCTCCACTCCGGTGTCGGCCAGGTCGTGGACGTGAGCCTGCTGGAGTCCCTGTTCCAGCTCATGGGCCCGCTGCCATCGCTCTACGCCGTCTCTGGCGAGCTCCAGCCCCGCATGGGTGCCCAGCTGCCGTACACCGTCCCCCGCAACACGTACCGCTGCTCGGACGGGACGTGGGTGGCGGTGTCCACCTCGGCCGAGTCGGTGGCCCGCCGGGTCCTGGACCTCATCGGCCACGGCGACGACGAGCGGTTGCAGAGCTTCGAGGGCCGGGTCGAGCATCGGGTCGCCCTGGACGGTTGGATGGCCGACTGGATCGCCGAGCGCACGGCGGAGGAGGTCATCGCCGCCTTCGAGGAGGCGCACGCCGCCTGTGCCCCCGTCTACGACATGGCGGACCTGGCCGTCGACCCGCACATCGCCGCCCGCGAGACCATCGTCGACGTCGACGGCACCCCCATGCAGGGGCTCATCGCCAAGCTGAGCGCCACCCCCGGCCGGCTCCGCTGGTCCGGCCGCCCCCTGGGCGCCGACCAGGCCGAGGTCTTGGCCGAACTCGACGACGACTGAAAGAACGCGGCTCTCGGTTCTGGCGCCTGATTGCGGCGCCATGACCCCGCAATCAGGCGCCAGAAAGGGAAGCGGCCTACGAGTGCGAGATCATGACGTGCTTGAGCTCGGTGTAGGACTCGATGCTGTAGATCGACATGTCCTTGCCGTAGCCGGACTGCTTGAAGCCGCCGTGGGGCATCTCCGGGACCAGCGGGATGTGGTCGTTCACCCACACCGTGCCGAACTGCAGGGCCTTGGACAGACGCATGGCCCGACCGACGTCCCGGGTCCAGACGCTGGCGGCCAGGCCGTAGTCGACCCCGTTGGCCCAGGCGATGGCCTGCTCCTCGTCAGCGAAGCGCTGGACGCTGACGACGGGGCCGAAGACCTCGCGCTGGACGATCTCGGCGTCCTGATCCACGCCCGCCACCACCGTCGGGGCGTAGAACCAGCCGTCCCGGTCCAGGGCGACGCCCCCGCTGACCACCTCGCCCCCTTGGGCCCGGGCGTTGTCGACCATGCCCGCCACGCGGGTCCGCTGCCCTTCGGACACCACGGGGCCGAGGTCGACCGACTCGTCGGAGGGGTCACCCTGGGGGATGCCGGCGGCGGCGTCGGCCAGGCCGGCGACCAGGTCGTCGTAGAGGCCGGGCCCGGCGACGACCCGGCAGGCCGCGGTGCAGTCCTGGCCGGCGTTGAAGTAGGCCCCGACGGCGACAGCCTCGATCACCGCCTCGAGGTCGGCGTCGTCGAACACCAGGACGGGAGCCTTGCCTCCCAGCTCGAGGTGGACGCGGGTCAGGGACGGTGCGGCATTGGCGGCGATGAGCTTGCCGGTGGCCACGTCGCCGGTGAGCGACACCATGCGCACCAGCGGGTGCTCGACCAGCGCGGCGCCGGCCGTCTCGCCCTGACCGGTGACGACGTTCAGCACGCCCGGCGGGAACGCCTCAGCGGCCAGCTCGGCCATCCGCAGGCTGGTCAGCGGGGTCAGCTCGGACGGCTTCAGGACCACGGTGTTGCCCGCGGCGAGAGCGGGGCCGATCTTCCAGACAGCCATCATCAGCGGGTAGTTCCACGGCGTGATCGACGCGACCACACCCAGCGGGTCCCGACGCAGCATCGACGTGTAGCCGGCCAGGTACTCCCCGGCGGCCCGGCTGTCCATGTTGCGGGCCCCGGCGGCGAAGAAGCGGATGTGGTCGATGGCCATGGCCATCTCGTCGCCCACGGTGTTGATGGGCTTGCCCACGTTCTGCGACTCGAGGGCACCGAGGGCGTCGGCCTCGGCCTCGAGCACGTCGGCCAGGCCGAGGAGGGCGGCGCTGCGATCGGCGGGCGTGGACGCCCCCCATTCGACGAAGGCGTCGGCCGCGGCCTGGACGGCGGCGTCGACGTCGGCCGCGTCGCTGGACGCCGCCCGGGCCATCTCCTGGCCGGTGGCGGGGTCGATCACGGCGTCGGTCGCCCCACCCACCGCGTCGACCCACTGACCCCCGATGAAGTTCTGCTCGGCCACGTCGTCCCCCTGCGTCGATCTGAGGACGGCGAGCATAGGACCCTTGGTGGGTGGCGGTCCCCGGCGACCCGCTCGAAGAGGGTCCGCTAGCTTGACGGGCCGAGAGCCAGGGGGGAGAACGTGGCTGAGGTAGCTGACCCGGTCGTCGACCGGGCCACGGGCGAGGCGGGGGGCAATGCCGTCGCCGCGGTCCGTCTCGAGGGGATCACCAAGCGCTTCGGCTCGTTCACCGCGGTCGACGACGTGGATCTCGCCGTCGCCGACGGCGAGTTCTTCTCGATGCTGGGGCCGTCCGGATCGGGCAAGACCACCTGCCTGCGCCTCATCGCCGGCTTCGAGACCCCGACGGCCGGCACTGTCCGCCTGCACGGCGAGGACGTCAACCGGCGGGCCCCCTTCGAGCGCGACGTCAACACCGTCTTCCAGGACTACGCCCTGTTCCCGCACATGACCGTCGCCGACAACGTGGGCTACGGCCTGTTGGTGCGCAAGGTCGACCGGGCCGAGCGCCGCCGCCGGGTGGACGAGACGCTCGCGTTGGTCCAACTGGGCGGCCTGGGCGGGCGCAAGCCCGCCGAGCTCTCCGGTGGCCAGCGCCAGCGGGTCGCCCTCGCCCGCGCCCTGGTCGTGCGCCCCCGCCTCTTGCTGCTGGACGAGCCGCTCGGGGCCCTGGACCTCAAGCTGCGCCAGGCCATGCAGGTCGAGCTGAAGGCCATCCAGAAGGAGGTCGGCATCAGCTTCGTCTACGTCACCCACGACCAGGAGGAGGCGCTGACCATGAGCGACCGCCTCGCCGTGTTCGACCACGGCCGGATCGAGCAGGTGGGCACCCCAGCCGAGGTCTACGAGTTCCCCCTGACCGCCTTCGTGGCCGGCTTCGTCGGGGTCTCCAACGTCATCGCCGGCGCCGCCGCCACCACGCTCACCGGGTCTCCGGAGGCCTTTGCCGTCCGTCCCGAGAAGATCCGCCTGGGCGACCTCGACACCGAGGCCGGGGCCGACGAGTGCGCAGTCGACGGCGTCGTCCGCGACGTCGTCTACCTCGGCCCGCACACCCGTTACCTGCTCTCGCTCGACCTCGGTCAGGACCTGACCGTCGTCGAGCAGAACCTCGCCACCACCTCGGGAGAGGTGCTGGCCGCCAAGGGCCGCCGCGTGCGGGCCTTGTGGGGCCGGGCGTACAACCACCCGATCCACTCGGGTGACGACCAAGGGGAGAACACATGAAGCACTACCGGTTGTTGGCCGTCCTGGTGGCGGTCCTCGGCCTGCTCATCGCGGCGTGCGGTGACGACAGCGGGGGCGACGACGGCGGCTCGACCGCCACACCGGACACGGCCGACCTGCCCACCGAGGTCGGTGAGGGCGAGGGCGCGTTGAACATCGTCGCCTGGGCCGGCTACATCGAGGACGGGTCGACCGAAGCGGACATCGACTGGGTGACCGCCTTCGAGGACGAGACGGGTTGTCAGGTCGAGGCGACCACCGCGGGCACGTCCGACGAGATGGTCTCGCTGATGACCAACAGCGATGACTACGACCTGGTCACGGCGTCGGGTGACGCCAGCCTGCGCCTCATCGCCGGGGAGACGGTCCAGCCGGTCAACCTCGACCTCATCCCGAGCTACTCGACGGTGGACGAGCGCCTCCAGGGTGCGCCCTGGTACACGATCGAGGACGTGGCCTACGGCGTGCCCTACACGTGGGGGGCTGACGTGCTGATGTACAACACCGACGTCTTCCCGGAGCCCCCGACGTCGTGGGGCACCATCTACTCGGAGCAGGACTTCCCCGACGGCGAGTCCAACTCGGGCCGCATCCAGCAGTACGACGGCCCGATCTCCATCGCCACCGCCGCGCTGTACGTGAAGGCCACCCAGCCCGAGCTGGGCATCGAGGACCCGTACGCCCTGAACCAGGAGCAGTACGACGCCGTGATCGAGGTGGTGCGTGACTCCCAGCCGCTGGTCCAGCGCTACTGGCACGACGTGGTGGTGCAGACCGAGGACTTCACGACGGAGGGCACGGCGGCCAGCAGCTCCTGGCCGTACCAGGTGAACCTGCTGGTCGACGAGCCGGTCTCCAGTGTCATCCCCGAGGAGGGCACGACGGGGTGGGCGGACACGACGATGCTGGCCACCAACGCGCCGCACCCGAACTGCGCCTACCTGTGGATGGAGCACTCCCTCGATCCCACGGTCCAGGGCGACGTGGCCTACTGGTTCGGCTCGGTGCCGGCTGTCCCCGCGGCCTGTGAAGGCAACGTGCTCCTGACCGACGACGGCTGTACCACCAACGGCTTCGACAACTTCGACCAGGTCGCGTTCTGGAAGACGCCGGAGGCGGACTGCTTCGGGGACGGGGGCGAGTGCGTCCCCTACTCGCAGTGGACCGAGGACTACCTGGCCATCCAGGGCGGCAACTGACCGTTCGCTGACCGGGCCCGGGCGGGTCGGGTGGGCCTCGGCCCCGCCCGGCCCCTCGGCCCGATCGACGGATCCCCCGTTGACCGCCACCTCCGCGCCCGGCGCCCTCGACCACCTGACGGTCTGGCACCGCCTGAGCGCGTTCTTCTACCGCCACCGCGGCCTGAAGGTCGCGCTCCTCCTCACGCCGCCACTCCTGTGGTTCGGCGTCTTCTACCTGGGCTCGTTGGTCTCCCTGCTGTGGCAGAGCTTCTACCGGCTCGACGACTTCAGCGGCACCGTCGACGAGACGCTCAGCCTCGACACCTGGAAGGACCTGTTCACCGCCGCCAACCGCGACGTCATCCTGCGCACTATGGCAATGGCTGCGGCCGTGACCGTGGCCTGCATCGCATTGGCCTACCCGATCGCCTACTACATGGCCCGCCGGGCCTCGACCCGGATGAAGGCCCTCCTCTTCGTGCTGGTGCTGCTCCCGCTGTGGTCGAGCTACCTGGTGCGGGTGTACGCCTGGAAGCTGATCCTGGCCCAGGAGGGCGTTCTCACCTGGTTCGTCGACCACCTCGGCCTGAGCTTCCTGCTCGACGCTGCCCTCGACCTGCCGACCATCGGCGGCACGAGCCTTTCGGTGTCCCCGCTCGGGCAGTGGATGGTGTTCACCTACATCTGGCTGCCGTACATGATCCTGCCGGTCGCCGCCGCCCTGGAGCGGGTGCCGGACTCGTTGGAGGACGCCTCCAGTGACCTCGGGGCCCAGCCCCGCACCACGTTCCGGAAGGTGATCTGGCCCCTCGCCGTCCCCGGTGTCGTCGCCGGGTCGATCTTCACCTTCTCCCTGACCCTTGGTGACTACATCATCCCGACGGTCATCGGGAACTCCAGCCCGTCGATCGGCGAGAGCATCTACAGCTACCAGGGGGCGGCGGGGAACCTGCCCCTCGCCGCTGCCTTCTCGGTGGTGCCCATCGTGATCATGGTCGTCTACCTGGCCGTCGCTCGGCGCTTCGGCGCCTTCGAGTCGCTGTGAGCGAGGGCCGGAAGGCGGGCTGGGGCCTCAAGGGCACCGTGGTGGGGGTGGTGGTGTTCCTGCACTTCCCGCTGCTGATCGTGATCCTCTACGCGTTCACCACCCAGGAGAGCGCGTTCAGCTTCCCACCCCCCGGGCTCACGACGCGGTGGTTCAGCCAGGCCCTCGACACCCCCGACCTGTGGGCGGCGATGCGCCTCTCGGTCGAGGTGGCGCTG
>DATDAH010000188.1:0-6771 GCA_036525535.1 Acidimicrobiales bacterium
ACGAAGGGGTGGACGCTCCCCTCTGGTACGAGGTGCCGAAGAGCAAGAAGGCGCCGGCCCGGATCCGGGAGGCGGTGGACGCCGGTGCCGACCTCGTCTTCGTCTGGGGCGGTGACGGCATGGTGCAGCGCAGCATCGACGCCCTGTCGGCTCCCGCCGTCGCAGTGGCGATCGTCCCGGCGGGCACCGCCAACCTGCTCGCCTCCGAGCTCGGGATACCGACCGACATCGACGAGGCCGTGGCCATCGGGCTGCACGGTCGCCGACGGGCCCTCGACGTCGGAGTGGTCAACGGCGAGCGGTTCGTCGTGATGGCCGGCACCGGCTTCGACGCTCGGATGATCCGCGAAACGGACACGGCGCTGAAGGCTCGGGTGGGCCGGGTGGCCTACCTCTGGACCGCGGCCCGCAACCTCCGGGCGGGACGGGTCGGGATGACGGTCCGGGTCGACGGCTCGACGTGGTTCGAGGGGCCGGCCAGCTCCCTGCTCGTCGGCAACGTGGGCACCGTGCTCGGAGGGCTCCCGGCGTTCCCTGAGGCCGCGCCCGACGACGGTGTGCTGGAGGTCGGCGTGGTCACCGCGGACGGCGTGCGCGAGTGGGCCCGGGTGCTCGGCGCCCTGGCGTCGGGACGACCTGACCACTCCCCCCTCACCCGGATGACCGCTGGGCGGGACGTCGACGTGCGCCTCGACGCCAAGGTCCCCTACGAGCTCGACGGCGGCGACCGGAAGAAGACCAAGCACCTCACGTTCGGCGTCGAACCCTCGGCGATCACCGTCTGCGTGCCCGAGGAGGACCGATGAGCACAGCCACCCCCATCCCGGAGACCGTCGAACTGACCGGCGACGACGCATGGGAGACCTTGCGCGAAGCGGGCAGGGGTCGACTCCTGAAGGACGCGTTCCAGCGGATGCGTTACGCCGACGGCTTCAGCCACGCCCGCTCGATGGCGTTCCTCACCACCCTCGTCCTGGTCCAAGGGACCATCGCCGTCGTCGGGCTGGCCAGCGTCCTCGGGACGAACCGGCTGACCCACGGCATCGTCAACGCGATCCACGTGATCGCCCCCGGGCCGTCCGGTCGGATCCTCACGTCGGCGGTCAGCCAGGCCCGGCAGGCCGGTGTCTCCGGCGACAAGCTGGCCATCGCCTTCGGCCTCGTGGGCGCGCTGGTGTCGGGGACCACTGCGATGGCCCAGTTGGAGCGGGGCTTGAACCGGCTCTACGGCATCGAACGGGACCGACCGGCGCTCCAGAAGTACGGCCGGGCGTTCGGCCTGACCGTCACCGCCGGGCTCCTCCTGGCGGCCGCCTTCCTGGCGATCGGATTCGGTCCGGCGATCGGCCGAGCGTTCGGCAGCGAAGGAGCCGACACCCTCTGGAGCTGGTTGCGGTGGCCGACGGCCGTCCTGGCGATGAGCGCCGCCGTGGCCCTGCTCTTCCGTTGGTGTCCGCGCCGTCGCCAGCCCGGCTGGTCGTGGCTCACCTTCGGCTCCTCGGTCTCGGTCCTGCTCTGGTTCCTGATCACCCTGGCCATGGGGCAGGTGTTCCGGCTCAGCAGCTCGTTCGGCGACACCTACGGCCCGCTGGCCGGGATCGTGGCCCTGCAGTTCTGGGCCGTGTTGACCGCCATGGCCCTCCTGTTCGGTGGTGCGGTGAGCGCCCAACTCGAGGCCGTGAGGGCGGGCCGACCCGCACCAGCCGACCCGGCGCCGGGTGCGTCCTCGGCCGAGTTCCGGCCCGACCGTCGGCCGGCAATGTCCGCGTGAGCACGGTCGACCATGGCCGCCGGATCGACGCCGGCCACGAGCTCGACGAGGACCTCGCCAGGGTCCGGCGTTGTCTCGAAGGCGTGCTGGGGATCCCCGCCACCGAAGGCAACCACATCGACGTGCTGCGCAACGGCGACGAGATCTTCCCCGCGCTGTTCGATGCAATCGACGGCGCCGAGCGCACGATCGACTTCCTCACCTTCGTCTACTGGGAGGGCGAGATCGGTACCGAGCTGGCCGCTCACCTGTGTGCCCGGGCCAAGGCCGGCGTCCGCGTCCGCATCCTGCTCGACGGTCTCGGTGCTCGGAGCATCGACCGTGCCGTGATCGATGACATGGACGCCGCCGGGGTCGACGTGCAGTGGTTCCGGCCCTTGCGTCGCCTCCGCCCCACCGAGGTCAACCACCGGACCCATCGCAAGGTGCTCGTGGTCGACGAGGCGGTGGCCTTCACGGGCGGGGTCGGCATCGCCGACCTGTGGCTCGGCGACGCCCGCGACGAGAACGAGTGGCGCGACACCCACTTCCGCGTGCGGGGACCCGCCGTCGACGGCCTACGGGCGGCCTTCCTCGACAACTGGGCCGAGAACAACCCCGAGTTGTTCAGCGACGCCGACCGGTTCCCGGACCAGCCCCGGGCCGGTGACTCAGTCGTCCAGTGCGTCCGCAGCGCGTCGGAAACCGGTTGGAGCGATGTCGACAACCTGTTCCGGACCCTGTTGCAGCTCGCCCGGCGACGGGTCCGCATCGCCACCGCCTACTTCGTTCCCGACGAGGAGTTGTGCCGCCGCCTCATCGACGCCCGTGAACGGGGCGTCGACATCGAGATCCTCGTCCCCGGCCCACACACCGACAAGCGGTTCGTCCAACTGGCCGGCGAGCGTTCCTACCAGGAGCTGGCCGAGGCGGGCGTCGCCATCTGGACCTACCAACCCACGATGCTGCACGCCAAGGTCATGACCGTTGACGGCTTCGTCAGCAACATCGGCTCGGCCAACCTGAACCCTCGATCAGTGGCGTGGGACGAAGAGGTCAACCTCGTGGCGCTCGACCCCGAGCTCACCGCGGTCCTCGACGGGCAGTTCGACGAGGACCTCGAGCGATCCGAGCGCGTCGAACTGGACGACTGGGAGAACCGGGCCCTCGTCCGACGCCTCGGCGAGGCGCTCGTGCGTCCAGCCCACCGCTGGTTCTGAGCGGTCAGTCGCCGAGCGGCGCGAGCAGCACCTTCTTCCTCTCGAACGCGAAGAGCAGGAGATCGACCATCCGGAAGGTCTGGTTGTCCGGGCCGAGCGACGGCTTGAACGCCGTGTCCCGCAGGATCGACACGTCGCTGCCCTCGATCGCGCGGTGGACCGTCTCGGCGACGATGCGCGCCCCGACGCCCTTCAGCTTTCCGCCGTTGAGCTCGGCCTCCCGCAGGATGTAGAACCACAGCGGGGTGTTCCGGAGGAGTCCCTCCAGTTGCTGCCGATTGAGGGCACTGAGGTCGGCGCCGTTGTTCCCGTCTCGAATCTGCGCGTTCGTCAGCTTCGTCAGTGGCGTCACGCCCTTGCTTCTGAGGAACGTGACCATCTGCTGGCCGGTAGCGAGCCGCACCATCCTTGCTCGGGCCAGGTTGCGGAAGGCGAGATTGGCCTCGTCGGCGGTAAAGCCGGGAAGCGCAGCGAGCAGGTTCGCGATCGACGTGTCGATGCGCCGCGCCCGGTTGAACTTGGCCGCGGGAACAGCGAGGTCGGCCCGGCCGGCCTCCGTGAAGTCGTAGAGACGCCGGAAGTCCACCATCCAGTTGCTCGGGAGCGTTCGTGCGCCGTTGAAGGTGCCGCTGCCCCCCGAGAACTCGAAGAGCAGGTCGAGGGTGCCGCTGCCCGCGTCGAAGTCGCGGTTCCAGTTGTAGGCGCTGCGGATCATCGAGTGCCCGAGCCGATAGGCCGCCACCGAGAACTCGATGGGCATCGTCGGCACGTCCGTCGTCGGAACCCCGACCTCGAAGGCCTTCCGTCCGTTCATGAACACCGCGTTGACGACGGCCGGAGCGCAGATGCGAGGTAGGAAGTCGGTGCGCAGCATCCACTGGTAGTGCTTGATGACCTTCTCCCTGGCCTTTTGGAAGCGCCGCGAGCGAGGCACGCGGGCGGGGAGCGTGTCGACCACCCGGTTGTGGAAGCGGATGAACGCCAGGTGCGTCTGGGCGACCGCGAGGTTCTCGTCGTTTCGCGGATCCGGGATGATCGCCTTCTGCTTCGCCGCGACCGTCGATCCGGCGCCGCGCGGAAGGTCGAAGCCCCGCCTCGCGGGAATGCCTCCGACCGCCTCCGTCTTGCCCGTCTTCAGGTGGATGCCGTCGGCCTCGTAGAACTTGGCCGAGTTCGGATCCGTCGGGCCCGCGCCGTACAGCGAGTCGAGGTCGAGGCTCGGCGAGCGCGCTTGCACCAGGTCCGCCGGCGAGATGAGCTCGCCGAGCGTGACGCTCGTCTTGTCGAAGGTCAGATCGTGGTCGACGAACTGACCGAGGTACGTGAAGCCGGCTGGTATCTGCGACGGAACCTCCGCGCCGGACACCATCGCCTGGGCGAGCCTTCGCCGACTGGGTACCGCGAGTTGGCGTCTGATGCCGCTCGGCCCCATGCGCGAGAAACGAAACGGTGGCGTCGCGGGGGCGACGGCGAGCGTCTCTTGCCTGCCGCCGACACTTTCGCCCAGCAGTCCTTCACCGAGCACGAAGTAGCTCTCGGAACCGTGTCTGTCCACGATGCCTCCCGTCTGAGGAAGTTGGGGACCGGCGCCCTGTCGTAGCGGCAGGGCAGAGCGGTCCCTCTTCCCGACGGCAGCGGGACCATCCACTCTGCGTGACAGTCTGAACGCCGTCTGCGGCACTGTCCAGCAGGTCCGGTCCTAGGCCCAAACTGGTGAAGCCCCTCGGCGGGAGGACGGCCCCGAAAGGCTGTGCACAGCCCCAGACGAGTAACCGGTACGGGGCTGGCTAGAGGGCCCGCAGCATGGCAAGAAGGATGACGGAGATGACGAGCGACACGAGCAGCGATGCGCCGCAGCCGAGCCGATTGGAGAAGAAGAAGAACATGGAGGACCTGGCCGGCCCCACCCGACCGGGGGGTCGGTGGGTGGGGCCGGGCTGCTAGTCGCGGAGCTGCGCGACGTACCGTTCGGACGAGCCGGCCTTGGCGATGCCGCGGCTGATGACGTAAGCGGCGACGAGGCCGACGCCGAGCTTCCAGCCGAGATCGACGCTGTAGCTGTCGTCGACGTAGCTGATCGCCACGACGGCGATGGCGACGAGCATGGTGAGCCAGAACTCGGTGGTCATGAGACCGGGCCGGGCCTCGGTGTTGCCCGCCACGATGGACGGTCGGCCGTTCTGGCTGTGTTCCGTGCGGGTCGGTTGCTGTGGTGTGGTTGTAGCCGCCACGTATCTCTCCCTGATTGGTGAAACCCGCCCCTACCCGATCCGCACCGACCGGGTCATCCAACACGGGTGGTTACGGAACACCCGTGCGGCAGGTCTAGATCGATCTCGGCCAGGTCCGTTCTCGGCTTGGCCGTGTCGATGTTCTGTGCATATTCTGTCGACGCTTCTCCGGACCCGGAAGCCCGTTTGTGGGAAGGACACCATCGACAGGAGGATCGGCATGAGCATCCCGTCCCGCGTCGACGTTCTCGTCGTTGTGACGACGGAGCAGATCGACCATCACACCGCCCCCGACTTCAGGGAAGAACTGGCGGGAGGCGTCCGCCGCAGCGAAGCGGCCCCGAGCCCGTCACCAGAGCTGATCGTCGACCTGAGCAAGGTGACCTTTCTGGACTCGACCGGCATCCGGGAGCTGATCGACGCGGAACAAGCCCTTGCCCGTCGAGGTGGCCGCCTGGTGGTCCGCGGCGCCCACGGCGTCGTCCGACGTTGTCTGGAGGTCACCGGGGTGCTGGAACGGTTCGGGGGCGCATCAACCAACGGGACCAAACCCTGACCCGTTTGGCTGACCAGGGCATTCCCTGCCGGGCCGGGCGACTCAGGTGGGGATTCTGAGGACCAGGCCTGGGTGGAGGAGGTCGGGGTTGTCGGGGTCGTCCAGGCGGTCCCGGTTGGCGTCGATCAGGGCCAGCCAGGGCTCGAGGACCTCGTCGTCGGCGGGCGTCCGTCCGAGCTGGATCCGGACCAGTTGCTCCGCGATGGACCAGAACGAGTCCTCGACGTCGACGATGATCGACAGCTCCGCCGGCGGCTCTCGGTCGGCGAGCGCTGCAGCGAAATCGCGCCACTCACGATCCCAGTCGGCTCGGCGTTTGGCGGAGTGGACCAGGACGGCAAAGGCCGCGAGGGCCGCGAGGGCCGCAACGGTGCCGGCGCGTTTGACGCTCACTCGGCAGTGAGCCGTGTGCCCGGCTCAAGGTCGTGGATCTCGTCGATGGTGATGCTGTGCCGCATCAAGCGTGCCGTCCTCCGTCCCAAGTAGTCGTCCGGTTAGGTGACGCCGATCACGAACACGGCGTGGTTCATCGGATCCGACGAACCACGCGAGTCGTCGCCGTCGCTGACGAACACCTGCCGTCCGATGACCTCGACCGCACGGGTGTCGCGGAGTCCGAGACCGGTGAGGCTGATGCCGTTCCATCCCGGCCGGAGCCTCCGGGTGCCCATCCCCGCGCGCCAGAGTCGCTCGGCGGTGTTGACGGCCAGCAGGTCACCGGTCACGTTGTCGAAGTCGAGGCCGAAGATGCTGCCGAGTCCCGGGATCGAGAACGGGGCCCCGAACCTGTTCCTGGCGAAGTCATAGCTTCGGATGGTCGACCCCGCCGCGACATAGGTGCGACCGTCGGCCGCCCGCCACCCCGCGCCGCGCCATTCCGACGGCAGCGGCTGCCAGGACTGGACCTGCAGCCGGTCGTTGCCGTCCCGGATCAAACGGAAGGCGGTCGGGGTCGCGCTGGTGCTGCCGGAGAAGGCGTAGAGGACATCGGCGCGGGCGTCGTAGGCCAGCGCC
>DATDAH010000189.1:0-3845 GCA_036525535.1 Acidimicrobiales bacterium
CGGACCTCGACCGGGTCGCCGATCGCCTCGGCCCCGGGGTCGTGAGCCGCACGGCGGCGGGAACGCCGGCCTTGGACCTGCCCGCCGGCGTCCGGACCGCCCTGGCGTCCGCGGGCGTGGACGAGGTCACCTTCGTCGGTGGATGCACGGCCTGTGGGCCGGACGCCTTCTCGCACCGGGCCCGGGCCGACGAGGGCCGGCAGGCCGTGCTGGCCTGGATCGAGACGGCGGCGTGACCATCGGCGCGGAGCAGGTCCGGGCCGGCCTGGGCGAGGTTCGGGAGCGCATCGTCGCGGCCGGAGGCGATCCCGAGCGGATCACCGTCGTGGCGGTGACCAAGGGCTTCGGGGTCGAGGCGGTGGAGGCGGCGCGGGAAGCGGGGGCGACCCACGTAGGCGAGAACTACGCCCAGGAGCTCCTGGCGAAGGCAGAGGCAATGGCCCCCGGTCCCGCACCGCTCTGGCACTTCATCGGCGGGCTCCAGACCAACAAGGTCCGCCAGGTGGCGCACCTCGTGGACCTGTGGGAGTCCGTCGATCGTCCGTCGCTCGGGGCCGAGGTGGCCAAGCGGGCTCCCGGGGCCCGCGTCCTGGCCCAGGTCAACATCTCGGGCGAGGCGACCAAGAGCGGTTGCCCGCCGGAGAACACCGCGACCCTCGTGGCCGAGCTCCGTGACCTCGGCCTCGACGTGCGTGGCCTGATGGGCGTGGCCGCCCCGGGTGACGACGGGCGGGCCCGGGCCCAGTTCGGTCGCCTGGCCGAGCAGGCGGCGGCGCTGGAGCTGGCCGACCTGTCCATGGGGATGTCCGCCGACCTGGAGGCGGCGGTGGCCGAAGGGGCCACGATCGTGCGGGTCGGGACGGCCCTGTTCGGTCCCCGTCCGCCGCGTTGAGGGTCGAACGTGCGAAACTGGATGTCGTTATGTCATCCCCGTTCCGCAAGGCCCTCCTCTACCTCGGTCTCGGACCGGACGAGGAATACGATGACTACGGGTACGACGACCAGTCGGTCATCGACTCCCGCCCTGCCTCCGGGTCTCGTTCGGCGGCACCGACGGGCCAGGACCCCGACCCCGTCGAACCCCCGGTGCACGTCGTGCGCCCCGATCCCGAACCGAGTTCCATGACCCCCGACGAGCCCTCCATCTCGGCCTTGCGTCCCGTGCCCGCCAGATCGGGCGTGGCCGGGCCGGCCCCGATCGAGACGGGGGCGGTCAGGCCGATCCCGGTGTCCTCGGCCAAGCCGCAGATCGTCATCCCCGCCGACTTCAACGACGCGCAGCAGTTGGGCGACCGGTTCAAGAACAGCCAGCCGGTGATCATCAACCTCCAGGGGGCCGACCTGGACCTGGCCCGCCGGGTCATCGACTTCGCCAGCGGCCTCTGCTACGGGCTGGGCGGCCAGATGGAGCGGGTCGCCAGCCAGGTCTACCTCCTCACGCCGAATGACGTCGAGGTGTCCGACGAGGACCGGAGGCGGATCACCGAACGCGGCCTCGGCCGGCGCTGATCCCCACCCCGTGGGTCTGATCTGCGGACTGCTGTACGCGTACCTGCTCGTCCTCCTGGGGCGGGTGGTGCTGTCCTGGTTCCCCATGGCGCCCGACGGCATGGGGTCCCAGGTCTACGGGCTCACCGTGAGCCTCACCGAGCCCGTCCTGGGTCCCCTCCGGAGGGCACTGCCGATGCTGCGCATCGGCGCCATGGGCCTGGACCTGTCGCCGATCATCGTCTTCTTCGCCATCCAGATCCTGCTCGGCGTCCTGGGCTGCTGACCAGGGCGCAGGGTCGCGGACCCGTTCCTGTGAGGCTTCAGGGCGACCGCTACGCTCCTGCCCATGGACCTGACACCCGATGTCCTACGCGGTATCGAATTCCGCCGGAAGGGGCGGGGTTACGACATCGACGACGTGGACGCGTTCCGCGAGCGGGTCGAGGTCTGGGTCGGTGAAGCCCAGACCCGCCTGCGCGAGGCCACCACCAAGCTGGACGAGGCCGAGAAACGAGCCCGGGAGGCGGAGGAACGCTCCCGGACCAACGTCGAGAGCGACGAGACGATCCAACGCACCCTGCTCCTGGCTCAGCGCACCGCCGATTCCGCAGTAGCCGAGGCCGAGGAGACCGCCGGCCGCAAGGTGGCCGAAGCCGAGGCCGAAGCCGAGCGCCTCACGATGGAGGCCCGGACCCACCGGGAACGGGCCATCGCCGACGCCGAGGCCGACGTCCGCGAGGCCGTCGACCTCAAGCGGGCGGAGTTGTTGGACGAGCTGACCGCGCTGGAGCGGGACCGCGACGCCCTCGCCGACGATGTCGCTCTCCTCGAGACCCACATCGAGGCCCAGCGGGGCCGGGTCCAGGAGGCCCGTGACGTGCTCGGCGTCCTGCTCGACGATCCCGGCTCCTTGGCGCTCGTGACCCCGCCGGCCCTGTCCGGGACCGAAGTCCCTGTGCTGGCGGAGGGCACCGACCTGGCCCCGGCGACCGAGCCCGACGATCTCGAGGCCGACGGGTCGGAACCGGATCTCGACGAGGAGCGCGCGACGGTCGACGCCGGTGGGGCCGACCCGTGGGCGGCGCCCGTGACCGACTCGAGCGAGTCGGTGTTCGGCGAGACCCACGCCGCGTCGGATGACGACTGGTCGACCGCGTCCGAGGACGCCTGGGCCGACACCCCGCCCCCTCCTCCACCACCCCCGCCCGGCCTCGATGTGGACGAGGCGGCCTGGGCCGACGCCCCGCCGCCGCCGCCTCCGCCACCGCCGGATTTCGACGTGCCGGGCGAGGCCGCCGCTCCCGCTCCCGACCCGGCGCCAGCTCCCGACCCGACGGCGGAGCCCGACCCCGAGACCGGGTCGGCGAGCTTTGGCGGTCTTTCGGGCCCGGCCGTGGCCGAGCAGCTGCCGGAACTGGACGAGCAGGCGGAGGAGGACAACCCCTGGTTGGCGGAGCTGTCCGACCAGGAGACCGAAGCGGAGAACAGCGACAAGTCGAGGTTCGGCCGTCGGCACTGAGCCGACCGGCTCGCAACCTCCGCCTGGTCCTGCCGCTGGCGACAGCCGTCGTCGTCCTCGACCAGCTCACGAAGACCTGGGCCCTGCACAACCTGGCCGACGGCCCCATCGACGTCATCTGGTCGCTGCAGCTCAACCTCACCTACAACACCGGGGCGGCCTTCAGCCAGGGCGAGGGCCTCGGTCCCTACATCGGCATCGCCGCGGCCGCCGTGGCCATCGGCCTGCTCTGGTCCGGGCGGACCGTGCCCACCCGCACGGGTGCGGTTGCCGTCGGGCTGGTGCTCGGCGGGGCCGCGGGCAACCTCGCCGACCGGGCGTTCCGGGCGGGCGACGGGTTCCTGGGCGGCGCCGTCATCGACTTCATAGACGCCCAGTGGTACCCCGTGTTCAACGTGGCCGACATGGCGGTGGTCGGTGGGGCCCTGCTCCTGCTGTTCGCGACAGCCCGCTACCGCGAGACCGAGATCACCGAGGTGGAAGTGGAGGCGGAGAACCCGGTGTGCGTCGACGAGCCGGCTCACGGCGGCTGATGGCCTCGGCCGACCAACGCCTCGACCGTCGGGTGGCGGCCGAGGCGAGCTGCAGCCGCGCGGTCGCCCACGACCTCGTCGAGGCCGGCGCCGTACAGGTCGACGGGCGGGTCGAGCGCCGTCCCGCCCACCGGGTGGCCGACGACGCCGTCGTCCTGGTGGACCACGAGCCGCCGATCGAGCCCGCGGTCGAGGCCGATGCCGGAGTCGTGGTGTCCCTGGTCCACGCCGACGATCACCTCTACGTGGTGGACAAGCCCGCCGGCCTGGTCGTCCATCCCGGCTCGGGGACCGACGAGCCG
>DATDAH010000190.1:0-2329 GCA_036525535.1 Acidimicrobiales bacterium
AGCAGCTCGGGGTTCATCCCGCGGGCTCGGTCCACGGTGTGTTGCCACAGCCGCTCCAGGACCTCCCAGGCCTCGCGATACCCGGCGGCGTCCGCCGGCCGCATCACGTCGTCGTCGGCGACGTCAGCCATCGCAGCAGGATACGAAACCGTCGTCGTGTCAGACTCGAGCCTGGGACAGTCAGGGGCGTTCCGGCGGTAGCCGGAGCAGGAGTGGTGGGCCCCCTGGGATTCGAACCCAGAACCTGCGGCTTAAGAGGCCGTTGCTCTGCCATTGAGCTAGAGGCCCGACGCCCGGGGAGGGTAGCGGTCGGCACGGAACCGCCCGCCAACCTCCCGGGACTTCGGTATGGGGTGACCGAGGGGACTTGAACCCCCGACCTCCAGGGCCACAACCTGGCGCTCTAACCGAGCTGAGCTACGGCCACCAAGAGCCGCTCAGCATAGGGGCAGCCCGGCCGACTGCCCCAGGGATAGCGTCGTCCCGGTCCAAGCCTCCGTAGCTCAGTGGACAGAGCAGTGAGCTTCTACCTCATTGGCCGCAGGTTCGAATCCTGCCGGGGGCACGGCTGACTCGAGGGTCGTGAACGATCGGCCCGGCTGGCTCGTCTCATTCCGTGTGACCCACGACGGGCGGTTCCGGCGGTGGCGGCGTGACCTCGACGACGGACCCCCCCGCCTGCCGCTGGCTCCGGGCGAGCTCTCCAACGGGGAGTTCGTCCCGCGACCGCCGACGGCTGGCGACCGGGCCGTGAGCCGGTCGATGTACGAGCGATCCTCGGACGCCGCGGCACGAGCGGGCATCGACCGGCGGCGGTTCCTGCAGGGGGCCGGTGGCATGGCGGCCAGCCTCGCCGTGCTCAACGCCTGCTCATCGGGCGGCGACGCCGCGGGGCCCTCGACGTCGTCGGCCTCGGTCCCGCCGTCGACCAGCGGTTACGTCGTGCCGCCGCCCGAGGAGGTCGCCGAGTGCGAGCGGACGCTGGGGGACCGGGGCGAGTTCATCTTCGACGTCCACACCCACCACGTCATGCCCGGGGGCCCGTGGCGGGAGGCGTCCCCCCGCATCGCCGAGATGATCCTGACCCTCGTGCCCGAGGGCTGCGCCGAGGCCGATCCGATGGTCTGCCTCGACCGGGCCGCCTACGTGGAGGCCATGTTCCTGGCCAGCGACACGACGGTGGCGCTCCTGTCGGACGTCCCCAACTCGGGCGACGGCGACGCCCCGGTCCCCTTCTCCGAGAAGCGGGGCACGCAGGAGATGGTCGATGCCCTGACCGAAGGCGGGGCCGGCCGCCTCCTGGTCCACGACGTGATCGCACCGAACTTCGGGCCCCTCGAGCATCGGCTCGACCTCATGGAGGCCACCGCGGCTACCGGTGATGTCGCCGCGTTCAAGGCGTATCCGGCGTGGGGCCCGGCGGGGACGGGCTATGCCCTCGACGACCCGGCCGTCGGCATCCCGGTCGTCGAGAAGGCGCGGTCGCTCGGGGTGGATGTCATCTGCGCCCACAAGGGCTTGCCGCTCCTGGAGTTCGACCAACGGTTCAACGGCCCCGAGGACATGGTCCGGCTGGCCAAGCGATACCCACAGATGGACTTCGTGGTCTTCCACTCGGCGTTCGAACGGGAAACCTATGAGGGGCCCTATGACCCGGCCGCGGCCGAACGCGGCGTGAACTCGCTGATCCGGGCCATGGACGAGGTCGGCCTTGCCGCCAACACCAACCTCTGGGCCGACCTCGGTACGGCCTGGCGGGAGGTGCTCGGCGATCCGGAGCAAGCCTCACACCTCCTGGGCAAGTTGCTCAGCCGGGTGGGCGAGGACCGGGTGTGCTGGGGGACCGATGCCATCTGGATGGGTTCCCCTCAGCCCCAGATCATGGCGTTCCGGGCCTTTCAGATCGGCCGGGACCACCAGGAGCAGTTCGGCTACCCGCCCCTCACCGATGCCGTGAAGGCCAAAGTCCTCGGCCTCAACGCGGCGCGGCTGTTCGGCCTCGACCCGGAGGCGACCCGCTGCGCCGTCACCCCAGGGGCGCTCACGGCGGCTCGGGCCACGTACGCGGGGCTGGTCGCCGACGGCGCCGTCCCCGAGCCCTGGCGCCCCCACGGCCCCGTCACCCGCCGTGAGGTCCTCCGTTGGCTCCGCACCGACCCCACGGCCCGCCGGCCGGTCTGAGAGATGCTTGGAGCGGGTGACGGGGATCGAACCCGCATAACCAGCTTGGAAGGCTGGGGCTCTGCCATTGAGCTACACCCGCGTGGTCGGGGAGGGGAGATTTGAACTCCCGACCTCCTGCTCCCAAAGCAGGCGCGCTGCCTAGCTG
>DATDAH010000191.1:0-4710 GCA_036525535.1 Acidimicrobiales bacterium
CGAGCAGCCATCCTGCCCGTCTCCCGTTGGCCCTGTGCGATCCCATAGCTCCTCCGTATAGCGCGACGACGGATCGATGACACCCCGACCGGGGCGCGGCGGTGCCCGACCCGGCTGAGCTCGACACCACCTCCCCTACCCGGCAGTGGTCGTCCAGAGTCGACTTCGGGCTTCCGGGTCCGGGAAATCGCCCCAGAGCATTGCGGTCAGAAAAATTGGTGAAGCCGTCCCCCTGGGGGGACGGCCTCGAGACAAGTGCACTGCCGAAACAAGTCGCTTGCTGTCAACTTGATCACTCCGTCTTTCCCCACTCCGATGAGGAGTTAGACCAAGCCGAGGGTCGGCTGCCAGGTGATGGCGGCATGGCAGCTAGGTCGGGACGACTCAGGCGGGCGGTACGTGTGGCGGAAACGGCCCTACCAATGGGCCGGCCTGAGTGAGCAGACCGGGTCTGGTTCGCACGCAACAGGGCTGCTGGTTATGGCCCGTGGAATCGCCTTGACGGGTGATATCCGTCGGCGCAGCCTTGATCGAAGCGAGGCTCCTGCGGGAGTTGTTCCGATGCAGGTGCCGAGCACCTCTACAGATCTTCGTATCGTGCGGGTCGAGGGAACCGTCTACCACTTCACGGCTATCGAGACGGGACGACCGGTTGTTGTCTTCGGGCCGAACGGCGAGCGGCTCATCTTCGACCGAGGCCGCATCCGGTACAGCTTCGTCGTCGACACCAAGGGCGACACGGACCTGAGCAACGACGAATTCCTTGCGGACTTCGAACCGGCCGTGGCCGGGCCCCATCCGGTCTTCTTCGAAGAAGCCGACTTCTGCGACCTCTTGGACCTCCTTCGCTGAAACCGGGCGGCCGTTGACTCGGCCTGGTTGTCGAAGCCGAGAACAGTGAGGGCGGCGAAGGGTTCCTTTCCCTTCGAAGTACTTCACCCTGCGTTCAGGACGGCCGGTCAGCGGATCAGGACGGCGGGCTCGGGAGCAAACTCGAGCAGGCTGAGCCCCTCGGGGTCGAGGGAGAGCTGGCCGCCCCCCGAAATGGCGAGCCGGTAGGAGATGAACTGGGCCTTCTGGGGGATCAGCGGCGACCCGCCGGTCAGGGTGAACGCGTCGGCCTCCGGTGTGAAGAACACCCCCTCGAGTTCCATCGACGCCCCGCCGTTGATCCGGAAGCGGGTGGAGGCCTGCTCGGCCCAGAGGGCGAGGGCAGTCAGGGGCCCGGAGCGGGGTGCAGTCCACCGGGGTGGTGCCCCACCGGCGATCTGGAGGTCACCGTCGTCGAGGATTATCGCGGTGCGGTTCGCGTTCAGCGACCCGCTGGACATCTTCAGGTCGCCGGTCCGGAGGAACGCGTACGCGGCGTCGACGGCGGAGCTGGCCGCGCAGCCAGCCATCGTGGCGAGGCATGCCGACGGCAGCGCAGCGGACGGGTTGGCCGTGTTGAAGCTCAGGCTCCCCCCGGTCATCGCCACGTCGCCGTCGAACACGATGTTTCCGCCGCTGAAGTTGATGTTGGCGTTGCTGATCCGGAAGGTCGGACAGTCGATCCACCAGTTGCCGGGCAGGGACGCGGGGACGGTGGGGTCGTTGCAGCCGTAGCTGGCTCGCCACCGTTGGAAGCCGGCCGGTGCCCCCGAGGGCCCGATGGCGGCGCGGAGGTCGTCGATGTAGGCGGGACGGGTTCCGGCGTCGGGGCACCCCTCGATCGGGATCCCGTGGTAGTCGGGATAGGTGGCCCGGCAGTTGAAACGGTGGTCGACGGTCGCGCGGGTGGCCCGTTGATACCGGCGGGTCGGCTGCGGCGTCAACCTCCCCGCATCCACGTCGACCTGCTCGCAGGCCGCCGGGTTGCCGTCGTCGCACCGCACCTGTCCGTCGGTCATGGCCACGAGCGAGATGCGCCCGGGCGGGCTGGTGCCGGGCGGGATGGCCTCCACCACGCTCCCGGACCCCCCGACATCGATGGTGTGGGCGTTGGACGAGCAGGTCGATCCGTCCGAGTCCAGGGTGATGAGGCCGGGTGCCGTCGCCGTGCCCACCGTGAGGTGGGAGCCACCCTGCACACTGAGGGCCGTGCATCCGGTGGGATCGAGCAGCCACAAGTTCGGCGCCTGACGAAGTGCTCCGGGTGTAGCCCGGGCCACCGCACCGGCATCGGTGTCGAGTGAGGTGACCCCGACCACGCCGGCAAAGAGGGCCTGAATGGTCTTGGCCAACTCGACGCCGAATCGGTCACAGGGCTCGCCGTCGGCGACCCGCAGGCCTCCGATGCTGGGATCCGCGAGGTCCGCGTCGGGCACCGGATAGGTGATCTCGACGGTGTAGGGGGCGGCGGTACCGCCGTCGGTCACCGTCGTCGGCGTCGTGGTCGGACCGCAGCCGAGCGGCATCGAATCACAGGGCAACGTGGTGCCGGTCGGCAGGTCGTCGACGTTGGCCACCAGGTAGGCGAGGGCGTCACGGCAGGCCTGGCGTGGGTTGCCGTCGTCGGTCGCCAGCTCCTCGCCGGCCGCCAAGGCGGCGAAGTCGGCGGCGGACTGGCTGGTGTGACGGGCGTTGCGGATGCGCCCGATGTCGATGACGACGGCGACCATGGCCATGAGGGCGACCACGAAGAGCGCGAAGAGGACGGTGACAATCCCTCGATCCGAGCGCAGCCGCACGGTGGAACCTCAGCCGAGGTCTTCGTAGCGGGACGTCACGGTGGCGGCCAGGTCGACCGTACGGGTGAAGAAGAACGCCTCGAGGCGTCCCGTGGTCGCCGCTTGCACCTGGACCCGGCGCCCCGGCGGGTGGTCGCCGGAGTCGTCGAAGCAGGCCGAGTGGTCCGCCTGGGTGGTGTGGGCGTCGGAGACGGGGACCGGAACGTCCCCGTCGACGAGGGCGACACAGACCTCGTCGACCTCGAGTTGGTCGTCGGCCCGCTCGACCACGACGTCGCGCACGTTGGTCGCCCAGGTCCCCGAGAGGAAGCTCTCGCTCACCGGGACCATCGAGCCGTACCGGGCACCCTCGCGAGCGGCGTGGGTGATCTCGATCTGGCGGTTGGCCAAGACCCCCCCGGTGAACATCCCCAGGA
Organism: Acidimicrobiales bacterium; assembly: GCA_036525535.1. Lineage (GTDB taxonomy): Bacteria > Actinomycetota > Acidimicrobiia > Acidimicrobiales > DATDAH01 > DATDAH01. The sequence continues at coordinate 3,086 of DATDAH010000191.1, forward strand.
TGATGCACATGAGGAGCGGCAAGATCAGGGCGAACTCGATCACGGCGGTGCCCCGCTCGCTCTCAGCTCGCTGACTGGCCCGTGTGGGCATGCCCCATAGAACGGCACCGCGTCAAGCATTCTGAAGGGAAACCGGGTCGAACGATCTAGGGGGGTCACCTACCTCGACGAGCACAACCAGCCGTCGACTCCGTCGAGGCGTGGGGCAGTTCAACCTGTCGTCGGTTACTTGAATTCGACGCCGACGCGCTCGCACGACCAGCTCTGGTCCCGCGGCCTCCGGCCGCCGAGGCATGGCATTCAGTCGAGCAGGTGCGACATGGTCCGGGCCACGAGGTCGTCGCGTTCACCTTGTGCGAGTCCCTCCAGGCCGAACCCGAAGTACACCGTGTCCTCGGTCGTGACGGCGGCCCCTTCCTCGAACCCGAGCTGAGTGCGGGTCCAGTCGTTGACGTTGGCCGCCGAACCCTCCGGCGAGCCGGAGGCTGTCCACGGGCCGAGGCCGGCCTCGAAGGACGGGTCGGCATCGATGTTCGACCCATCGACCAGCACCGACACGTCATCGAGGAAGACGCCGATGCCCTGGGTGGACCAGTCGCTCACGTACGAGATGGATACCTCGACCTGCTGGCCCGCGTAGTCAGAGAGATCGACCGACCACTCCGACCAGCCCTGCGATGACCCGGTGGCCGCATTCCAGTCGCCAGTGGTACCGGTCGGCTCGCAGTTCGGTCCCTGGTAGTGGGTGATGAACGGGTGCAGGTCACTCCATCCTTCGGGGCAGCTTTCGCCGGTCCCTGCCTGGGTGTGGCCGTTTGCGTCCGGCAGGGTCGTCCAGTCGTCGGACCCGACCGGGTGTGCTTCTACGAAGAGGTAGTCCCAGTCCAACTCGGTGTCGTACGAGCTCCAGAACCTCAGCTCGCCCGACGTCGCACTCGTCAGGTCGACGGTCCGCGAGAGCCGCTTGTACGCGACGTCGGCCTGCTGGCTGTAGACGTACCACCCACCGGTGCGCGGGTCGAACGGCCCACCCGGGATCTCCCAGTCCAGCGGTGCCTCGCTGGCGAACTGGGGGAATTCCTCCGGCGGGAGGAAGCTCGACGTGGTCAGCAACAAGGCCGTGTGGTCCTGGTTCTGCGCCGAGCCGTCGGCGTTGAGGTCGCCGGTGAACCCCACATACGGTGCCGCCTCGCCGACCAGCGGGAACGGCTCGCCGTTCTCGTCCGTTCCACCGTCGTCGACGTTGACATAGGTCCCGAGCCAGTACTGCTGGAAGTCGTTGAAGACCTGCAGGCAGGGGTACTGACCGGGGGTCCTGCACTCGGGAGAAGCGAACGGGTTGTAGTAATAGGCGCCGTTCGCTCCCTGTGCGAAGGAGGCGTACTTGCCCGCGTGAAGCAGCTTCCCGCTTTCGTTGACGTAGTCGCGCACCGCGAGCTCGATGTCGACGGCCGCCTTGGCCGTCGTTGACGGGACCTGACTCCGCGACCGCAAGATGATGTCGTCGCCGGTCTCCCAGACCACTGCTTCGTAATGCGAGAGAACCCCGAGGGGGTGCGGGGCCTGGCGGCCGGTGGTGTCGAAGTCGTAGACGTCGCTGGAGTAGCCGGCCGCCTCGAGCGAGC
>DATDAH010000192.1:0-8918 GCA_036525535.1 Acidimicrobiales bacterium
CAGCTGGTCGAAGGGCCGACCGAGGAGGAGTTCGGCCTGGAGCTGGACACGGCCATCCGTCGCCTCGGGGCCGAAGGCAACAGCTTCGAGACGATCGTCGCCTCCGGGCCCAACGCGGCCAAGCCCCACGCCGAGCCCGGGTCGCGGCGGATCCAGGAAGGCGACCTCGTCGTGCTCGACTTCGGGGCGCTGGTCGACGGCTACTGCTCGGACATGACCCGGACGTTCGCCATCGGCGAGATCAGCCCCACCCAGCAGAAGATGCTCGACGTCGTGGGCGCCTCGCAGGCGGCCGGGGTCGAGGCGGTGGCGGCGGGGGTCGAGGCCAAGGCGGTGGACCTGGCCTCCCGGGAGATCATCGACGAGGCGGGCTGGGGCGACGCCTTCCTGCACAGCACGGGTCACGGCGTCGGCCTCGAGATCCATGAGAACCCGAGGGTGGCCCAGACCTCCGAAGATACCCTCCGCTCCGACTACATCGTGACCGTCGAGCCCGGGGTCTACCTGCCCGAGCACGGCGGGGTCCGGATCGAGGACACGGTCGTGGTCACCGACGAGGGTTGCCGGGTCCTGACCCGCGCGCCCAAGTCGACCGATCCCCTCGCTGCCTGACACCCACTCCCTGAAGGAACCGACGAGCCGATGCCCGCCATCACCACCAACGACCTGAAGACCGGCATGCACCTGGAGGTCGAAGGCAACCTCGTCCAGGTCGTGGACTTCCAGCACGTGAAGCCGGGCAAGGGCCACGCCTTCGTACGCACCACCCTCAAGAACGCCCGCAACGGCGCCGTGGTCGAGAAGACGTTCCGGGCCGGCGAGAAGGTCGAGCGGGTCACCGTCGACAAGCGGGAGATGCAGTACCTCTACAACGACGGCACCGACTACGTCTTCATGGACAACGCCACCTACGACCAGATCAACGTGAGCGCCCGGACGCTGGGGGACGCCGCCAACTACCTGGTCGACGGCTCGACGGTGATCCTGCAGATGTTCGGCTCCGAGATCGTGGGCGTCGACCTGCCCGCCGCCGTCGAGCTGGCCATCAGCGCGTGCGAGCCCGGCATCCAGGGCGACCGGGTCTCCGGTGCCCGCAAGCCGGCCACGCTGGCGACGGGCCTGATCGTCCAGGTGCCCCTGTTCATCGAGCCCGGCGAGCGCATCCGGGTTGACACCCGCTCGGGCGAGTACCTGAGCCGGGCCTGAGCCCGTGAGCACCGAGCGGCGCCAGGCCCGCGAGCGGGCTCTCGGCCTGCTCTACGAGGCGGAGACCAAGAGCCAGAGCCCGGCCGCACTGGTGGCCGAGCAGGTCCTCGAGCCCGATCCGTTCACGACCGATGTGGTGACCGGTGTCGAATCGGAGGGCGAGGAGATCGACGCCCTCATCACCCGCTTCGCCACGAACTGGCCGCTCAGCCGGATGCCCGCGCTGGATCGCACGCTGCTGCGCATGGGCGTCTACGAGCTGACCCACCGGCCGGACGTGCCGACCGGCGTGGTGCTGTCCGAGATCGTCGACTTGGCCAGCGAGTACTCGACGGACGACTCTGGACCCTTCGTCAACGGCGTCCTGGCCGCCATCGCCGCCGAGGTCCGCACCGATGGAGATCCCCATCCCCGATCCGCCGCTGGCTGAGGGCGTCGTCGCCCTCCGACCCTGGCGGCTGGAGGATGCACCGGTCCTGGCGAAGGCCTGGGCCGATCCCGCCATCCGGCGGTGGTGCTCGGTGCCCGAGGATGCCACCGTCGACGGCGCCGAACGGTGGATCAGCGGCTCGGACCGCTGCCGGTCCGACGGCCTCGCCCTCGACCTGGCGGTCGAGTGCGACGGTCAGTTGGCCGGCGAGGTCGGGCTCGGACCGATCCAGTGGGCCCATCGCCGGGCCGCGGTCGGCTTCTGGGTCGATGCCGACCATCGTCGCCACAACCTGGCGGCCAAGGCGCTGACGCTCCTCGCCGCCTGGGCCCTGGTCGAGCTGCCCCTCGACACCCTCGCCGGCGAGGCCTCGTCGGAGAACCCCGCCTCCGGCTGGACCCTGCAGGCCGCCGAGTTCCAGCTCGTCACCGAGCGCAACACCCGCCAAGCCTGGATCCGCACCGCCTGACCCGTTCTGGCACCCGTGGATTGGGGGTGGGCCGCGAGTTCAGGTTCCAACCGCGGATTGGCTCAGGGGAGGCGGTCGACGGCTCGGAGCCAGGTCTCGGCGAAGGCGTCGGCGTCGACGGCGGTCAGGATCCGGGTGGCGGGACCGGACTGGTCGCGGACGAAGGCGAGGGCCTCACCCTGGAACTCGGTGCGGAGATGGGCCTCCTCGAGGGTGGTGCCGGGCCAACCGACGGCGACGGCCGCGGCCACGGGGTCCCAGTGGAAGTTCAGGAGGTCGGCGGGCAGGGCCTCCTGGTCGGCGACGAGGGCGGCCCGGTCCTGGTCGAGGGCGTAGACCTCGGCCTGGCGGGCGAAGAGGCGGCCGAGCGCGCCGGCGGTCCGGAGGCGGGGGAGGTCCCGGGCGCGCAGGTGGACCTCGGCGGTGACGGGGAGGAGCGCCAGCGTCAGGTCGGCGCCCGACGCGGCTACGACTTCGGCGGCTCGGGTGTCGCACTGGATGTTGAAGTCCCGCTCGGGGCCCCATGGCGGCAGGCCGGCGGCCAAGGGGTCGACCCAACCGCCCATGGCGACGATCGCGGCCCCGGCCAGGACGCCGGGCTGGGCGAGCTCCAGTTCGGCCAGGTTGGTGAGCCCCCCGATGGCGATGATGGTGGCACCGGCGTCGATGGCGGTGGTGAGCGCGTCCGTGGCCGCGCCGGGCCGGGTCGGGAGCGCGGGAAAGGACTCCGGCCAGTAGCGGTCGTCGCCCCAGGTGCACTGGAAGCGGTTGCCGGTCAGTGTCTCCTCCGCGCCGGCGACGACCGGGATGTCCGACCGTCTCGCCAGGCCGAGGACGTACTGGGCACAGCCCGCCCGCTGGCCATCGTGCTCGAGCGTCGTGGTCACGCCGATCACCTCGACTTCGGGCCACGCCAGCAACAGACCCAACGCGCAGGCGTCGTCGGGGTCCCCCCCGAGATCGGTGTCCAGGTGCACGAGCACGCCGCCGACGCTACGACGGCGGGTCCGCCACGGTCGGGCGGGCGCCGCGCTAGGGTCCACCCCTGACCGTGAAACGGGTCCCGAGAGGCCCGTACGGACAGAGAGGACCACCGGCTTGGCCGAACGAGAACGCAAGATGACGCCCCCTTACGGGGGCGTTTTCACTGCCCGGTCACAGGTCATGGACCGCGAGGACGTCCACCGGGCGCTGCGGCGGATGGCCCACGAGATCATCGAGCGCAACGAGGGCCGCCTGGCCGAGGTGGTCGTGATCGGGCTCCAGACGGGCGGGGCCCCGATGGCGGCGGCGCTGGTCGCGGCCCTCGAGGAGATCGACGAGGCCGCCGCCCCCATCGACATGGGCACCATCGACGTCGCCCTGTACCGGGACGACATCGGGCTCCGGCCGGTCATGCCCGAAGAGGTCACCGAGATCCCCGTCGACCTGACCGAGCGCATCGTGGTGCTGGTCGACGACGTGCTCTTCACCGGCCGCACCATCCGCGCCGCCCTCGACGCCCTCACCGACTTCGGTCGGCCCCGCTCGGTCCAGCTCGCGGTGATCGTCGACCGAGGTCACCGGGAGCTGCCCATCCGCCCCGACTACGTGGGCAAGAACCTGCCCACCCGCCGCGACGAGGTCGTGGACGTCTCCATCGACGGGGTCGAGCTGGGCGAGATGGTGAAATGAGCCGGCACCTCCTGTCCATCGAGGACCTGGGGGCAGAGGGCATCGACGAGATCCTCCAGCTGACCGACACCTTCGTCGAGGTCTCTGCCCGCCCGATCGCCCGGGTCCCCGCCCTGCGGGGCAAGACCGTGGCCTTCTGCTTCTACGAGGACTCCACCCGCACGCGGGTCAGCTTCGAGACGGCGGCCAAGCGCCTGTCCGCCGACACGGTCAACTTCTCCATCGCCGCCTCCTCGGTCAACAAGGGCGAGTCGGTGCGGGACACCGTCGAGACGATCTGCGCCATGGGCGTCGACGGGCTGGTCGTCCGCCACCGCTCGCCGGGCGTGCCTTGGCAGATCACCCGCTGGGTCGACGCCACGGTGATCAACGCGGGGGACGGCAGCCACGAGCACCCCACGCAGGCTCTGCTGGACGCCTACACGATCCGCCAGGAGCTGGGTTCGGTGGAGGGCCGCACGATCGCCATCGTGGGCGACATCAAGCACTCCCGGGTGGCCCGCTCCAACGTGGCCGCCTTCACCGCGCTGGGGGCCGAGGTCACCCTGGTGGCACCGCCGACCCTGCTTCCCCCCCGCCTCGACGACTGGCCGGTGGAGGTCACCAGCGACCTCGACGCCGTCCTGCCCAAGGTGGACGTCGTCTACCTCCTCCGCATGCAGAAGGAGCGCATGACCGAGTCCCTGATCCCCTCGCTGCGCGAGTACACCGCGGGCTACGGCCTGACCCGGCGGCGGGTCGACCTGCTGAGCGACGACGCGGTGGTCATGCACCCCGGGCCCATGAACCGGGGCGTGGAGATCGCCGCCGAGGTGGCCGACCTGCCGCGGGCCGTGGTCACCAACCAGGTCCGCAACGGCGTGGCCGTGCGGATGGCGGTGCTGTACCTGCTCCTCGGCTCCGGCGTGGACCTGAAGCCGGAGGTCGTCGATGGCTGATGCCCATCTCGTCATCCGGGGCGGGACGGTCGTGGACGCCAACGGCGCGCGGCGGGCTGATGTGGCCGTTGCCGACGGCGTCATCGTGGCGGTCGGCGACGGCCTGAGCGGCGGGCGGGAGCTGGATGCCGGGGGCTGCATCGTCGGCCCGGGCCTGGTTGACCTCCACGCCCACCTCCGGGAGCCGGGGAAGGAGGAGGCCGAGACCGTGGAAACCGGTGCTCGGGCCGCGGCCCGAGGCGGCTTCACTGCCGTGGTGGCCATGCCCAACACGACACCGGCCATCGACAGCGCGTCCGTGGTCCGCGAGGTCCAGGCCCTCGGCCGCGATGCCCTGTGTGCCGTCCACCCCGCCGCGGCACTGACCGTGGGCCGGGCGGGCGAGGCGCTGACCCCGATGGCCGAGCTGGCCGACCTCGGCGTCCGCCTCTTCACCGACGACGGCAACGGCGTGCAGGATGACCGCCTGATGCGTCGGGCCATGGAGTACGCCACCGGACTGGCCCACGACGTGGTCCTGGCCCAGCACTGCGAGGTCGAGGTCCTGGCCGAGGGCGGCCACATGCACGAGGGGGCCTGGTCCAGCCGTCTCGGCATCCCCGGCATCCCGGCGGCGGCGGAGGAGCTCATGGTCGCCCGCGACCTGGCGCTGGCCCGCCTGACCGGAGCCCGGGTGCACTTCCAGCACATGAGCACGGCCGGCTCGGTCGAGCTCATCCGACGGGCCAAGGACGACGGCGTCCGGGTCACGGCCGAGGTCGCCCCGCACCACCTCACCCTGACCGACGCGGAGGTGGCCGCTTTCGACGCCGTGTTCAAGGTGAACCCGCCGCTGCGCGAGCAGTCCGATGTCGACGCCGTCCGGGCCGGTCTGATCGACGGCACCCTCGACGCCGTCGCCACCGACCACGCCCCCCACACCCAGGAAGACAAGGAAAAGCCCTTCGACTCCGCCCCGCCCGGGATGCTGGGCCTCGAGTACGCACTCGCCATCGTGCTCACCGAGGTCGGCCTGCCAATCGAGCAGGCCCTCGCTGTCCTCTCCTGGCGGCCCGCGGCCATCGCCCGTCTCACCGAGGAGCACGGTGGCCCCATCGCGGAGGGCCGCCCCGCCAACCTCTGCGTCGTCGACCCCGACGCCGAGTGGATCGTCGACCCCGCCGACTCCGCCAGCCGCTCCCGTAACAACCCCTACGCCGGTCGAAAGCTCACGGGCCGGGTCCGCCACACCGTCTACCGCGGCGAACCCGTCGTCATCGACACCGAGCCCCAGCGATGACCGGGCCGATCCGAGCGGCGCATCTCGTCCTGGCCGACGGAACGACGTTCGAGGGGGAGGCCATCGGGGCCGAGCCGCCCGAGGGCGTGGCCACGGGCGAGGTCGTGTTCAACACGGTCCTGTCCGGGTACCAGGAGGTCATCACCGACCCGTCCTACGCCGGTCAGGTGATCGCCTTCACCTACCCGCACATCGGCAACTACGGCGTCACCCCCGAGGACGACGAGAGCGCCAAGCCCTTCTGCCGGGGCGTGATCATCCGGGCCCTGGCCCGGCGCCGCAGCAACTGGCGGGCGGAGGAGGACCTGGACGCCTTTCTGCGCCGCCACGGCGTACCGGGGATCGCGGGGGTCGACACCCGTCGCCTCACCCGCCACATCCGAGACGCCGGCTCCATGCCTGGCGCGTTCGGCACCGCCGACGAGACCACGCTCAAGCAGGCCGCGGCTGACGAGCCCGGCACCGACGGCCAGGACCTCGCCTCGGTCGTCAGCTGCACCGAGCCCTACACGGTGGGCGACGGCCCGCGCCGGGTCGTGGCCTACGACCTGGGCATGAAGGCCACGATCCTGCGCCACCTGAGCGGACTGGCCACGGTCGAGGTCGTGCCCGCCTGGACGACCGCCCACGAGGTCCTGGCCCGGGAGCCCGACGGGGTGTTCCTGTCCAACGGCCCCGGCGACCCGGCCGCGGTCACCGCCACGACCGAGGCCATCCGTGGCCTCCTCGGCCAGGTCCCGGTCTTCGGCATCTGCCTCGGCCACCAGCTCCTGGCCACGGCCCTCGGCGGGGCCACCCACAAGCTGCCGTTCGGCCACCACGGCGGAAACCACCCCGTCCAACGCCTGGCCACCGGAGGCATCGAGATCACGAGCCAGAACCACAACTACGCCGTCGCCCCCGACTCGCTCGGCGCGGCGGAGGTCACGCATGTGAACCTCAACGACGGGGTGATCGAGGGCCTGCGCAGCAACGACGTGCCCGCCTTCAGCGTCCAGTACCACCCCGAGGCCGGACCCGGCCCGCACGATGCCCGCTACCTGTTCGCCCTCTTCGCCGACCTCATGGACGACACCTGATGCCCCGTCGGGACGACATCGAGTCCATCCTCCTGATCGGCTCCGGGCCGATCGTCATCGGCCAGGCGTGCGAGTTCGACTACTCGGGGACCCAGGCCTGTCGGGTCCTGCGGGAGGAGGGCTATCGGGTCATCCTGGCCAACTCGAACCCGGCCACGATCATGACCGACCCGGACTTCGCCGACGCCACCTACGTCGAGCCCCTGGACCTGGAGATCCTCACCCGGATCATCGAGCGGGAGCAGCCCGACGCCCTGCTGCCCACCCTCGGCGGCCAGACGGCGCTGAACCTGGCCATGGCCCTGGTGGAGGCCGGGGTGCTGGACGAGCACGGGGTCGAGCTCATCGGGGCCAATGCCGAGGCCATCGCCACCGCGGAGGACCGGGACCAGTTCAAGCAGGCGATGATCGAGATCGGCCTGGGGGTGCCCAATTCGGCCATCGCCCACACGCTCGAGGAGGCCCTGGCCGTCATCGACGAGATCGGCCTCCCGGTCATCATCCGCCCCGCCTACATCCTGGGGGGCCGGGGGACGGGCATGGCGGCGACGCCCGACGAGTTCGCCAAAGCGGCCAAGCACGGCCTCGAGTCGAGCCCCATCTCCGAGATCCTCATCGAGCAGTCCATCGCCGGGTGGAAGGAGTTCGAGCTCGAGGTGATGCGGGACCGGGCCGACAACTGCGTCGTCATCTGCTCGATCGAGAACGTGGACCCCATGGGCGTCCACACCGGTGACTCGATCACGGTGGCCCCGGCCCAGACCTTGTCCGACGTCGAGTACCAGCGCATGCGGGACGCCGCCTTCGCCTGCCTGCGCCGGGTCGGAGTGGAGACCGGCGGCTCCAACGTCCAGTTCGCCCTCGACCCGACGAACGGCGAGATGGTCGTCATCGAGATGAACCCGCGGGTCAGCCGCTCGTCGGCCCTGGCCTCCAAGGCGACCGGCTTCCCGATCGCCAAGATCGCCGCCCGCCTGGCCGTGGGCTACACGCTGGACGAGATCCCCAACGACATCACCCAGAAGACCCCGGCCTGCTTCGAGCCGACCATCGACTACGTCGTCACCAAGGTGCCCCGCTGGGCCTTCGAGAAGTTCCCGGGCCAGCCCGCCGTCCTCGGCACCCAGATGCAGTCCGTGGGCGAGGCCATGGCCATCGGCCGGACGTTCCCCGAGTCACTGCAGAAGGGCCTGCGCTCCCTCGAACACGGCCGTCATGGTCTGAACTGTGACCCGGGCGAGACCGCGCTGGACGACCTGAGCGACGACGAGCTGGTGGCCCGGGCCTCGATCGGCACCCCAGACCGGCCCTTCGAGTTGGAGGCCGCGCTCCGCCGGGGGATCTCCATCGACGACGTCTACGCCTCGACCAAGGTCGACCCGTGGTTCCTGGACCAGATCAGCCTGATCGTCGAGGAGCGGGCCCACCTGGCCGAGACCGGCTTCACGGCCATGGCCCGGGCCGACTGGCGTCGGGCCAAGCGGCTGGGGTTCGCCGACGCCCAGTTGGCCTGGCTGTGGGGGATCGGGGCCGACGAGGTCCGAGCCGCCCGCCTGGCGGCCGGCGTCCGGGCGACGTTCAAGACGGTCGACACCTGCGGGGCCGAGTTCGACGCCCACACGCCGTACCACTACTCGACCTACGAGGACGAGGACGAGGTCCGGCCGGGGGAGAAGCCCAAGGTCGTCATCCTCGGCTCCGGGCCCAACCGGATCGGGCAGGGCATCGAGTTCGACTACTGCTGCGTCCACGCCAGCTTCGCCCTCCGCGACGCCGGCTTCGAGACGGTCATGGTCAACTGCAACCCGGAGACGGTGTCGACCGACTACGACACCAGCGACCG
>DATDAH010000193.1:0-8887 GCA_036525535.1 Acidimicrobiales bacterium
CCCGTGCCGAAGGGGTTGCGCCCGGTGGCGGCCCAGGTCACCAGCGTCCCCCACGCGAACACGTCCATCGCCGGCGACGGCGCGCCGCCCGTGACCTGCTCGGGGGCCATCCAGCCCGGCGACCCCATCACGGTGCCGACCACGGTGATCGACGTGGCCTCGGTGGCGGTGGCCACGCCGAAGTCGACGACCACCGGCTGGTCCTCGGCCAGCAGGACGTTGCCCGGCTTCAGGTCGCGGTGGGTCACACCGGACCGGTGGATGGTGTCCACCGCTTCGGCGAGGGCGACCATCAGGGCCCGGAGCCGTTCGCCCCGGACCGGACCCGACGTGGTGACCTCGTCCAGCAAGGTCGGACCATCGACGTAGCCCATGGCCAGGTAGGGGCGGTCACCTTCGGTGTCGGCGTCGAGGAGCTCCACGACGCCCCGGCCGCTCACCCGGCGGGCCGCGAGGACCTCTCGCCGGAAGCGGGTCCGGAAGGTGTCGTCGGCGGCCAGGAGGCGTCGGACGACCTTCAGCGCGACCGGTCCATCGGGCCCGTCGGCCAGGTACACCACGCCCATCCCGCCCTCACCCAACCGGGCCCGGATCGTGTACGGGCCGAGGGCGCGGGGGTCCTCGGGATCGAGCGGGAGGGTGGTCATGGCCGGACCATTCTGGGCCGAGGTGGCTCTCCTGCCGCCTCAGGGCCACCATGGAGGGGTGACCACTGCCATCGACCGTGCCAACGCCCCGCTCGACTTCCTGGGCCTCGACGGCCTGCTGGACGACGAGGAGCGCCTCCTGCGGGACACGGTGCGGGCCTTCGTGGTCGACCGCGTGCTGCCCGACATCGCGGAATGGTTCGAGGCCGGGACCTTCCCGGTGGAGATGGCCAAGGAGATGGGTGCGCTGGGCCTCCTGGGCATGCACCTCGACGGCTACGGCTGCGCCGGGACCAGCGCCGTCAGCTACGGGCTGGCCTGTCAGGAGCTGGAGGCCGGGGACAGCGGGTTCCGGAGCTTCGTGTCGGTCCAAGGCTCGCTGGCCATGTTCCCCATCCACGCCTACGGCAGCGAGGAGCAGAAGCAGGAGTGGCTGCCGGCCATGGCGGCCGGCGAGGCCATCGGTTGCTTCGGCCTGACCGAGCCCGACTCGGGAAGCGACCCGTCCTCGATGCGGACGCGGGCCCGCCGGGACGGGGACGACTGGGTGCTCGACGGCACGAAGATGTGGATCACCAACGGCGGCCTGGCCCAGGTCGCGGTGATCTGGGCGGTGACCGACGACGGCGTCCGTGGCTTCGTCGTCCCCACCGACACGCCCGGCTTCGTGGCCAACGACATCCACCGCAAGCTGTCCCTGCGGGCCTCGGTCACCTCCGAGCTGGTCCTGACCGACGTCCGGCTGCCGGCGTCCGCGGTGCTCCCGGGCGTGGCCGGGATGCGCGGGCCGTTGTCCTGTCTGTCCGAGGCCCGGTTCGGCATCGTGTGCGGCGCGGTCGGGGCGGCCCGGGCCTGCTACGAGGCGGCCCTGGCCTACACAAAGGAGCGTCACCAGTTCGACCGCCCGCTGGCCGGCTTCCAACTCGTGCAACGCAAGCTGGTGGAGATGCTGGTGCAGGTGAACCGGGCGGGCCTCTTGGCCCTGCACCTCGGCCGGCTGAAGGACCGGGGGGAGATCACCCCGGCCCAGGTCAGCTTCGGCAAGCTGGACAACGTGCGCCAGGCCCTCGACGTGGCCCGCGAGGCCCGTAGCCTGCTCGGGGCCAACGGCATCACCCTCGAGTACCCGGTCATCCGGCACATGAACAACCTCGAGTCGGTCTACACCTACGAAGGCACCAACGAGATCCACACGTTGGTGCTCGGCCAGGCCATCACCGGCGTGGCCGCCTTCACCTAGGAGGAGCATGCGTTTCACCGAGGACCACGACCTCTTCCGCAAGATGGTCCGCGACGTCGTGGACCGTGAGATCAACCCGCACGTCGACGAGTGGGAGGCGGCGGGCCGCTTCCCGGCCCACGAGCTCTTCCCGGTCCTGGGGGCGGCCGGCCTGCTCGGCCTCGAGTACGACCCCGCCTACGGCGGCCAGGGTGCGGACCACAGCTTCACCGTGGTGTACGGCGAGGAGCTCGGCCGGATCGCGTGTGGCGGTGTGCCCATGGCCATCTCGGTGCAGACCGACATGGCCACCCCCTCGCTGCACCGCTACGGGAGCGAGGAGCTGAAGCAGCAGTACCTGGTCCCCGCGGTCGCGGGCACGGCGGTGGCCGCGGTCGCGGTCACCGAGGCCGACGCCGGCTCCGACGTAGCCGGGCTGCGGACCCGGGCCCGGCGAGACGGCGACGAATGGGTGATCGACGGCAGCAAGCTCTACATCACCAACGGAGCCCAGGCCGACTGGGTCTGTGTGCTGGCCCGCACTGCCGACGAAGGGGGTTCGGCCGGGATCTCCCAGATCATCGTGCCCACGGACACCCCGGGCTTCTCGGTCAGCCGCACCCTCGCCAAGTTGGGGATGCGCTCATCGGACACCGCGGAGCTGGTGTTCGACGGCGTGCGGGTGCCGGCCGGGAACCTCATCGGCGAGGAGGGACGCGGCTTCCAGCAGCAGATGGAGCAGTTCCAGCAGGAGCGGATGATCGCCTGCTACCAGGCGGTGGGCTCCATGCAGCAGGCGATGGCCCGGACACGCGAGTACCTCGGTGACCGCCAGGCCTTCGGGGGTCCGCTGTACGGCAACCACTACCTGGCCTACACGATGGCCGAGGTGTCGGCCGAGGTGGACCTGCTCAAGCACTACAACCACGCCTGCGCCGAGGCCTTCATCGCCGGGGTCGACACCAAGAAGATGGTGGCCGTGGCCAAGCTGACGACCGGACGGCTGCTGCGGAAGGTGGCCGACCTCTGCCTCCAGTACCACGGCGGCCTCGGCTACATGGAGGAGCACTGGACGGCGCGGTATCTGCGCGACCAACGCCTCTGGGCCATCGGTGGCGGCACCGACGAGATCATGTTGCGCACCATCGCCCAACTCGACGCCCCCTGACGGGGTTTGACATAGAACTTCTAGAAATGATCTGAAAAGGACGTGAAGATGACTAGATTCTCCGTGTCCTAAAGTCTCACCCTCCGTGGTCGATGTCATGGGGGATGCCCTCCCGCCGCCCGATCGCGGTGGTCGTCGTCGTCGCCGCCGCGCTGCTGGGGTCCGGCACCCCCGTCTTGGCGCGGGGCGACGAGCGGCCGCCACCGTCGACCTCGACCACGACGACCTCCACGACCCTGCCCACGGGGATCGACGTCGGCCACAGCGGTGACCAGAGCGGGGTCAACCCCCTCGACGACCCCGCCACCGTCGAGCCCGCCGATCCCGACAACGTCAACGAGGTGCTGCACATCAGCACCGACGAGGCCCAGGCCCGAAGGGACACCGTGCGGGCGGAGCTGGACCAGGTGCTGGCCCACATCGCCCGGCTCGAAGCCGATGTCGCGGCGTTCGACCAGCTGAGCGCGGACCTCGTCGTCCAGCAGCGGATCGTGGCCCGGCGCGCCGTGGCCGCCCGGAAGCAGATGGTCGAGCGGGCCGTCGGCGCCTACGTCGCCGGCAACGCGCCCGAGATCGAAGCGGCCTATGGGGCCACCGAGCCCAACGAGGTCGAGGAGCGCCGCACCATCGTGAGCACGATCATGGAGGCCGACCGGGACGAGGCCGAGCGCCTCCTGGCCCGCCGCCTCGACGTGACCGCCCGTCTGAGCCGGGTGCTCGAGCAGGCCGAGCAGACCCAGGCCGAGCTGCGGGCTGTCCGGACCGAGGTGGCTCCCCTGCGGGTCCGCCTGAAGGCGGCGAACGTCACCCTCCAGGTCCTGGAGGCGGGCAGTCAGATCGTCATCACCGGCTTCGTCTTCCCGGTGGCCGATCCCCACACGTTCTCCAGCACGTTCGGTGCTCCCCGCTCGGGCGGGCGGACCCACGAGGGGGCCGACATCTTCGCGCCGCGCTGGACACCGTTGGTGGCCGCGGAGCGGGGTGTCATCGACAACGTCGGCACCGGCACGCTCGGTGGCACCAAGCTCTGGGTCATCGGGGAGAGTGGGACGCAGTACTACTACGCCCACCTCCAGGCCTACGCCGACGGCGTGACCGACGGCACCCTGGTCGAGGCGGGTGATGTCGTCGGCTACACGGGCGACACGGGCAACGCCGTCGGGACACCGACCCACCTGCACTTCGAGATCCACCCCGGTGGTGGCGACGCCATCGACCCGTATCCGCTCCTGCACGCGGTGGACATCGTCGACGGCGTGAACCTCCTGCCGAGACCGGGCGGCGCGGGGCGCCAATAGCCTCCGCCGGGTGGCCGTCCCCGACAGTGTCATCGAGGTCGAGGACGTCGAGGCGGCGGCGGCGCGGATCGCCGGGCACGTGCGGGTCACGCCCGTCCTGCGCCCGGGCCCGGGCGCCTTCGGGTCGGATCTCGACCTGGTCCTGAAGCTGGAGCTGTTCCAGCACACGGGATCGTTCAAGCCCCGGGGGGCGTTCAACCGCATCCTCGCCAACGAGGTCCCTCCCGCGGGGGTGATCGCCGCGTCCGGGGGCAATCACGCCGCCGCCGTGGCCCACGCCGCCTCGGTGCTGGCGCTGCCGGCCGAGATCCACGTGCCGGAGGCGGCGCCGGCCATCAAGCTCGAGCGCCTGGCCCGCTACCCGGTCGACGTGCGTCGCAGCGGGGACCTGTACGACGACGCGCAGGCTGCGTGTGACCTGCGGGCGGCCGAGACCGGCGCCCTCGTCTGCCACCCCTACGACCTCCCCGAGGTGCTCGCCGGCCACGGGACGCTGGCCCGCGAGCTCGAGGACCAGGCGCCGGAGATCGACACGGTGCTCGTCGCCGCCGGTGGCGGTGGGCTGATCGGTGGCGTGGCCTCCTGGTACCGCGGGCGGGCCAAGGTGGTGGCCGTGGAGCCGGAGACCTCTCGGTGCCTCGGGGCGGCCCTCGATGCGGGGGAGCCGGTCGACGTGACCGTCGCCGGCCTGGCTTCGGACTCCCTCGGGGTCCGGCGGGTGGGGGACTGGCCCTTCGCGGCCGTCCACGCCTGGGTCAGCGAGGCGGTGTCGGTCAGCGACGACGCCATCGTCGCCGCCCAACGGGCCCTCTGGCAGGACGTGCGCCTCGTGGTCGAGCCGGGCGGGGCCGCCGCCCTCGCCGCCCTGCTGGCCGGGGCCTACGTGCCGGACCCGGACGAGCGGGTCGCCGTCCTCGTCTGCGGGGCCAACACCGACCCCCGGAGCGTCACCTGATGGAGCGGACCGAGCACGTCGACACCCCCGTGGCCCCCCCCGTCCTGTTCGCCGTGGTCGAGGACCTGGCCCGCTACGCCGACTGGCTCGACATCGTGGTGGCGGCCATCCCGACCGAGGCCCTGTCCGGGGACGAGGGTCCGGCCTGGTCGGTCGAGCTCCGGGGCCGGATAGGCCCGTTGGCCCGATCCAAGCGCCTGCGCATGGTCCGGGTCCGCCACGACGTCCCGGAGCAGGTCGTGTTCGAGCGTCGGGAGCCGGGGGAGCGCAGCCGCTCGCCCTGGACGCTCACCGCCCAGGTCGAGCCGACCGACCCGGGGAGCCGCCTCACCATGTCCCTCCACTACGGCGGCGCCCTCTGGGGGTCGATGCTCGAACGTCTCCTGGCCGACGAGGTCGAACGAGCCCGGCCCCGCCTTCTCGCCCTCCTCGCCGACGACGCGTCCTGATCATCCTTGGTGAGCTGGAAACGGTCGACTCAGGCCGCCTCGGGCTCTTCGTCGTCAGGCGCCTCATCCTCGGTGTCCTCGTCGGCGAACTGGGTGCGATGGAGCTCGGCGTAGCGACCGCCGACCGCCAGGAGCTGGGGATGGGTGCCCTGCTCGACCACCCGACCGCCTTCCAGCACGACGATGCGGTCGGCGGCCCGGATGGTGGACAGGCGATGGGCGATGACCAGCGCGGTCCGACCGGCCAAGGCCGCGCCGAGGGCCTCCTGCACGGCCGCCTCCGAGCTGGAGTCCAGGTGGGCGGTGGCCTCGTCCAGGATCACGACCCGGGGCTCGGCCAACAGGAGGCGGGCGATGGTCAGGCGCTGGCGCTCGCCGCCCGACAAGCGGTAGCCGCGTTCGCCGACCACCGTGTCGAGGCCGTCGGGGAGTGAGGCGACCAGGTCGCCCAGCCGGGCGTTGGCCAGCGCGGCCCACAGGTCGGCGTCGGTGGCGTCGGGACGGGCATAGGTGAGGTTGGCCCGGATCGTGTCGTGGAACAGATGGCCGTCCTGGGTCACGACCCCGACGGTCTCCCGGAGGGAGGCGAAGGTCAGGTCCCGGACGTCGACCCCGCCGAGGCGGACACCGCCCTCGTTGACGTCGTAGAGGCGGGGGACCAGCGAGGCGAGCGTCGACTTGCCCGCGCCGGACGAGCCGACCAGGGCGACCATCTGCCCCGGCTCGACGGTCACCGACACGCCGTGCAGGACGTCCTCGTTGGTGGTGTCGTCGAGCACGGCGACCTCCTCGAGGGAGGCCAGGGAGACCTCGCCGGCCGCCGGATAGTGGAAGCGGACATCCCTCAGCTCGACCCCGACGGGGCCATCGGGCACGCTCCCGGCATCGTCGGCCTCGGCGATCAACGGCTCGATGTCCAGCACCTCGAACACCCGCTCGAAGCTCACGAGGGCGGTGACGACGTCGAGGCGGGCCGTGGCCAGGGCGGTCAGGGGGGCGTAGAGGCGGGTCAGGAGCAGGGCCATGGTGACCACGGTCCCCGCGTCGAGCTGGCCCTGGAGGGCCAGGTAGCCGCCGAGGCCGTAGATGAGGGCCTGGGCCAGGCCCGACACGAGCGTCAAGGCCTGCAGGAAGGTCTCGGTGGCCACCGCCGAGCGCACGCCGATGGTGCTCACCCGGGCCGCTCGCCGCCCGAACTCGGCCGCCTCCTCGTCGGGGCGCCCGAACAGCTTGACCAGGGTGGCGCCCGGGGCCGAGAAGCGTTCGGTCATCTGCGACGTCATGGCCGCGTTGTGCCCGGCCGCCTCCCGTTCCAGGTGCCCGACCCGGGCCCCGACCCGCCGGGCCGGGATCACGAAGACGGGGAGCAGGACCATGGCCAGGAGGGTGATGAGCCACGACAGGCGGGCCATCACGACGACGGTCAGGCCCAGGGCGATGACGTTGGTGACGACCCCCGACAGGGCCGAGGTGAACGCCCGTTGGGCGCCGATGACGTCGTTGTTGAGGCGGCTCACCAGCGCACCGGTGTGGGTCCGGGTGAAGAAGGCGATGGGCATGCGCTGCACGTGCTCGAAGACCTTCTGGCGCAGGTCCAGGATCAGGCCCTCACCCAGGCGGGACGACTCGAGGCGGCCGAGGAGGCCGACGATCGAGCCGGCCACGGCGATGGCGGCGATGAGCAGGGCCAGGCGCACGACCGAGGCCGTGGCGCCGTCGTTCACGATGACGTCGACGGCCTGACCGGCCAGGATCGGGATGGCCACGCCGAGCACGGCGCCGACCGTGGCCAGAAGGAGGAAGACGACGATCGTCCGGCGGTGGGGGTGAGCGAACACGAGGACGCGGCGCAGCGTCGCCTTGGAGAAGCGGGCCCGGGTGCCGTCGTCCTGCATCGCGCTGCGCAGCGCCGTCCATGCGTTCATGTCCACGGGGCGGCACGCTAAAGCCTCAATCTCACTTTAGGTCAAGGGTCTTCGGGCGGTGACCTCCGTCACGGCCCGTGCGGCCCAGCGCCCACCGCGTTGCTCGATCTCGAGGGGCAGCCCGAACGCCTGCCCGAGGACGTCGGCGGTGAGGACCTCGGCCAGCGGGCCCTGGGCCACGACGCCGCCGTCGGCCAGGACCAGGGCGTGGGTGAAGCCGTCCGGGACCTCGTCGACGTGGTGGGTGACCAGCACCAACGGTGCCGTCGTCGGGTCACGGGCCAGGCCGGTCAGCCGGAGCAGAAGGTCTTCTCTGCCCCCGAGGTCGAGCCCGGCGGTCGGCTCGTCCAGCAGCACCAGCTCGGGTTCGGTCATCAGCGTCCGGGCCAGTTGCACCCGTTGCCGCTCGCCCGAGCTGAGGGTGCCGAAGGCCTGGTCGGCTCGGTCGCCGACGCCGAAGCGATCCAGCAGGGCCTCGGCCCGCTCCCGGTCGCGGTCGTCGTACTGGTGCCACCAGGCCTCCAGGGCGCCGTGGCGGGCGGTCATCACCGCATCCCGAGCCGTCACCTCGGCACGGAGCTGCTGGCCGAGGGCGGCACTGGTCAGGCCGATGCGGGTGCGCAGCGCGCGGACGTCGAGGCGGCCGAAGCTCTCACCCAGGACCCGGACCGATCCGGTCGAGGGGTGGAGGTAGAGCGACGCCACCCGCAGCAGGGTCGTCTTGCCCGACCCGTTGGGGCCGAGCACGACCCATCGCTCGTCGGCGCTGACCGACCAGGTGACATCAGTCAGCACGACGCGCCCGTCGATGCGCACGCCGACCCGGTCGAGGGCCAGCGTCGAATCAGTCCGCATCCAGGTGCCGTTCCCACGTGGCGTACATGGCGGCGTACGGCCCGTCCCGCTGCACCAACTCGTCGTGCGGGCCCTGTTCGACGATGCAGCCGTCCTCGACGACGACGATGCGGTCGGCCCGCTTCGCCGTGGCCAACCGGTGGGCGATGACGATGGCGGTCCGGCCCTCGAGGACGACATCCAGGGCCCGCTCGATGCGCGCCTCGGAGGTGAGGTCCAGGTTGGAGGTGGCCTCGTCGAGCACCAGGACCCGCGGCCGGGCGAAGAAGGCCCGGGCCAGGGCCAGCAACTGGCGCTCGCCGGACGAGAGCGACACGCCCCGTTCGTGCACCGGCGTCTCGAGGCCCTCGGGGAGCCGGTCCACGAGGTCG
>DATDAH010000194.1:0-3172 GCA_036525535.1 Acidimicrobiales bacterium
CGTCCCTGGGCATGCCCGACACCGCCATGGGCGAGGCCATCGACCGCTACGACCGGGTCCTCGAGCCTCACGTGGCGGTGGTGGTGGCCTACGACGACGCGCCGGTCGCCGCCGCCCAGGCGATGCTCAGCCACGGCATCGCCGGCGTCTACTGGGTCGGCACCCTGGAGGCCGCCCGGGGCAAGGGTCTGGGTGAAGCGGTCTGCCGTTGGGTCACCAACTGGGCTTTCGACCAGGGGGCGGCGGCCCAGAGCCTGCAGGCCTCGACGATGGGCGAGCCGATCTACGCCCGCATGGGCTACGAGACCATCCACCACTACCAGAGCTGGTTCCGGTCCTCGGACCGGTGAAGGGCTCAGGTGAGGAAGCCCGCCGGCACGCAGATGTCGTCGGTGGGGCCGGGGCAGTAGGGCACCCGGACGTGTACGTCGTTGACGAACGTGGTCGGCACCCCGATGGTGACGATGCGGCCCGCGCTCAGGTGCGTGGCACTGGTGGCGAACCGGGCCTTGTGGTGGTCCACGCCCGCCGAGACCCGGTAGCGCCCGGGCCCGGGCACCACGAAGGAGTACCAACCGGTGGCCCCGTCGTTGCCGATGCCGTCGATCGAGCGCCACCCCGTGCTGGTCCGGCGCCAGATCCCGACACTGCCGAACTTGGGCACCCCGCTCGCGTTCGTCACCCGGCCGGCGATGACGCGACCCCGGGGCACCAGGGCCTCGTTGACGATGACCGGCCCTGGGGGGGCCACGGTGATCACGGTGGCCAGCGTGACGTTGGGCTGGTCGTGGTACCACTCGGGCCGATAGCTGTCGGCCACGAACTTGATCTTGTAGGTCCCGGGGACCAGGCACGTGCTCCACCGGCTGGCGGCGTTGGTGCCGATGCCGTCCTCGTACTTGACCGACACCCCGCCGATCTCCACGCTCGTCGTCTCCGACAGCGGCAGGCCGGTGGCGGCGTCGGTCACCCGACCCTTGACATCGACACAGGGCACCGGCCCGGCGCCCGCCGGCGTCGTGAGCCCGACCACAGCGGTGGCCGCGAGGGCGAGAACGAACAGAAGGCCGAGACGACGTCGCATCGGCGGGACGCTAGTCCGCGACCCCTTCGGTTCGGTGGGCACCGACCAGGACCTCGAGGTACACCGCCCGCGTGGCCAGCGACTCCCGCATCTCCGAGAGCATTCCCTCGAAGAACTCCTCGCGGTAGGTCTGGTCGGTCAGGGCCGAGAAGGTGAACTGGAGGGCGGAGAAGGCGGCGACCAGGCCCGCCACCCGGATCAGGTCCCAGGTCAGGACCACCGGGTGGCCGAAGACCGTGATCTCGGCGATTACGTCCAGCGGGGCGCCGACCCAGGAGGCCATCGTGGTCTCCCGCACGGCCACCAGGCCGAAGCCCACGTAGAAGAGGCCGATCACGGTCGCGACCAGGATGATCTGCACGCCCTGGCTGAAGACCAGGACGAGGGCGATGTTGATGCGAGCCCGGCGGCCGAGCGGCTCGGGGTCGGGCGGCTCGACCAGGCCGTCGACCGCCACCACCGAGACCGGCGAGGACCCCGAGCACTCGAGGGCCTCGGGCCAGCTCCGGAAGTGCGATACGAGCTCCACCTCGCGCCGCTGGCGGAGCACGAGGAAGATGATCCCGGCGCCGAAGAGCATGCCCAGGACCATGAGCAGGAACGGGGCCTCCAGCTCCGCCGCCACCTGCCAGATCTCGGTGTTGAGGAACAGGAAGGTGGCGAAGAGCAGGAGCAGGGGCAGCGAGCGGACCATCAGATCGGCCACGTTGGCCAGCTGGCGGAACATCTGGCCGAGGGCCCAACGGGTCATGGGCACGAGGCCGTAGCTGGTCACGACGAAGGTCAGGGCCAGGATCACCACGTTGAGCAGGACGGCGCCCAGGGAGTCGTTCAGGTGGTCCTTGCTGAAGAGGGCGGGCAGGAGCGCGGGGGCGATGACGAAGAGGCACAGCTCGGGGGTGCCGACCCGGTCCGGGCGCTGCAGGGGGCGACGGCCCCGCAGCCGGTTCACCGCCATCACGCCGACCACGAAGATGGCCAGGCCGCCGAGGAGTGGCAGGAGCTCACCCAGGCCCTCCCGGTCCTCGTCGAGGCTGAAGGAGAGCTCGGCCAGGAAGACGAGGGTGAGGAAGGGGGCCGCCCGGGTCCAGACGTCGGTGGTGGCCCGGTACTCGTCGATGAAGTGGGGCAGGCCCCGCTGGACGAACCACCGCTCGGTCCGCCCACAGAGGTCGGCCCGCGTGCGGTCATCCATCCGCCAGAGTCTGGCCCGTAGGTTGGGAGCCATGGGAGATGTCTTGGTCACCGGCGGGACGGGCGTGCTCGGGACCCGGGTCGTGGCGCGCCTGCTCGCCGGCGGACACATCGTGCGGATCACGTCACGCCGTGCCGACTCGGCCGCGCCGGAGGGGGTGGCCGTCCACGCCGCCGATCTGAAGTCGGGCCAGGGACTGGTCGAGGCTGTGGCCGGGGTCGACACCATCGTGCACGCGGCCACGGCACTGAAGGCCAAGAAGAAGGTCGAGGTCGGTGGCGCCGGGCGACTGCTGGAGGCCATCGGTGACGCCCGTCCCCACCTGGTCTACGTCTCCATCGTGGGCGTGGACCGTCACCCCTTCAGCTACTACCGGGCCAAGTGGGCGGCCGAGCAGGTGCTCGAGGCGGGCGAGGTGCCGCTCACCATCCAGCGGGCCACCCAGTTCCACGACCTGCTGCACCGGCTCCTGAGCATGACGATCTCCGGGCTGCCCTTCGGCGCCACCTTCCAGCCCATCGACGTGAGCGAGGTGGCGGGCCGCCTGGTCGAGCTGGTCGACGCCGGCCCGGTGGGGCGGGCCGAGGACATCGGTGGGCCCGAGGTGCTGGACATCGAGGACCTGACCGGCCAGTACGCCGAGGTGCTGGGGACCAAGCCCCGCTGTTTCACCCTCCCGGCCGCGGGGAAGACCCTGCAGGCCTTCGGCAAGGGCATCCAGACCACCCCCGATCACAGGTACGGCACCATCACCTGGCGCCAGTTCCTGGAGACCAAGGCCGGCGCCGAGCCCTGAGCCCGGTCAGTCGTAGGTGGCCTCCAGCCACCACCGGCCCTCCTCGACGGACAGGAGCAGGGCCGTGCCCTCGGCGGTCAGGACCTGGAAGCGGGCC
>DATDAH010000195.1:0-25370 GCA_036525535.1 Acidimicrobiales bacterium
CTGGTCCGACGCCGAGGTCGACACCTTCGAGAAGCCGGCGGGCATCCCGCCGGACTTCCCGGCCCAGTTCGACCACGTGTCGTTCAACCTGCCCGAGCTGCGGGACCTGATCGACCTGCAGGGCCGCCTCCGGGAGCACGGTGTCGAGGTGACCGAGCTGGTCGACCACGGCTTCGTGCAGTCCGTCTACTTCACCGACCCCAATGGCATCGCCCTCGAGGCCAGCTACTGGGTGACCGAGCCCACCGGCCGCCCGGCGGACTACGTCGACGGCGAGATGTTCGGCGACACCGACCCCGTCCCCGCCGTCCGCGAGCTCATGGCCACCGGCGAGCTGGCCAGCATCCCGTCGACCCACCTGGTCGACGAGGCCGCCGACCCCGCCTGATTCCCCGGTTCTGGTTGCCCCTTGCCGCGTCGGGTCGCGGGGACGCGTAACCAGGACGGTGGGTCAGCGCAACGAGGGATGGGCGGTGGGGCGGATGAAGTGCTTGCCCAGGGTCTCGACCTGGCCCTGGTAGTTGGAGCCGATGCCCGCGCCGTACAGGCGCTCGGGCGGCTCCAGCATCTTCTCGAAGGTGAGCTTGCAGACGGGCTGGCGGTGCTCGACCATGAACGGGACGTCGTGGGCGCGGACCTCGAGGGCCGCTCGTGACCCCCGCAGCAGGCCGGTGGGGTCGTAGCCGAAGCCCGGGTCGAAGAAGCCGGCGTAGTGGGTGCGCAGCTCGCCCGCCGTCGGGTCGTAGGCCGTCATCTCGGCGGCCAGGTCGGGCGGGATGACCACCGCCTCGTCCGACAGCAGCAGGTAGAAGGCGCCGGGGGCGAGGACGATGCGGTCTCCCTCCTCGCGGCGGACGGGATCCCAGTAGTCCTCAGCCTGGTAGGCGCTGATCCGGCCCATGTCCAGCAAGGCGGTGTGGGGCTTGGCCCGGTGGCCGACGCGGCCGACCTCATCACCCTCGAGGTCGAGGCCGAGGAACAGCCCCGACGCGATGCGGAAGTCCTCGGGGGCCACCGCCCGGTCGGCGCGGAACAGGAGGCCCTGTTCGGCGTGGCGGGCCCGGACCTCGTCGTCGGTCAGGGCCACCCGGTCGCCGGCGATGAGGCGGATCTGGTTGAGGGCCAGGCCCTCGCGGACCCGGACGGTGAAGGAGAGGGGGACGACCTCCAGCCAGAGGGTGCCGGTGTAGCCGGCGGCGATCTCGTCGAAGGCCTTGCCCCCGTCGGTGATGACCCGCGTGAACACGTCCAGGCGCCCGGTGGAGCTCTTGGGGTTGGTGCGGGCCCGGATGTGATCGGGGAGGTCCAGGGTCTCCTGCAGGGGGATGAGGTACGGCCGCTGGGTCTCGAGGACGGCGCCCTCACCGGTGAGATCCAGCTCGTCGACCACGTAGGCCTTCACCCGACGCTCGACGGTCTCGGTCCCCGGCAGGAAGCTGCACCGGATGCGGTAGGCGACCGGGCCGAGGTGGAGGTCGACGCTGGCGGGCTGGATGCTGGCCTCGTCGACCTCGCCGCCGATCCAGCCGTCGGCCAGGGCCGCCGCCAGGTGCTGGCTGGGCAGGACCCCGGTGGCTCCCTCGGCGCTGGGCATCGACCCGAGCGTAATGGTCGCCGGCAGTACCCTCGGCGGCCGCATGTCGACCGAGACCCTCCTCGACCTCCACAACGTGATGGCGTGGGTGATGGTCGGGACGAACGCCATCGCGGGGAGCTGGGCCCTGGCCGCCCACTGGGTCGAACCGTTGCGGCGCCGGGCGCTGTGGTGGTTCACCGGCCTGGCCCAGGCAACGATCGTCGCGCAGGTCCTGATCGGGGTGACGCTCTCGTCAGCCAAGGACCTCGAGGCGCCGGAGTTCCACGAGTTCTACGGCTTCGTGGCCCTGATCGCCGCCGCCCTGATCTTCAGCTACCGCCCGCAGGTGAAGGCGTACACGTACCTGCTCTACGGCTTGGGTGGCCTGTTCCTCATGGGCCTCGGCCTCCGCGCCATCTACCTCGCGTAGCTACAGGTTCACGACAGGGCAGGTGAGGGTCCTGGTGATGCCTTCGATCATCTGGACCCGGCTGACCACCATCTTCCCGAGGTCGTCGACCGAGTCGGCCTCGGCGGTGGCGATCACGTCGTAGGGACCGGTCACGTCGTCGGCGGAGACGATGCCCTCGAGCGCGCCG
Organism: Acidimicrobiales bacterium; assembly: GCA_036525535.1. GTDB lineage: Bacteria > Actinomycetota > Acidimicrobiia > Acidimicrobiales > DATDAH01 > DATDAH01. The sequence continues at coordinate 2,176 of DATDAH010000195.1, forward strand.
ATCTCGGCGGCCACGGCGGCGGCCTTGCCGACCTCGGTCTGGATGAGCACGTAGGCCCGAACCGTCATGACGTTCCCCCTGTCGTGTGGTCGGGCCCAGCGTACGCGAACAGGCCCGGACCCTCGCTGGGGTCCGGGCCTGCTTCACGCTGGAAGGGAGTCAGCATGAAGGGATCAGGCGGCGTCGGCGCCCTTGCTCTCGGCCTCGATGGCGGCCGACGAGTCGCTGGTGCCGACGGCGACCTTGCGGGGCTTCGCGGCCTCGGCCACCGGGATGGAGATGGCCAGCACGCCGTCGCGGTAGTCCGCGGCCACGCGCTCGCCATCAAGGGTGTCGCCCAGGAGCAGACGGCGCAGGAAGGAGCCCTGCCGACGCTCGTTGGCCAGGACCTGGTCGCCCTCCTCGCGGGCCCAGCGGCGCTCGGCCTTCACGGTCAGGACGTTGCGCTCGACCTCGAGGTCGATGGACGCGGGGTCCACGCCGGGAAGGTCGAGGAAGACGTGCACGGTCTCGCCTCGGCGCACGGCGTCCATCGGCATCGTCGGGGTGGTGCGGGCGAAGGCCTGGTCGGCCACGCGGTCGATCTCACGGAAGGGGTCGAACTGGAGAAGCATCAGGAGTACCTCCGAAGCGGGGTGGTGGGTTCGTCGAATGCGAGTCTAGCAGAGAACTTGAGTGTCTACAACTAAAGTTTCTTCATGTGAACGGGCTGGGGGGACGGACACCGAGGCACGACGAGGGGGCGTGGGGGTTCGGGCTGCCCGTCGTCGGGGGCGTACGAGCGCCCGAGTTCCACGTGTGGCCGACGAGGAACGCCGGCGGGAGGGGCGGCAACTCGTCCCCACGGCAACGGCGTGACCGCCGCCGTGTCGGGGTCGACCAGCGCCACCGCGCCGGCCTGTCGGCCAGGAGGTTCCTCGGGGCCGACGGTGCCGTAGACGAACACCGTCGTCGGTCCACACCGTCGTCACCTCGGCTTGGGCGATCTTTTCTTCGTCGAGCAACGCGGTGACGGAAGGTGCCGAGGTCGTGGCGTCGTCAGCGCAGCGGGCTGTGGCGAACAGCAGGGCGACCACGACGAGCTGGCGGGGCATCGGTCGCCAGTCTGGCCTCCCCTCTGGTCCGGAGACCGGAGGGTCAGGCGTCGTCGAGGTGCTTTTCGAGGTCCCGCAGCTCGTCCCGGAGCTCGGCGGGGAGGCGCTCGCCGACGTTGGCGTAGTGATCCTCGATCAGGTCGACCTCACGGCGCCAGGCGTCGATGTCGACGCTGAGGAGGCGCTCGACGGTGGCCGGGTCCAGGCCCAGGCCGCTGACGTCGAGGTCCTCGGCGTGGGGGACCCGCCCGATCGGTGTGTCCACCGCGTCGACCTTGCCCTCGAGGCGGTCGATGATCCACTTGACGACCCGGCTGTTGTCGCCGAAGCCCGGCCACAGGAACGTGCCGTCATCGTCCTTCCGGAACCAGTTGACCCAGTAGAGGCGGGGCAGCTTCGGGGCGTGGGTGGCGTGCTCGCCGATGCTCAGCCAGTGGCTGAAGTACTCGCCGACGTTGTACCCGCAGAACGGGAGCATGGCGAAGGGGTCGAAGCGGACCTCGCCCAGTGTCCCGGCCGCGGCCGCCGTCTTCTCCGAGGACATGATCGATCCGAGGAAGACCCCGTGCTCCCAGTCGTTGGCCTCGGTGACCAGGGGGACGGCACTGGCCCGGCGGCCGCCGAAGAGGATGGCCGAGATGGGCACGCCGGCCGGGGAGTCCCAGTTCGGCGAGATGGCCGGGCACTGCGACGCCGGGGCGGTGAAGCGGGCGTTGGGGTGGGCGGCCGGGCCGTCGGACCCGGGCGACCAGTCCTCGCCCTTCCAGTCGACGAGGTGGTCGGGAGCGGGGCTCATGCCCTCCCACCAGACGTCGCCGTCGTCGGTCTTGGCCACGTTGGTGAAGATGATGTTCTCGCCCAAGGTCTTCATGGCGTTCGGGTTCGTCTCTTCGGAGGTCCCCGGGGCCACACCGAAGAAGCCCGCCTCCGGGTTGACGGCGTAGAGCCGGCCGTCGTCGCCGAACTTCATCCAGGCGATGTCGTCCCCGACGCACTCGACCTTCCACCCCGGGAGGGTGGGGATCATCATGGCCATGTTGGTCTTGCCACAGGCCGACGGGAAGGCGGCGGCGATGTACTTGGTGTCGCCGTCGGGCGGGGTCACGCCCAGGATCAGCATGTGCTCGGCCAGCCAGCCCTCGTCGTGGGCCATGGCCGACGCGATGCGCAGGGCGAAGCACTTCTTGCCCAGCAGGGCGTTGCCGCCGTAGCCGGAGCCGTACGACCAGATCTCGCGGCTCTCCGGGAAGTGGGCGATGTACTTGTTGTCGCCGTCACACGGCCAGGCCACGTCGTCCCGATCGACCAGCGGGTAGCCGACCGAGTGCAGGCACTTCACGAACGAGCCGGCACCGAGGACCTTGAGGACCGGGGTCCCCATCCGGGTCATGGTCCGCATGTTGGCCACCACGTAGGGCGAGTCGGTGAGCTGCACGCCGATGTGGGCGATGCGCGAGCCGAGGGGGCCCATGGAGAAGGGGACGACGTACAGGGTCCGACCGCGCATCGCGCCGGTGAAGAACTCGAGGATCTCGGCCTTCATCTCCGCGGGGGGTCGCCAGTTGTTGGTGGGGCCGGCGTCGATCTCGCGCGCCGAGCAGATGAACGTGCGGTCCTCCACCCGAGCCACGTCGGCGGGGTCGGAGCGGGCCAGGAAGCTGTTCGGCCGCAGCTCGGGGTCCAACGCCTCGAAGGTGCCACCCTCGACCAGGAGTCGGCACGTGCGGCCGTACTCCTCCTCGGAGCCGTCACACCACTCGATGGCGTCGGGCTGGAAGATCGCCGCCCACTCGTCGACCCATTCCAGGAGTCGGCGGTTGGACGTCGGGGGGTTGGTCGTGGGGGACACGCTCACCGCTCCTCGAGGTAGTCGGGGGTGCCGAGGTCGACCTCGGAGCCCATGCGCACGCTGGCCGCCCTACCCGAGCCGTCGAGGTCGAAGACCACGCGTTGGCCCTGCCGGAGGGTGCGGAAGATGGAGCCCGTGAGGGCCTCTTCGCTCAGGTCGAACTCGGCCAGGTCAGCGTCGCTGATCACCACGCCGACCTTGGTCCCGGGATCGTAGGACTTGATGACTCCCTGCACGTCGTCGCCCCCGCCCGTCAGCGAGCGGCTTTGACGACCTTGCCCGCCCGGATGCACGAGGTGCACGCACGGACCCGGCGGGTGCGTCCGTCGACGACGGCGCGGACGCTCTGGATGTTGGGGTTCCACCGACGACGCGTGCGACGGTGGGAGTGGCTCAGCTTCATGCCGAACGACGGATGCTTGCCACAGATCTCACAGACCGCAGGCATGACCGGGGGAACCTCACTAGCAGGCAACTGGGGTGGGAGAACGGTACCAGCCGCCTGTGGCGCCGCGGCAGTCCGGACCGCCATCGTGGCCGCGCCGGGCGCCGAACACCCCCCCGGTTGGCGCCGGCCTGCTGGCTACCATCGGCCGCCATGCCCCGCGAGCACCTCGTCGCCGACGACCTGCGGGCGGCCGTCGTCACCTTCCGCGACCTGCTCCGTTCCCACCAGGACCCGATCAACCGGCTCAACGTCTACCCGGTGCCCGACGGGGACACCGGCACCAACATGGCCCTGACCGTCGAGTCGGTCGTCACCGAGCTGGACGGGACGGCCGGCGACATGGCGGCGACCTGCAAGGCCATCGGCCACGCCTCGCTCATGGGGGCCCGGGGCAACAGCGGTGTGATCCTGTGCCAAGTCCTGCGGGGCCTGACCAACGTGCTGGCCGACAGCGACGAGGTCGATGGATCGACCTGGGCCGGGGCGCTGACCGAGGCGTCGACGGCGGCCTATGGCGCCGTCGGAACGCCGGTCGAGGGGACGATCCTGACCGTGGTCCGCGAGGCCTCGGAAGCGGGAGCCGAGGCGGCGGCGGACGGCGCTTCGCTCGTCGCCGTCCTCGACCGGTCGAAGGCTCAGGGGGCCGACGCCCTGACCCGCACGCCCGACATGCTGCCTGTCCTCAAGGAGGCCGGGGTCGTCGATGCCGGCGGGGCCGGCTTCCTGCTCCTGCTCGACGCCCTCCTCCACGTGCTCGACGGGCGCCCGCTGCCGGAGCCGGACACGATCGAGGTGCCCGAGGAGGACCTGGCCAAGACGATGGCCCACGCTGCCCACGACGAGGGCGACCAGGGCGGGATCGCGGACCTGCGCTACGAGGTCATGTACCTGCTGGAGGCCACCGACGGCACCATCCCTGCCTTCAAGGACGTGTGGGCCGGCATCGGCGACTCGATCGTGGTCGTCGGGGGCGACGGCCTCTGGAACTGCCACATCCACACCGACGACATCGGGGCCGCCGTCGAGGCCGCCCTGGACTGTGGCCGACCCCGCAACATCCGGGTCACCGACCTGCTCGAGCAGGTCGAGGAGGAGCGCTGGGTGCGCGACGCCGCCCCCGAGCTGGTCGGCGTCATCGCCTCGACCCCCGTGCCCACCGCGGTCGTCGCCGTGTGCACGGGGGACGGCATCCGCCGCATCTTCCACAGCCTCGGCGTGCAGGGCGTGGTCCTGGGCGGGCAGACCATGAACCCGTCGACGGCGCAGCTGCTCGAGGTGGTCGAGGCCGTCCCGGCCGACGCCGTCGTCATCCTGCCCAACAACAAGAACATCATCGCCGTGGCTCGCCAGGTCGACGCCGAGACCGAGAAGACGGTCCGTGTGGTGCCGACCAAGGGCGCGGCTGAGGGGTTTGCCGCGCTCCTGGCCTACGACCCCAAAGCGGCGGCCGACGAGAACGCCGAGGCCATGGGCGAGGCCGCGGCCTCGGTGATCGCCGGCGAGGTGACCAGGGCTGTCCGCGAGTCCTCCAGCGATGCCGGGCCGATCCACGAGGGTGACTACCTGGGCATCAGCGGTGACGGCATCCAGGCCGTAGCCGACTCGGTGTCGGCCGTCGCCATCGGCCTGCTCGACGTGCTGGTGACCGACGAGCACGAGATCGTCACCATCATCGAGGGCGAGGGCAGCACGGTGGGCGCCACCCGCCACATCCGGGAGTGGCTGGAGGACAACCGCCCCGACGTGGAGACCGAGGTCCACCATGGCGGCCAGCCGCTCTACCCCTACTACTTCGGCATCGAGTAGGTGCCCGATCCGCTCACCCTGGCCGACTTCGCCGATCTCGGCGTGGACACGCTGAAGGGGGTGGGCCCGGCGAAGCTGAAGGCGCTCGCCGACCTCGAGATCACCTCGCTGCTGGACCTGCTGACCCACTACCCGCGGCGCCACCTGGACCGGACCCGGCAGTCGACGATCGGGGACCTGGAGGAGGGCGACGAGGCCACCCTGCTGGTCACCGTCGACCGGGTGAACCTCCGCCGCCTCGGTGGTCGGCGCACCCTCCTCGAGGTCCGGGTCAGCGACGGCACGGGCTCGATTTCGGTGCCCTTCTTCAACCAGCCCTGGCGGGAGAAGCAGCTGCGCCCCGGCATGGAGATCATCCTCTTCGGCCGGCTGGAGACCTTCCGGGGGAAGCGGCAGGTCACGAACGCGTTCATCGACTTCGCGGGGGACCAGACCGGACAGATCGTGGCCGTCTACCCGCAGTCGGAGAAGTCCCGCCTCTACTCGACCGACTACCGGACCTGGATCGCCCAGATCCTGCGCCGCTCCGAGCCGCGGGGGATCGCCGACCCGGTCCCGCCCGCCCTGCGCACCGAACACGGCTTTGTCGACCGGGGCCGTGCGGTGAACGACATCCATCGGCCCGAGTCGATGCACGACGTCATGGCGGCCCGGCGCCGACTCGTCTTCGACGAGCTGTTCCGGGTCCAGGTGGCGCTGGTGCGCAGGAAGCTCGAGCTGGAGCGGACCACGCCGGGGATCGTCCATGACCTCGGTGGTCGCCTGGTCCGGGCCTTCCACGAGCGGCTGCCCTACTCGCTGACCGCGGCCCAGCAGCGCGTCATCGCCGAGATCCAGGTCGACCTCGGTCGCACCTTCCCCATGCACCGCCTGCTGCAGGGCGATGTCGGCTCGGGCAAGACCGTGGTCGCGGTGAGCGCCCTCCTCGTTGCCGTGCAGGGCGGGCACCAGGGGGCCCTGATGGCCCCGACCGAGGTGTTGGCTGAGCAGCACCACCTCGGCCTGCGGGAGCTGCTGGCCGACCTGACCGTGCCCGACGACACCACGCTGATGGGGGAGCGGCCCCTGCGCCTCGAGCTGCTGACCAACCGGACGACCGGGGCCGACCGGTCCCGTCTGCTGGACGGGTTGCAGGACGGCTCGGTCGATCTCGTCGTCGGCACCCACGCCCTGATCCAGGAGCGGGTGGGGTTCCGGTCACTCGGGGTCGTGGTCATCGACGAGCAGCACCGCTTCGGCGTCGAGCAGCGAGCGGCCCTGCGCGACGCCGGGGAGGGTGACGGCGTGCCGGACGTACTGGTCATGACGGCCACGCCCATCCCCCGGACCGCGGCCATGACGGTCTACGGCGACCTCGACGTCTCCGTTCTCGACGAGCTCCCGCCGGGCCGGACGCCCGTCGAGACCGAGTGGGTCCGCACCGAGGAGGGGGCGTTGGCGCTGGGGAAGCCGGAGCTCTGGGAGAAGGTGCGGGCCGAGGTGACGGCCGGGCGGCAGGCCTACGTCGTGTGCCCGCTGATCGAGGAGAGCGACAAGCTCCAGGTGGCGTCGGCCGAGCAGACCTGGGAGGCGCTGCGGCCCGGCGAGCGCGCCGGCCTCGAGGGGGGCCTGCTCCATGGTCGGGTCGGCCCCGCCGAGAAGGAGCGGACCATGGAGCTGTTCCGCTCCGGGGCGCTGCAGGTGCTGGTGGCCACGACCGTCATCGAGGTCGGTGTGGACGTCCCCAACGCCACGGTCATGGTCGTCCTCGACGCCGACCGCTTCGGCATCGCCCAGCTCCACCAGCTCCGGGGCCGGGTCGGGCGGGGCGCTGACCAGTCGTACTGCTTCCTCGTCGGCCAGGGCCTGACCCCTGACGGCGAGGCCCGGCTGGAGGCGATGGTCCGCACCACCGACGGCTTCGAGTTGGCCGAGGTCGACCTGGACCTCCGGGGCGAGGGCACCCTCTTCGGGGAGCGCCAGAAGGGTCGCAACGACCTGAAGCTGGCGTCCCTCCGCCGGGACAAGGAATGGGTGGTGAAGGCCCGCCGGGCGGCGGTCGACCTGGTCACGGCCGATCCCGAGCTGGCCGCCCACCCCCTGCTCCGGGACGAGATCGACCTCCTCCACCAGGAGGACGATGCCGAGTTCCTGCTCAAGAACTGACCGGCACGGCCGTACTTGGCAGCGATGAGGAGAAGTCGTTCGGTCATCGGTCTGGCGGCGGCTCTGGCCGTGGCTGCCCTCGCGGGCACGGGCGCCTCAGCCCAGGAGGCGCGCGCGACCGGGACGGCGCCGGCGGAGGTCGGGCGGTCGATCTCGGGGACCATCCGCGGCATCGACGGGCGCCTCGTCAACGCCCAGATAAGCCTCGTCCTGCGGGACAGCCGGGACCGTCCGATCACGATGGACGGGACGGTGACCACGAACCGGGGGGCCTACGCCGCGACGGTCAGCATGAACTCCAGCGCTCCGTTGGACGGGCTGGTGTCCGGTGGCGAGGACGAGTGGCGGATCCTCGGGTTGCCGTCGAACGCGCATCACCTCACCCTCGAGGTGTACCCGCGGGAGGCCGGGTCGGGGGCGGGCAACTTCACCCACTACGGCGGGGCGGTCAAGCGCAACCTCCGCCTCCCGTCGGGCCAGGGCCTCAGCGGCATCGACATCGTCTTCCCGCTCAACTGCACCAACGTCCCAGGAGGCACGACCGGCTCGATCCGGGTCCGGCGCTACGTCAACGGCCAGCCGGTCGGGAACCTCAGCAAGTTCGTGGCCACCGGCGCCGACTTCCCGCCGTTCGGGATCCAGGGCTTCCGCGACCAGCGGGTCATCCCGGCCGGTGACGCCGCTCCGGAGTTCGACGGGCTGGCGCCGGATCGGCGGTACGGCGTCGAGATCTTCGTCCCCGGGGCCCGGTACACGTTCTTCGAAGTCCCCGTCCGCGCCTGCCGGCGGACCGACGTGTTCATCTGGTCGGGCCGGCCGTCGCCGGTGCCGCCCCGCTTCACCCCGATGCCGGTGGGCGCCCAGGGTCCCGGCATGCCGGTCGCCGGCGACTTCGACGGCGACGGGGACGACGACCTCTACTTCGCCGCCCCCGACGGAGGGCAGCTGTGGACGTCGAACGGCTCCGGCAACGGCTTCGCCCGCCAGGCCCTCCCGTCCGTGGGCACCCACCGGGTCGTGGCGGGCGACTTCAACGGCGACGGCATCGACGACCTCTTCTTCTACGGGTGGGGGACCCGGCCGGATCGCATCTGGGAGTTCGCCGCCGACGGCTCCCATCAGGTGGTGGCGGCACAGGCGAGCCTGGGTGGCAGTCAGACCTATCTCCTCGTCGGGGACTTCGACGGCAACCGCCGTGACGACATCCTCTTCGTGTCCCCCGGCAGCTCGAGCACGCTGCGCCGGTTCACCCAGGCGGGGCACACCGACTCGGGCCTGAGCCTCCCGCAGGGCTTCACCGTCCGGGCCGGCGACTTCGACGGCGATTGGCAGGCCGACCTCGTGCTGTACCGGCCGCTACGGAGCTACGGGGAGGTGGAGGCCTGGTTCACCCGACCCAACGGCACGTCCTTCACCCGTCGCACCTACCGGGTCCAGCCGGCCCGCTTCCAGCCGATCCTCGGTGATGTGTCGGGCGACTTCAAGGCCGACATCATCTTCTACCAACCGGGCGCGGCCATCGACGTCCTCTGGCGGGGGCGGGCGCCGACCGCGCCGTACTTCACGCGGGAGACCGGCGACCTCGGCATCACGGGTACGTTCCTGCCGGTGACCGGGGACTGGAACGGCGACGGCACCGACGACGTCTTCCTCTACGGCCCGGGCAATGCCGCGGACCGCATCTTGCGCTCGAACCCGCCGGCCTGGCTCGTCCAGCAGCGCTGGCCGGCCTAATAGTCCACCGGGACGACCCAGACCTCGACCGCGGAGCTGCGGCCGACCCCGGCGATGCGGAAGGCGAACAGGTAGGGCTCGGCGCGGTTGCTGTCGCGCCGCCGGGGCGTCCACGACCAGCGGATGCGGCCGTCGGTCCCTGTGCCCATCGTGCCGACCGGGACGAACCGGCGGCCTCGGGGCGCTCGACGCACCACCTCGCCGAACCCGGGGCGGGCCGGTGTGACCCGACCGCGGAGGAACACCGTGCGACCCACCTCGTAGGTGACGCCGCCGGTGTGACAGCGGGGCGCGGTCGCCGACACCGCGGCGCACGCCGTGAAGCGGGGCCGCTCGTCGGCCGCATCCGCCGGGCGGGGGGTGACGGTCGCGGCGACGACCGCGGCGGCGACGACGAGGCGTCGGATCATCGGGGGCTCCTCGGTCGAGCCCCCTCACCCGAGAGCCTCCCCCATCGCGGTGGTGGAAATCAACAGAAGATCATGGAAATGACGACAAAATAGCGCGGGAACCCGTCAGTCGCCGCGGGTGTCGTCCTCGTCGGGGAGGACGATGTCCCAGCGGTCCATGCAGTCCGAGCAGCGGTAGGCCACGACGTCGCCGGGGCCGAAGGGCTCGTCGGGCGGCGGGTGCGAGAGCAGATGGCAGACGCCCCCACAGTCGACGCACACGATGGTCTCGGGCACCAGGGGGAAGGGGTCGGTCACCAGCCCGACCGTACGCCGGTGGGTCGGCGGGCGGGGGACCCGGTACGGTCCCCGTCGTGACGAAGGTGCTCTGCCCCGGGTCGTTCGACCCCATCCACAACGGTCATCTCGAGGTCATCGAACGGGCCGCCCATCTCTTCGACGAGGTCGTGGTCGCGGCCATGCGCAACCCGCAGAAGGGCGAGCCGCTGTTCTCCCTCGAGGAGCGGGAGGCGATGATCAGCGAGAGCCTCTCGCACCTCGAGAACGTCACCTTCACCATGTTCTCCAGCCTGGTGGTGGACCTGGCCCGGGATATCGGGGCAGACTTCATCGTCAAGGGGTTGCGGGCGGTCTCGGACTTCGAGAGTGAGCTGCAGATGGCCCAGATGAATCACGCCATCTCGGGGGTGGACACGCTGTTCATCCCGTCGGCGTCGTCCCATTCCTTCCTGGCGTCCAAGCTGATCCGCGAGATCGCCCGCTTCGGCGGCGACGTGGGCTCCATGGTCCCGCCCCCCGTGGCCAAGCGCCTGGCGGAGCGACTCGCGTGAGCGCCACCGAGCCGACCGCCAAGTCCGGCGGGTACAAGATGCCCGAGGTCGAGCAGCTGCTCGACCGGGTGACCGACCTCATCGACCAGGCCCGGCCGATGCCCCTGTCGACGTCGGCGATGATCAACAAGGACGAGATCCTCGACCTGCTGGTCGAGGTCCGCTCCCGCCTCCCGGAGGAGCTGCGAGCGTCCCGCTGGCTCCTCAAGGAGCGCGAGGAGTTCCTGGAGAAGGTCAAGCGCGAGGGCGAGGACCTGCTCGAGGAGGCCCGCAGCCAGGCCGAGCGCATGGTGCAGCGCACCGAGGTGGTCAAGGCGGCCGAGCAGCGGGGCCGCCAGATCGTCGAGAAGGCCGAGACCCGGGCCCGCCAGATGCGCAACGAGGCGGAGGACTTCGTCGACCAGAAGCTGGGGAGCTTCGAGATCGCCCTCGAGCGGGTGCAGGCCCAGGTCGCCTCGGGCCGGGAGAAGTTGCAGGCCGTGGCCACCCCGAATGCGGAGGACAACCTCGCCGACGTGGCCCAGTTCGGTGCCCACGGCGACGAGCGCACCGAGTTCTTCGACCAAGAGGGCTGAGCCCGGTGGCCGCCCGCCTGCGGGTCGGCGTGGCCGACCTGCTGCGCAACCTCGGGACGCGCCGCGAGTTCCGCGACCAGATCCGCATCGACGACCTCGGCGTGGTCTCCACTCGGGTGGACCCGGATGCCGACGTGGACCTCGAGTTCTTCATCGAGGCCTTCAGCGGCGGCATCTCGGTGACCGGGCGCATCGAGGTGCCGTGGACCGGGGAGTGCCGCCGCTGCCTCGACGAGGTGCGGGGCACGACCGTCCAGCACGTCCAGGAGATCTTCGGCGGGCCCGAGGGCGACGAGGACGCCTACCCCCTCGGCCACGACGAGATCGACCTCGAGCCCATGGTCCGAGACGTCGTCGCCGGCGCCCTCCCGATGGTCCCCCTCTGCCGGCCCGACTGCGCCGGCCCCTCGCCCGACCGTTTCCCGACCGGCCCCGCCGACGAGTCCGCCCCCCGGGGCGACGACCGCTGGGCCGCTCTCGACGAGCTCAGCTTCGACGAGTGACCCCATCTCGCCGCTACCCTGACCCGTCGCTTCACCACCGTGTTGGCACTGAAACTCTCGAGGACCTGACGATGGCCGTCCCCAAGAAGAAGACCTCCAAGATGAAGGGCCGGAGCCGCATGGCTTCCGCCTGGCGCATCAAGACGACCGGGCGCAGCACGTGCCCGCGTTGTGACGCCGTGCGTCGCCCGCACGTGGTGTGCAGCAACTGCGGTTGGTACGGCGGTCGCCAGGCCGTCGAGGTCGAGTAGGTCAGGTCGCGAGCCCCACTGCGGTCGAACCTTCGATGCGACGGTTCACCCCGAAGCTGAGGATGCCTGCATGCTTCCCGTAGCCGTCGATGCGATGGGCGGCGACAAGGCCCCCGCGGAGATCGTCGCCGGCGCCATCGAGGCCGCCGAGGAGCTCGGTGTCCCGGTCGTGCTCGTGGGACGGCCTGACGAGCTGGGCGACACTGGCGGGCTCGAGGTCATCCCGGCCTCCGAGGTCATCGCCATGGATGCCGACCCGGCCAAGAGCGTCCGGCGGATGAAGGACTCGTCTCTGGTCCGGGCGGCCGAAGCGGTGCGGGACGGCAAGGCCTCGGCCATGGTCAGTGCCGGCAACACGGGTGCCACCATGGGCTCGGCCCTGCTGCGCATGGGTCGGATCAGGGGTGTCAACCGCCCGGCCATCGCCACCCCGATCCCCGCCCCCGGCCACGACCGCCCGACGGTCATGCTCGACGCCGGGGCCAACGCCGAGTGCAGCCCGGAGATGCTGGTTCAGTTCGCGGTCATGGGTGCCGTCTTCGCCCGCCGCCGCTACGGCATCGAGGCGCCGCGGGTCGCCCTGCTCAGCATCGGCGAGGAGCCGACCAAGGGCTCGCCCCTGGTCAAGGAGACCCACACCCTGTTGGCCGAGGGCGCGGTCGAGGCGGTGGGGGCGACCTTCGTCGGCAACGTCGAGGGTCGGGACCTGATGGGTGACGACGCCGATGTCGTCGTCACCGACGGCTTCACCGGCAACGTGGCCCTCAAGACCCTCGAGGGTGGGCTGAAGGCCATCGTCGGGGCCATCTACGAGGTCTTCGGCTCGTCGGACGAGGCCAGGGCCGCGGCCGACGTGCTCCTCCCCGCGCTGATCCCCCTGGCCGACCAGCTGGACCCGGATTCCACGGGAGGGGCGATGCTGCTGGGGGTCGACGGGGTCTGCATCATCAGTCACGGGTCGTCGTCGGCCCGAGCCGTCGTCAACGCGGTGCGGGTCGGGGCCGAGATGGCCGAGGCCGACCTGGTCGGCGACCTCACCACGGCCATCCGCCCACCCGATTGACCTGAGACGTCGACAAAAGGGCGGAAAGGCTATGGGGCGCACCCTGCGAGTGGGTGTCGGCGGCGATAGAATCGTCGGACCCACCACGAACGAGCGAACGGGGAGAGTGCGCACGTGCCGGCCGAGACCCATGTCGAACAGGGCCCGATGGGGCGACCCGAGGTGCTGGAGCTCATCCGTGACCGTCTGGCCGACATCCTCGAGATCGAGCCGAGCCAGATCCAGGAGGGCGATTCCTTCGCCGACGACCTGGATGCCGACTCCCTGGCCCTGATCGAGCTCGTCGAAGCCCTCGAAGAGGAGCTCTCGGAGCGTTCCGTGGGGTTCCGGATCGAGGACGAAGATCTCGAGGACCTCAAGTCGGTCCGCGATGCTGTGGACTACGTGGTCGCCCGCCTCGGCTGAGGCCCGGCGATGACCTGAGGACGGATCTGTGGACATGACCGAGCGCGCCATGAGCGACCTCGCGGCGCGCCTGGGCCACGACTTCGCCGACCCCGGACTCCTGGTCGAGGCCGTCACCCATCGCTCCTGGTGTGCCGAGCACGTCGGCACCCCGTCCAACGAGCGCCTCGAGTTCCTGGGCGACGCCGTTCTCGGACTGGTCATCGCCGACTACCTCTTCCAGGTCGAGGGGGCCATGCCCGAGGGGGAGCTGGCCATGGCCCGGGCCGCCGTGGTGAGCACCGAGGCCCTGGCCCAGGTCGCCTCGGTCCTCGAGCTGGGCCAGTTCCTCCGTCTGGGCAAGGGGGAGGACGCCACCGGCGGCCGCGAGAAGCGCTCGATCCTGGCCGACTCCATGGAAGCGATCATCGGCGCCGTCTACGTCGACGCCGGCCTCGCCGCCGCCCGCACGCTCCTGCTGCCGCTGGTCGCCGAACGCCTGGCCGGGGCCGTCGCCGGGCCGGGCGAGGCCGACCACAAGACCCGGCTCCAGGAGGCCTCGGCCCGACAGTACGGCCAGGTGCCCCGCTATGAGGTCTCCGGCACCGGACCGGACCACGACCGTCGCTTCACCGCCGTGGTCCGCATCGGCGGGACCGAGCGGGGCCAGGGCACCGGCAAGTCCAAGAAGGAGGCCGAACAGGCCGCCGCCCGGGTCGCCTGGCAGTCGCTCCGGGACGAGCCCGAACCCACGAACGAACCCGAGCCCACGACGGAAACCGAGAGCCGTACCGCCGATGCCTGAGCTTCCCGAAGTGGAGACCATCCGGCGGGAGCTGGAGCGTGACATCGTGGGGCTCCGGATCAAGGACGTCGAGGTCAACGACCTGCGTTCGATCCGCCGCCACGGCAAGAAGGCGCCGTTCGTCAAGCTGCTCGACGGCGCGAAGGTCACCCATGTCCACCGCCGCGGGAAGTACCTGGTCCTGTCCCTGGACACCGGGAGCGTGCTGGTCATCCACCTGGGCATGAGCGGCCAGCTCCGGCGCAACGCGGCCAAGGACGCGGCCGAGCCGCACACCCGGGTCGTCCTCACCTTCACGCAGAAGGGCCAGCTCCGTTTCATCGACCCCCGCAAGTTCGGGGAGATGTTCGTGGTCGACGCCGACGCCGTCGACGACGAGGTCCCCGAGCTGGCCCACCTCGGCTTCGACCCGGTCGAGCAGGCCGTGTCCTGGACCCGGTTCGGTCAGGCGCTGGTCAATCGCAGCGTGAAGCTGAAGCCTCTGCTGATGGACCAGAAGTTCATCGCCGGCATCGGCAACATCTACGCCGACGAGATCCTCTACGGCGCCGGCCTTCGCTATGACCGGCTCTCGGACTCGCTGTCGACCCAGGAGATCCGGCGGCTGTACCGGTCCCTGGTCGAGACCCTCCACGACGCCATCAAATACCGCGGCTCGACCCTCGCCGACGGCCAGTACGTCGACCTCCAGGGCAAGCCCGGCGAGTACCAGGAGCACCACCAGGTCTACGACCGCGAGGGCCAGGCCTGCCGTCGCTGCCGCTCGGTCATCGTCCGGGTCAAGGCCAACAGCCGCAGCACGTTCTTCTGCGAGCAGTGCCAGGTGTGACCGGCGAGTCGGTCGGCGTCGCCGTGGTCCGGACACGGGAATTGCCGGCGCCACCTGAGGTCGCTGGGGTGCGCGACCAGCCCGAGGCTGCTGGCTAACGTCCGGAGCATCACTGTTCCCGGGGTGCGCACGTGTTCCTGAAGTCACTGTCCATGAAGGGCTTCAAGTCCTTCGCCGACGCCACCCGCCTCGACCTCGAGCCGGGCATCACCGTGGTGGTCGGGCCCAACGGGAGCGGCAAGTCCAACGTGGTGGACGCCATCGGCTGGGTGCTCGGCGCCCAGGCCCCGAGCATCGTGCGCTCCAAGGCGATGGACGACGTCATCTTCGCCGGGACCTCCCAGCGCCCGGCCCTGGGCCGGGCCGAGGTGGCCCTCACGATCGACAACTCGGCGGGCCTGCTGCCCATCGAGTTCACCGAGGTGACCATCAGCCGCACGCTGTTCCGTTCGGGTGACAGCGAGTACGCCATCAACAACGTCCCCTGCCGCCTGCTCGACATCCAGGACCTGCTGTCGGACTCAGGGGTCGGCCGCCAACAGCACGTCATCGTCAGCCAGGGCCAGATCGACGCCGTCCTCAACGCCAAGGCCGAGGACCGGCGGGCGATCATCGAGGAGGCCGCCGGCATCCTCAAGTACCGCAAGCGCAAGGAGCGCTCCGAGCGCCGCCTGGTGGCCACCGAGGGCAACCTCAACCGACTCCAGGACCTGGTGCGGGAGGTCCGTCGCCAGCTCCGGCCGTTGGAGAAGCAGGCCGACGCCGCCCGCCGTCATGCCGGGGTCGTGGCCGAGCTGACCGCCCTCCGCCTCTACATCGCCGGGCGCCAGATCGACGAGCTGCGCACCCGGCTGGAGACGGCGGTCACGGCGAAGACCGGGTTGACCCGAGAGGCCGAGGACCTGAAGGGTCGCCTGGCCCATCTCGACGCCGAGGTCACCCGGGCCGAAGCCGAGCTCTCCGCCCGCGGGGCCGACGACGTCGGTGACGACCTGGTGCGCTTCGAGTCCCTCCGGGAGCGGGCCCGCGGTCTCTCCGCCGTGCTCAAGGAGCGGGCCCGGGGCATCGAGCGGGAACGCCTGTCGTTCACCGACCAGGGGGTGATCTTCTCCCTGGAGGCCGACGCCGCCACCCTGCGGAGAGAGCTGACCGACGTGGCCGCCGAGGTCGACCGCCTGACCCCCGAGCTGAGCAGCCTGGCCGAGGCGACCAGCGCGCTGGAGGCGGACCGGGTCGCCTTCGACCTCCGGGCCGACGACACCGACACCGACAGCGACGGCCGGGCCGCCGAGGCCCGGGGCGAGCTGGTCGCCCGCCGGGGCGGCATCGAGCGTGACACCAGCGAGCTGAACCGGCTGGAGTCCCGCCTGGCGGAGCTGGCCGCGACCGCCGAACGCCTGGACGCCGACGCCGAGCACCGCCGGCTCGAGCTGGAGCGCATCGTCGAGGCCGAGCGCCCCCTGATCGACGCCCTGGAGGAGGCCGAGCACGCCCGTAGCCGCGTCGATCACGACCTCAGCCGGGCCGAGGACGCGCTGCGCCGGGCCGACGCCGAGCGCCACCGCTGGTCGGCCCGGGCCGACGCCCTGGAACTGGCCCTGGAGGACGCCCGCTCCCGTTCGGGCGCCGACCATCTCTCGGCCGTGGACGGTGTGCTCGGGCCGCTCTTCGATGCGATCGAGGTGGACGACGGCTGGCTGCCCGCCGTCGAAGCCGCGATCGGTGAGGCCTTGGGCACCGTCGTGGTGGCCGACGTGGCCGCCGCCCACCGGGCCATCGTGGCCCTGCGCGAGGGCGAGCACAGCGGCGCGGTCCTGCCCGTGGCCCTCACCCGTCCGCCCGCCGAAGCGCCTTCGGTGGGCGAGGCCGTCCGGGGCCATGTCCGGGCCCGACGCCCCGAGGTCGAGGCCGTGCTCGACGCGCTCGTCGGCGCGGCCGTGGCCGTGGAGGGGGACTGGACGGTGGCGGCCGACGCCGCCGAGGCCCACCCCGCCGCCGTCATCGTCACGCGGGCCGGCGACCGGTTCAGCCCGAGCGGATGGCGGGTGGGCCGCCAGCAGGGCGGGGCCACCAAGGCCGCGCTCGACGACGCTCGGGACCGGGCCGAGACCGCCACCATCGAGCACGCCGCCGCCGTCGAGGCGCTGGACTCGGCCCGGCGGGCGCTGACCGATGCCCAGGGCACCGAAGCCGACGTGGCCCGCGAGATCGACGAGCACGACGGCCGGCGCACGACGGCCCTCGAGGGCCTGACCCGGGTCGACGCCGACCGCCGGGACGGGGCGACCGAGAAGGACGCTCTCACCGCCCATCGGGACGAGGTCGCCGCCCGGCTGGACCGCGAGCAGACTCGGGTGACCGAGCTGGAGTCGGGTCTGGCCGAGCTGGAGGACGACGAGGACGCGGCCAAGGCCGCGGGGCGGGAGCTGCGCCTGCTCCGGGGAGCGATCGAGGAGCGGGCGGCGGACCTCTCCGCCCGGCGGACCGATCTCGAAGTCCGGCAGGCCTCCCTGCGGGAGCGTCAGCGGGTGGCCGAGCAGCGGCTGGGCGAGATCGAGCCCCGGCTGGCCAAGGACGCCCATGAGCGGGAGCACGCCGAGAGTCGTCGGTCCGAGATCGATGCCCGGGCCACCGCGGTGGAACGGCTGACCACCGAGGTCGAGGCCCGATCGGCCGACATCGACCAGGTCCTCGACGGCCTGCGGGAACGCCGGCGCCGACAGTCGGAGGCCGTGCGGGGCGTCGCCGCCCGTCTCGACGGCCTGCGCCGCGAACGGGGCGAGGCCGAGCGCACCCTCGCCGAGGTCCGCGAGCGCTCCCAGCGGGAGGAGGTGCGGGAGGCTGAGGTCGCCGTTCGCCTCGAGACCGCGGTCGAGACGCTGCGCGTCGAGTTGGACTGCGAGCCTGAACGGGCGGTGGCCACCGACTGCCCGGACCTCCCTGAAGGGAACACGGCAACGGGTCGGGCCCGGGAGCTGGAGCGGGACCTGCGCCTCATGGGGCCGATCAACCCGCTCGCCCTCGAGGAGTTCGAGCAGCTCCAGGAACGCCACGGGTTCCTCCAGGGCCAGCTGGAGGACGTCCAGGAGTCGCGCCGGGAGCTGCGCAAGGTCATCAAGGCCGTCGACGACGAGATCCGCGATGTGTTCACCGCGGCGTACGCCGACGTGGCCGCCAACTTCGAGTCCCTCTTCGCCACCCTGTTCCCGGGTGGCACCGGTCGGTTGAGCCTCACCGACCCGGACAACCTCCTCGACACAGGCCTGGAGATCGAGGCCCGGCCGTCGGGCAAGAACGTGCGCAAGCTCTCGCTCCTCTCCGGCGGCGAGCGATCCCTGACCGCGCTGGCCTTCCTGTTCGCCGTCTTCCGCAGCCGGCCGTCGCCCTTCTACGTGATGGACGAGGTCGAGGCGGCTCTCGACGACGTGAACCTGCACCGGTTCCTGGACCTGCTGGCCGAGTTCCGCCTGGAGGCCCAGCTCATCGTGGTCAGCCACCAGAAGCGGACCATGGAGGCCGGCGACGTCCTCTACGGCGTGACCATGCAGCCCGGTGGTTCGTCCAGGGTCATCTCCGAGCGGGTCACTGAGTCCGAGCTCGTGAACTAGAGCGCACCGGCCCTGCCAGCAGGGAGGCGGCGCAGTCCGAGTGGGGCGAAGCCACTCGAGGGGTCACGGCAGTCGGCTGAACCAGAGGAGTGACAGGGCCGAGGTCAGGACCAGGAGGGCGAGGCCGAAGCCCAGGAACCAGGTGCCGACCTCCCGCTCGACGGTCTCGGAGTCGACCGTGCCGCCGATGTCGGCGAAGGCGTCGGCCAGTTCGTCGCCGGTCGTCGCCGAGAAGTACTCGCCGCTGGTCGAGTCGGCGATGGCCTGCAGGGCCGCCTCGTTGACCGACACGTCCACCGGCCCCTGGCCCGGGATGTCGATGGTCGCTCCCTGCGTGCCGAAGGCGATGGTCGACACGGGCACGCCCGCGTCGAAGGCGGCCTGGGCGGCCTCCACATCGGGGCGGCCGGTCGTGGTCTCGCCGTCGGACATGAGGACGATCTGGCTGGGTGGCGGCTCGTCGGCCGCCGGATCCTCGGGCGCCTCGGGTTGGTCCTGCTCGGCGATGGCGATGGCGTCGAGGCCGGCGAAGATGGCCTCCCCGATGGCGGTGAACTCGTCCAGGCTGAGGCCGTCTATGGCCTCGCGGACGGCGTCGTGATCGGTGGTCGGCGTGACCTGGATGGTGGCCCCGTTGTCGAAGCTGACGAGGCCGACTCGGACGTTGTCGGAGAGGCCTTCGACGAGGCCGTCGGCCGCCTCCTGGGCCGCCTCCAGGCGGTTGGGGTCGACGTCGGTGGCCTGCATGGACAGCGAGGTGTCGATGGCCAGGACGAGGACGGGACCCAGCGGCGCGGCGTCGGGCCGGGTCGGTCGGGCCAGCGCCACCACGAAGAGCGACAGCGAGACGAGCAGCAGGCCGGCCACGATGTGCCGGCGCCAGCCCGGCCGCTTGGGGGCGACGGAGTCGAGGAGCTCGAGGTTGGTGAAACGGACGGTGAACGTGGAGCGCCGCCGCCATTGCAGGACGGCGTAGACGACGGCCAGGAGGGCGACGACGGCCAGGAGCCACAGCCAGTGGGGGGCGAGGTAGCTCAATGGTGCGCGGTCCCGGCCGCGATGCGGCGGCGTTCCTTGCGGCGGCTGACGAAGCGGACGATGTCGAGGAGCCAGTCCCGGTCCGTGCGCAGCACCAGGTGGTCGCTTCCGGCGGCCCGGACCCGCCGGGCGATGTCCTGGCGCTGGTCGCCGGCGGCCGTGGCGTAGCGCTCCCGCAGGTCCCGGGAGGTGTGGACCTCTCGCTGGGCGCCGGTCTCGGGATCGACCAGCTCGATCACGCCGACGTCGGGCAGGGCCAGCTCCCGGGGGTCGACGACCTCGACGGCGAGGACCTCGTGGCGCGAGGCCAGGCCCCGCAGCGAACGCTCCCAGCCCCCCGGGGCCAGGAAGTCCGACACCACGACCATGAGGCCGCGGCGGCGCTGTCCCGCCCGGGCCAGGGCGCCGATGGCGGCGGCCAAGTCGACACTGCTCCCACCGGCGGCGGCCGAGGCGAGGGTGGCGGCGTGCAGGGTGCCCAGCAGGTGCCGTCGCCCGGTGCCGGGGGGCAGGACGCGCACGTCACCGTCGCCCGCCACCACCACGCCGAGGCGGTTGCCGGTGCGCAGGGTGATGAAGCCGATGGCGGCCGTGGCGGCCAGGGCCATGTCCCGCTTCTCACACGTCGCGGTGCCGAAGTCGAGGCTGGCCGAGCGGTCGAGCAGGACCCACGTGGCCAGTTCCCGGTCGGCGATGGTCTCGCGCACGTGGACCTCGGGCATCCGGGCCGTGACGTTCCAGTCGATGCGGCGGACGTCGTCGCCCGGCGTGTAGGCCCGGGTGTCGCCGGCATCGCTGCCCCGGCCGGGGACGAGCCCCTCGAAGTCACCGTGCAGCATCCCGTCGAGCCGGCGGGTGACGTCGATCTGCAGGCGGCGCAGGACCTCCTCGGCCGGCGCCCCCGCGACCCGGGGTGGGGCCGTGCCCGAGGGGCTCATCCGGCCCGGGCGGGGGCGACCGGGGCCGCGGGAACCGTGGAGAGGACGCGGATCAGGACGTCGTTCACGTCGACGCCGTCGGCCAGGGCCTCATAGGAGAGGACCAGCCGGTGGCGGAGCACATCGGGGGCCACGTCGAACACGTCCTGGGGCAGGGCGTAGTCCCGGCCCCGGAGCAGGGCCAGGGCCCGGCCGGCGGCGACGAGGCCGAGGCTGGCCCGGGGACTGGCGCCGTAGGCGATCATCCCGGTGAGATCCGACATGCCGTGGTCGGCAGGCTCCCGCGTGGCGAACACGACGTTGACGGCGTAGTCGACGACGCCGGGGTCCACGTACACCTCGTCGGCCGCGGCCTGGAGGTCGAGCACCTGCTCGGGGTTCAGCACCTGGGCGGCGGCGGGCGGGTCCACGCCCATCCGGTGGACGATCTCGACCTCCTCGGAGGGCGACGGGTAGCCGATGGGCACGTTCATCAGGAACCGATCCCGCTGGGCCTCCGGCAACTGGTAGACGCCTTCGGACTCGATCGGGTTCTGGGTGGCCAGCACGAGGAACGGGTCGGGCACGGGGAACGTCTGGCCGCCGATGGAGACGTGGCGCTCGGCCATGACCTCGAGCAGGGCCGACTGCACCTTGGCCGGCGCCCGGTTGACCTCGTCGGTGAGGACGAAGTTGGCGAACACGGGGCCGAGCTCGACGTCGAAGCTCTCCGACGAGCCGCGGTAGATGCGGGTGCCGACGATGTCGGCGGGAAGGAGGTCGGGGGTGAACTGGATGCGGACGAAGGAACCACCGACGACGTGGGCCAAGGTCTCGCTGGCCAACGTCTTGGCAACGCCGGGCACGCCCTCGAGCAGCACGTGGCCCCGGGCCAGGAGGCAGGTGAGCAGGCGCTCGATGGCCTGGTCCTGGCCCACGATGACCTTCTTCACCTCGAAGAGCGCCTTCTCGAGGAGGGCGGCCCGGGTGGGGACGTCTTCCGGGCCCGGGGCGGGACCCGGCGCCACGGGTGCACCGGTCGGGGGTGGGGGCAGGGGAGCCTGGGTCACGGGCGGCCACGATACGGGTGGGTTGCTGCCTCCGAGGCGCGCCCGGGTCTGCCGGTACGGCGGCCTGACCCGGCGGTACCGTCGCCGGCGTGCGCCTGTTGGTCGTGGACGACGAGGTCGACCTGGCCGATGCCGTGGCCACCGGGCTACGGCGCGAAGGCCATGCCGTCGACGTCGCCTACGACGGGGACGCGGCCCTCGACCTCCTGGCCGTCGACGAGTACGACCTCGTGCTGCTCGATGTGGCCATGCCCGGCGACCACGACGGCCTCGCCGTGTGCCGGGCCATCCGGGACGGCGACGCGGCCGGCCCGATGCCCCGGGTCCTGATGCTCACGGCCCGGGACACGGTGGACGACCGGGTCACCGGGCTCGACGCCGGCGCGGACGACTACCTGGTCAAGCCGTTCGCCTTCCGGGAGCTGAACGCCCGGGTGCGCACCCTGCTGCGGCGAGACGCCGCGCCGACCGGCGCCGTCGTGGAGGTGGGCGACCTGCGGTTGGACACGGCCCGCCAGGAGGCGACCCGCTCGGGCGTGGCCCTGGACCTGACCCCGAAGGAGTTGTCGGTCCTGCACTGGTTCCTCACCCGCCCCGGCGTGGTCGTGTCCCAGGAGGAGCTGCTGACCCACGTGTGGGACGCCAACGCCGACCCCTTCACCAGCACGGTGCGGGTGACGGTCGGGACGTTGCGCCGGAAGCTGGAGGCCGCCCGGCCCGATGCGGAGGGACCGCTGGAGACGCTGGTCGGGCAGGGCTACCGGCTGCGGGACGACC
Organism: Acidimicrobiales bacterium; assembly: GCA_036525535.1. Classification (GTDB taxonomy): domain Bacteria; phylum Actinomycetota; class Acidimicrobiia; order Acidimicrobiales; family DATDAH01; genus DATDAH01. The sequence continues at coordinate 24,312 of DATDAH010000195.1, forward strand.
GGTGACCACGGCCAGGACGGCGGTGGGCCTCGCCTCCCGGCTCCCGCCGTGGGCCGGGTCGATCCGGGTGCGCCTGACGGTGCTGTACGCGGTGCTCGTGTTCGGGCTCTCGGCCCTGCTGACCGGCGGGGTCTACCTGGGGTTGACCCGCTCGCTCTCCGACGAGCCCGTGTCCCGGACCTTCAACCTCACCCGGGTCGTGCGCACGCCCCAGGGGGTCGTCGAGGTGCCGCAGGGGACGGTGCGGGCCGAGATCCAGGGCTTGGAGGCCGAGGTCAACGACCGGGCGCTGGACGAGCTCCGCCGCTGGTCCCTGCTGGCGCTCACGGCCGGCGCCGTCGCCGGCGTCGGTGTGGGGTGGTTCGCGGCCGGACGGGTCCTGCGCCCCGTCGACCGGATCACCGGCGTGGCCCGGGACATCCAGGCCACGGACCTCTCCCGCCGCATCGCCCTCGACGGCCCCGACGACGAGATGAAGGAACTGGCCGACACCTTCGACGGGATGCTCGGGCGTCTCGACGAGGCCTTCGAGGGCCAGCGCCACTTCTTCCAGGAGGCGTCCCACGAGCTGCGCAACCCGCTGGCGGTGATCCGGACCAACCTCGACGTGGCCCTGGCCGACGAGGGCGCCTCGGCCCCGGAGCTGCGCACCGCAGCCGAGCTGGCGGCCCGCACCGCCGAGCGCATGACCCACACCGTCGACGACCTCCTGCGGTACGCCCGCAACGAGCAGGCCGTCATGGCTCGGGAGGACATCGATCTCGGGCTCCTCGCCGCCGAGGTGGCCGACGAGTTCCGCTCGCCGGCGGCGACCCGGTCGATGCACATCGAGACGGCCGTGCCCTCGGGGCCGGTCGTCGTCTCCGGGGACCGGGCGGCTCTGCGCCAGGCCGTGGCCAACCTGCTGGACAACGCCGTGCGGCTGGCCCCCGAAGGCTCGACCATCCAGGTGGGGGCCGGGCTGGACGGCCCGTGGAGCTGGATCGCGGTCGGTGACGAGGGTCCCGGCATCACCACCGAGGACCAACCGCTGGTGTTCCGGCGCTTCTGGAGGGGAGC
>DATDAH010000196.1:0-15691 GCA_036525535.1 Acidimicrobiales bacterium
CTCGTCCTCATCCACGCCGTGCTCCCCCACCTCCTCGAGCGGGGCGAGGGCACGATCGTCGACATCACCTCGGCGGCGGTGGCGTCGAGGCTTCCGGGTAGCGGCTCCGAGCCCGGGCGGGCATCGTCCCGGCCGTCCCCCTCGTGCACGGTGCGGGCCCCGAGGGCGACGTCGAACCCCTTCTCCGCCAGTGCGATCGCCGTGGCCCGCCCGATGCCCCGGCTGGCCCCGGTGACGAGCGCGACCGGGCTCAACCGCCGAGGCCCTCGAAGTCGACCAAGCCTTCGTCCAGGTCCGTCTTGAAGCCGGCGTCGGCGATGAGGTCGATCCCCGACACGTAGGAAGCGCCCGGCGCGCACAGGAAGACGAGCGGCAGGGCCAACTCGTCGGGGCGGGCCATGCGGCCGATGGCCTCACGGGCCGTCCACTCGAGGACGGCTTCGTCCATGGCCTCCCGGAAGGACGGCATCATCGGCGAGTCGACCGGGCCCGGGCTGACCGTGCTCATCCGCACACCGTGGTCGCGCCGGAGCGTCCGGGCGCGGCGTCGGGTCCAGAGGATGACCGCCTCCTTGGAGAAGAAGTACGGGTCATCCATGCCGTCGACGTGGGTGTCGACCCAGGCCAGACCGTCCTCGAAGGTCGGGGTGGCCAGCAGCTCGCCGAGGAGTTCGACGTGCTCCGGCCAGCCCTGCCCGGCCAGGGAGGCGACGCTGGCGACCGCGCCCCCCTCCACGATGTGCGGCAGTAGCGCCTCGGTCAGGTAGCGGGTCCCGAGGAAGTTGACCGTCAGGACGATCCGCCCGCCCGCCGTCTGCGGCACTCCCGCGCAGTTGACCAGTGCCCAGACCGGCGTGCCCCGGAGAGCGGCGACCGCGGCGTCGATGGCCGCGGGTTCCCGCAGGTCGAGCGAGTCGTCGGCCACGTCGAGCCCGACCACGTCGGCCCCGAGGCCGCCGAAGAGCTCGGCCGTGGCGGCGCCGATCCCGGACGAAGCACCGGTGACGACGACCCGCCGGCCCTCGAAGTCCAGCGCGCCGGGCAGGCTCACCGCGGCGCGCGGGGCATGCCGAGGCCGAGCATGGCGATGATGTCCCGCTGGATCTCGTTGGTCCCGCCGCCGAAGGTCAGGACCAGGATCCCCTGGTAGCTGCGCTCCAGGCGCCCGCGGAGCAGGGCGTCGGGCGAGCCCGCCCGCAGGAAGGAGATGGGGCCCATGATCTCCATGAGGATCCCCAGGCTCTCGATGTACTTGTGGGTGCCGAAGACCTTGGTGGCGGAGGCGTCGGCCGGGCTGAGGTCACCGACCGTCAGCGCCCAGGCCACCTTCCAGTTCATGAGCTGGAGCACCTCGGCGGAGGCCCGCACCCGGGCCAGCCCGAGCTTGACCCACTGTTCGTCGACGACCCGGTCACCATCGGCCGTCTTGGTGGCCTTGGCCCAGTCGGTCACCTCCTCCAGGTAGCGCCAGATGAGGCCGGCGTTGCAGATGGCCACTCGCTCATGGTTCAGCTGGTTGGTGATGAGGCCCCAGCCCTCGTTCTCGCCGCCCACCCGATTGGCCACCGGGATGCGGACGTCCTCGTAGAAGGTCGCCGTCGTGTCGGCCCCGCCCATGATGTTCAGGGGCACGACCGAGAAACCGGGAGCGTCGGTGGGCATCAGGAAGATGGAGATGCCCTTGTGCCGGGGGGCGTCGGGGTCGGTTCGGGCGGCCAGCCAGACGTAGTCGGCGGCGGCGGCGAGGGAGGTGAAGATCTTCTGGCCGTTCACGACGTACTCGTCGCCGTCCCGCACCGCTCGGGTCTTGAGCGAGGCCAGGTCGGTGCCCGAGCCGGGCTCGGTGTAGCCGATGGCGAAGTTGAGCTCACCCCGCAGGATCCCGGGCAGGAAGCGGTCCTTCTGGTCCTGCGTGCCGAAGCGCATGATCGTGGGGCCGACCGTGTTGATGGACAGCATCGGCACGGGTGCCTCAGCCCGCTGGGCCTCGTCGAAGAAGATGAGCTGCTCGATCGGCGACCGGTCCTGGCCGCCGTACTCCTTCGGCCAGCCGATGCCCAGCCACCCGTCGGCGGCGATCTGCTTGACCGCCTCCTTCCACACGGGCCCGCCCATCTCGTCGGCCCAGAGCTCGGCCTGCCTGTCCGGGGTGAGCAGGTCCTCGAAGTACTGGCGCAGCTCGGCCCGCAGGTCGGCCTGCTCTTCGGTCACGGCGAAGTCCACGCCCGAGTATCGCAGGCGTCAGGATGGGCGGGTGAAGGGCCGAGGGTTGAGACGGATCGCGGTCCTGGCGGGGCTCGCACTGTTCGTGGTCGGGTGCTCCGGTGACGACGACGTCTCGGTCGACGACACGACCACCACGGTCGCCACCACGACCACCGTGCGCGCGGCGACGCCGGACGAGTTGGCCGCGGCGGTGTGCGCGGCCCAGCGGATCCGGGGTCGGGTGCGGGTCGCCGACCCCGAGGTGAACGAGCTGTCCGGGCTGGTCAGCCTCGACTCCGGCCTGTGGGCCAACAACGACAGTGGCGACACGGCCCGGGTGTTCCGCCTCGACGAGCAGGGCGAGACGCTGGCCGTGGTCAACCTCGAGGGCATCACCGCCTTCGACTGGGAGGACCTCAGCGGGGCGGGACCGTCGGCGGGTGAGCTCTTCGCCGGCGACATCGGGGACAACGCCGCGGCCCGGGAGGAGATGGTGGTCCACCGCTTTGCCGTGCCCGACCCGGCGCCGACCGGCGACGTGACGATCGCCGCGGCCGACGTCCAGACGATCACCCTGCACTACCCGAACGGGCCCCGGGACGCCGAGACCCTGCTGGTGGATCCCGTCACCCGTGACATCGTCATCGTGCACAAGCGCTTCGGCGGTGACTCCGAGGTGTACCAGGCGACCGAGGCCGACTGGTCCGACGGCGATGCCACCCTGGAGCGGGTGGGCACCGTCGCTGTGGGCGACTCCGCCTTGGACGCGACCACAGGCGGTGACGTCGGCTTCGACGGCCAAGTGGTGGCCCTCCGTACTTACGCCGGCCTGCTCGTGTTCCCCCGTCAGCCCGAGCAGTCTCTCGCCCAGGCCCTGGTCGACAACGAGTCCTGTGATGCGCCGACCGCCATCGAGGTCCAGGGGGAGGCCGTGGCCTTCACGCCCGACGGCTACACGACGATCAGCGAGGGCGACCGACCCCGGATCAACCGCTTCGCTGTCACGCCACCGACGCCGGGCGCATAGGTTCGGGGGATGGCCGACCGGTCGGACCTCGAGACCTTCGAGTTCGCCTTCAACCCCCGCTTCTCGCGCCTGCTGCGCCTCGGCGGCATCACGCCGGAGACGACCCTGGTCACCGTCACCGACGACGAGTACCGGATCCGGTTCGGTGGGTGGAAGCTCAACACCACCATCGCCAACTGCACCGGGACCTGCCTGACGGAGGGCTACTCGTGGTTCAAGGCCATCGGGGCCCGCGGCTCGTTCAAGGACAAGGGCGTCACCTTCGGCACGACCACCGACCGGGGCGTCTGCGTCCTGTTCGTGGAGCCGGTGCCGGCGCTGGTCCCCGGGACCCTGATGAACCATCCCGGCGCCACGGTGACGGTCGCCGACTGTGAGGGCCTCATCGCCGCCCTGGAACGCCGCGGCGTCCCCCGCAACCCTCAGCCCTGACCCTCCAACGGGTCAGAGGCCGAGGGCGCGGGCCTTCTGCTCGGCGATCTGGAAGAAGCGGTCGGCGCGGGCGGCGATGGTCGCCAGCGGCCCGGATGGGGCGCCGGCGGACTGGCCCTTGCTGCGACGGGCGTGGACGCCCTCCACGATGCAGCCCATCTTCCACCAACCGAAGATCTCGAACCATGGCCAGCCGTCCAGCGGGCGCCCGCTGAGGGCGGCATAGCGCCCCAGCATCTCCAGCCGGCGGGGGAGGGTCACCGCGGTCGTCGGTGAGGAGGTGAGGAAGGTGTCCTCGTCGGCGGGGTCGGCCCAGTACTGGAGCGACCAGCAGGCATCGGCCGCGGGGTCACCCAGGGTGCAGAGCTCCCAGTCGAGGACGGCGGAGACCTCCCCGGTCGCACTGATCACGACGTTGTCGAAGCGGTAATCGCCGTGGATGAGCCCCGGCTTCCCGATGGCGGGCGGGACGGTGCGGGCCAGCCGCTGGTGCAGCTCCTCCAGCAGGTGGATCCGCCGCACCCGACCGTCGTCGTACTGGCGGCGCCAGCGCTCCAGCTGACGCTCGACGTAACCGGTCGGCGGGCCGAGGTCACCCAGGCCGATCGCCTCGACGTCCACGGCGTGGAGGGCGATCTGGGTGTCCAGGAGCGAGTCGGCTGCCGCCCGCAACACGGCCGGCTCGAGCCGGTTGGCGTCCTCGACCGTGCGCAGGATCGTGCCGTCGGCGAAGCCCATCACGTAGAACGGCGCGCCGGTCACGGTCTCGTCCTCGCACAGGGCCACGGGCTCCGGGACGGGAACGCCGGTGTCGTGCTGGTGGAGGGCGGACAGCACGTCCCACTCCCGAAGCACGTCGTGGGCGGTGGCCAGCGCCCGCCCCACGGGAGGCCGACGCAAGGCCCATCGGCGTCCGTCGGCGTCGGTCAGCTCGAAGGTCAGGTTCGACCCACCGGCGGCCACCAGCCGGAAGCCGTGGGGGCCCCGGCTGTCGGGCACGGCGCCGGCCAGCCAACGCTCGACCCGGAGCCGGACGATCCCGGGGCTGTCGTCGGCGTCGGGCATGGCCATGAGCGGATGGTAAGACGAGTCGATGCTCCGCACCGACGACCACGGCCGGGTCCGGCTCCTCACCTTCGACCGGCCCGAGGCGCTCAACGCGTTCAACACCGAGCTCTACGACGCGGCGGCGGCGGGGCTGAACCAGGCTGCCGCTGACGACGACATCGCCGTGGTCGTGCTCACCGGGGAGGGACGGGCGTTCTCGGCGGGCCAGGACCTGGGCGAGATGGCCACCTTGGCCCAGGATGTGAACGGCGGCGACGACGGTCATGGGTTCCCCCGCTTCATGGACGCGCTCATCGGCTTCCCCAAGCCGCTCATCGCCGCGGTGAACGGGCTCGGGGTCGGGCTGGGCCTGACCATCGTGGGCCACTGCGACCTGACCCTCGTGGGCGAGTCGGCCCGCTTCCGACCCCCCTTCACCGCCCTGGGGGTCGTGCCCGAGGCGGCGTCGAGTTACACGCTGCCGGCGATGATGGGCTGGCAGGCCGCCACGTACGCCCTGCTGACCAGCGCCTGGATCAGTGCCGACGAGGCGGTGGCGTCGGGCCTGGCCCTGCGCAAGGTGGCCGACGCCGACCTGCTCCCCGAGGCCTTGTCCCTGGCCGCCGCGATCGCCGTCTGGCCCATCTCCTCGCTGGTCGGGACCAAGCGGGTCCTGCGGGCCGTCCACACCGACGCCGTCGCCGAAGCCCGCCGGCGCGAGGACCGCGAGTTCTCGACCCTGACCGGCAGCCCCGCCAACCTCGAGGCCCTCACCGCCTTCCTCGAGAAGCGCCCACCCGACTTCACCCAGATCCCGGGCGAGTAGACGGCGCCGGACAAGAGCTGCTCACAGACCTTCAGCTGGCGGTGATGCTGCGCAGCGGAGCGGAGCAGCACAGTGCGCTGACCGCTTCGAGCGGAGCGGGAGTTGGTGAGCGAGCGACCGAGCGCTTGCCCGCCAGACGAGCCGATTCAGTGAGAGCGCTCGCCGCTGTGAGCGGCGAGCGAGGCAACTCAATGTGGAGGCGCGGGGAAGAAGGCGTTGGTGCGGCGGATGTAGTCGTCGTAGCCGGGGCGGCGCCGGCCGATGGACCGCTCGAGCATGGCCACCCCCGACACCCGGAGCAGGAAGAAGGTCATGACGATCGGGCCGACGATGCTGTAGATCCCGATGCCGGTCGAGGCCGCCACGATCCAGATGCCCCACCAGACGCAGAAGTCGCCGAAGTAGTTGGGGTGGCGGGTGTACCGCCAGAGGCCCTGGTCCATGACCTGGTCCGCGTTGTTCGGGTCGGCCTTGAAGTGCGAGAGCTGCATGTCGCCCATGGACTCGAAGTAGACGCCGACCGTGTAGAGGACGATCCCGACGATCTCGACCGGGCCCAGCGAGTCGGGTTGGTCCGGCACCGAGCCCATCTGCACGGGCAGGCTGACGATCCACATGAGGACCCCCTGCAGCCCGAACACGAGCCACAGGCTCTGCAGGGCGAACTTGTCGCCCCGCTTCCTGCGCATGGCGACGTAGCGAGGATCCTCGCCCTTCCCGTGGTTGCGGATGAAGAGGTAGATCGCCAGCCGGCCGCCCCAGAGCGTGACCATGCAGGCCAGCAGCAGGCGGCGGCTCTCGGTCCCGTCGCCGACCGTGTAGCTGACCCAGCCCACGAGGACGAACCCCGCGCCCCAGACGATGTCCACGATGGAAGCGTTCTTGAGGGCGAGCGAGACGAACCAGGTGCCGACCATCAGAACGGCGATGGCCAGGGCGCTGGCTCCGAAGACCTGCAGGTAGTTCACGCCGCGACGGCCTCATCCGCGCCGCGGGCTCGGAGCCGGTCGTCGATCCAGTCGTCCATGATCCGCCACTTCTCGTAGAGCCAGGCCATTCGCTCATCTTCGCCGACCGGCACCTCGGCCCGGTCGTAGCGCCAGATCTTCACGTCGACGGGCTCGGTCAGCGGGAGCACGGACCACAGCTTGCGGATGGAGGCGAGCGGCTCGAAGCCGACGTGGCCGACCACGATGACGTTGGCGTCGGGGGCGCCGTCGAAGAAGGCGGTGACCCCACCGGGTCGGGGCGGGAGGACGTGACGGTAGCCCGCGGCGGCGACGGCCTGTGGTGCGCCCCGCTCGGACAGCCTCTCGACGGCCCGGACCAAGCCGGCCGGCGTGAACAGGCCGCCGCCCGGGAAGATGGTGGCGCATTCGTCGACCTCCATGTCCGTCACCAACGTGCGCAGGTGGGCCAGCTCCTGGGTGTTGTCGCCGCTGCCGCGGGCCACGAAGTGGTTGGGGATGCGGTGGCCCACGATGTCGAGGCAGGGCCCGAAGCGCAGACCCCGGGTGAGCGTGTAGCGCAGGTACCAGCCGTGGCGATTGGCCAGGACGTAGGCGGGAGCAACGGCGTCGACGATCGACACGTGCTGGGAGAAGGCCAGGAGCGGCCCCGGCCCGAGGTCAGCGGGGACGTCGAAGCGCCAGCGCACGCCGACGACCCGCTCGGCCGCGCCGATGAGGCGCTTGACCCACCAGCGCATCAGCTGGTGGTTGCGCTCCGTCCAGGTCACCCGGACGAAGGGCTGGGTGATCCAGCTCCACAGGACCCGGACCTCGGAGGTGGTCTCGATCCAGAGGGCGACGAGGACGAAGGCGACCATGCGCACGGTCGGCGAGCCCCGGCGGCGCAGGGCGAGGTCGGCCGCGGCGGCGATGACCAGGGCCGGGAGCGCGAGGACCACGGCGATGGCGAAGAGGAGCCAGACGGCGGGGATCGTGAACAGGCGGCGCCCGAGCGCCGCCGGGTACGCCGAAGGCATGCCGGCCCGGCGGTGATCCTTCACTTGGGGGGAAAACGAGAACGGATTCTAGAGTTGGGGGTCGTCATCCAACCGGGGAGAAGCACGTGGGTCAGCCTGTCATCGTCGAGGCGGTCAGGACGCCGATCGGCAAGCGCAACGGCTGGCTCTCGGGCCTCCACGCCGCCGAGCTGCTGGCCGTCGCCCAGGTCGAGCTGATCAAGAAGGCCGGCATCGATGCCGGGTCGGTGGAGCAGGTCGTCGGGGGCTGTGTCACCCAGGCCGGCGAGCAGGCCTCGAACGTGACCCGTAACGCCTGGCTGAGTGCCGGGCTGCCGTACGAGTCGGCGGCCACCACCGTCGACTGCCAGTGCGGCTCGGCCCAGCAGGCCAGCCACTTCATCAACAACCTGATCGCGGCGGACGCCATCGACGTCGGCATCTCCTGTGGCGTCGAGGCCATGAGCCGGGTGGGCCTCGGAGCCAACGTCTTCAACGGACCCGGCTCCTCCAAGCCCGACAACTTCCCCTGGGACATGCCCGACCAGTTCGGGGCGGCCGAGCGCATCGCGCAGAACCGGGGCATCACCCGGGACGACGTCGACTGGCTCGGCGCCGAGTCCCAGCGCAAGGCGGCCCAGGCCTGGGCCGAGGGCCGCTTCGACCGTGAGGTCGCGCCCATCGAGGTCCTGGTGCGTGACGGCGAGGGCAATCCGACCGGCGAGAAGGAGGTCATCAGCCGGGACCAGGGCCTGCGGGAGACCACCCAGGAGGGCCTCGGCAAGCTCCAGTCGGTCATGCCCGACGGCATCCACACCGCCGGCAACAGCTCGCAGATCTCCGACGGCGCCGCCGCCGTGCTGTGGATGGACGAGGACCGGGCCAAGGCTGAGGGCCTCAAGCCCCGGGCCCGCATCGTGGCCCAGGCCCTGGTGGGCGACGACCCCTACTACCACCTCGACGGCCCCCGGGTGGCCACCACCCGGGTGCTGGAGAAAGCCGGGATGACCATCCCCGACATCGACCTGTTCGAGGTCAACGAGGCGTTCGCCTCGGTCGCCATGTCGTGGGCTCAGCTCCACGAGCCGGACTGGGACAAGGTCAACGTCAACGGCGGGGCCATCGCCATCGGCCACCCTGTGGGCTCGACCGGTGCCCGTCTGATCACCACGATCCTGCACGAGCTGGAGCGCACCGACGGCCAGTTCGGCCTCGTCTCCATGTGCTGCGGCGGCGCCCTCGCCACCGGGACCATCATCGAGCGCATCTGAGCCGTCCCCCTGGTCGGGGGCGCCGGCGCGTCCGGCCTCCGGCCCAACGGCCCGCCGGGCAGGGACGTTGGTCTCTGGCGGCGCCGTCCCACGACGGCCACGCTGATGATGTCGCCCGTACGAGGAGGGGCTGGTCATCGCTGTCATCGAGATGCAGGGGGTCGCCCGTCGCTACGAGGTGGGCGAGACCGTGGTCACCGCGCTCCAGGACGTGGACCTCAGGGTGGAGGCGGGCGAGTTCGTCGTCGTCCTCGGCCCGTCGGGGAGCGGCAAGACGACGTTGTTGAACATGATCGGCGCCCTCGACGTGCCGACCGAGGGTGACGTGCGGGTGGCCGGGGCGACGATCACCGGGGCGCCCCGCAAGGAGCTGTTCCGGGTGCGCCGCCGTTCGGTGAGCTTCGTCTTCCAGACCTTCAACCTGTTCCCGGCCCTGACGGCGCGGGAGAACGTACAGTTCGCCGTCGACGTGGCCCAGCCCGGCCCTGACGCGCCGAGCGCCGAGGCGGTGCTCGACCGGGTGGGGCTCGGCGACCGCCTCGACCACTTCCCCCACCAGCTGTCAGGAGGCGAGCAGCAACGGGTGGCCATCGCCCGGGCCCTCGCCACTGCCAACCCGGTCCTGCTGGCTGACGAGCCGACGGGGGAGCTGGACTTCCAGACCGGCGTGGCCATCCTCAGCCTGCTCCACGAGCAGGCCCACACCGGGGTGACCGTCGTCATCGTGACCCACAACCGGGAGATCAGCCGGGTGGCCGACCGGGTCATCGAGCTGAGCAGCGGGCGGATCGTCGGCGACGGCCCCCCGCCCGACGGCCAGGTCGCCATCGACGAACTGCACTGGTAGCGGCGTGCTCCTCCTGCGGTGGACATGGCGGGACCTACGGGCCCGATGGCTGCAGGTGGCGGCGATCGCCCTCATCATCGCCATCGGCTCGGGTACCTACTCGGGCCTGACGAGCGTGTCGGCGTGGCGCCACGACTCCTATGACGCCAGCTACGCCGCCCTGAACATGTACGACCTACGCGTCGACCTGGCCGAGGGCTCGACGGTCCGGGCGGCCCGACTCCTGCGCGTGCTGGGCGGGGCCGTCGGACACGACCTCGACGAGGTCGAGGCGCGGCTCGACGCTCCGGTCCAGGTCGACGCCTCCACGGCGGACGAGACGATCCTCGTGCCCGGGACCCTGGTCGGGGTCGACGTGGCCGACGGCGGCCCCCACGTCGCCGGCCTGCACGCGTTCGGCGGCCGCCTGTTCACCCCGGCCGACGTCGAGGCGGGTGACGTGGTCCTCCTCGACGAGCACTTCGCCCAGCGCCACGATCTGCCGGCGACGGGGACGGTCCGCATCAGCGGTGACCGGGAGCTGCGGGTGGTCGGCAGCGCGGTGTCGGCCGAGCGTTTCTTCATGGTCGACGAGCGGGGTGGGCTCTTCGCCGACTTCGCCGTGCTCTACGCCCCGATCGAGACGGTGCAGGCGCTGTCGGAGCAGCCGGGAGCGGCGAACCAGGTCGCCATGACGCTGCGGGATGGGGCCTCGGTCGGTGCCGTCGAGGAGCGGGTGACGGCGGCCATGGCCGCGGCCTTCCCCGACGTCGGGATCACGCTGACCCGCGAGCAGGACGACAAGGTGCTGCGCCTGCTCTACGACGACATCGAGGGCGACCAGCGCTTCTATGACGTCTTCGCCCTGCTCATCCTGCTGGGCGCGGCGTTCGCCGCGTTCAACCTCATGGTGCGCGTCGTCGAGGCCCAGCGCAGGGAGATCGGCATCGGGATGGCCCTGGGAGTCCCGCCTGCCCGCATCGCCCTTCGCCCCCTCCTCGTCGGCGGCCAGGTGGCGGCGCTCGGCGTGGTGTTCGGCGTCGGCATCGGGCTGCTCATCGACGCCCTGATGGCCGATCTGCTGCGGGGCTTCTTCCCGATGCCCGAGTGGACGTTCGCGTTCCAGCCCGGAGTCTTCCTGCGGGGGGCGGCCCTCGGTCTCGTCCTGCCGATCGCGGCGACGGCCCTACCCGTGCGTCGAGCCGTCCGCGTGGCCCCGGTGGAGGCGATCCAGACCGCGCACCGGGCGGTCTCGGGCGGCCTGGCGCCACTTGTCCGCCGCTTGCCGCTGCCCGGCTCGACGGTCGCCCTGCTGCCGGTCCGCAACGTCGTGCGGGGCCCTCGGCGCACGGTCCTGACCGCGCTCGGCGTCGGCGCGGCCATCGCCGTCCTCATCGGGGTGATCGGGATGGTCGACTCGTTCAGTGCCACCATCGACCTCGGGGAGGAAGAGTTCGTCGGGGGTCACCCCGAGCAGCTGACCGTCGGTGTCGACTTCGCCCCGATCGACAGCGACGCGGTCCGTGCCGTCACCGAGTCGCCGCTGGTGGCCGACGCCGAGCCCGGGCTGGCCCTCGGGGGGACGCTCGACCCGGGCGAGGACGACATGGACGTGCTCATCGCAGTGACCGACTTCGCCAGTGACCTCTGGCGGCCGACGGCGGTCTCGGGCGACCTGGCGACGGATCGGCCCGGGGTCGTCGTCGCCCAGAAGGCGGCCGACGACCTCGGGGTGGGGGTGGGGGACACGGTCGTCCTGCGTCATCCGCGCCGCCAGGGCCTGGTCGACTACCAGCTGGTCGACTCCGAGCTCCCGGTGCTGGCGGTCCACCCGAACCCGTACCGGTTCCTGCTGTACATCGACGACAGCCAGGCCGACCTGTTCGACCTGGAAGGCATCACCAACACGGTGCGGGTCAGCCCGGCCCCCGGCGTGACCCCGGAGGAGGTGCAGCAGGGCCTGTTCGGCGAGCCCGGCGTGGTGGCGGTCGAGCCGGTGACGGCCGCGGGTGACGCCATCCGGGAGCAGATCGAGGAGTTCGTCAGCATCTTCGCCGTCATCGAGGGGGCCGTGCTCCTGCTGGCGCTGCTGATCGCCTTCAACTCCACGGCCATCAACATGGACGAGCGGGCCCGGGAGAACGCCACGATGTTCGCCTACGGGCTCCCGACCGGCCGGGTGTTGATGGTCAGCGTGGTCGAGAGCCTGATCATCGGTGTGCTGGGGACGATCGCCGGCGTGTTCGCCGGCCGGCTGCTGCTGGAGTGGTTGCTGCGCGTCCTGCTCCCTTCCACCTTCCCCGACATCGGGATGGTCGTGGCTCTGTCCGCGTCCACCCTGTTGACGGCGTTGCTCTTCGGCGTGGCGGCGGTTGCCGCCGCCCCGGTGCTGACGCTGCGGCGCCTCCGCCGGATGGACATCCCCTCCACCCTGCGGGTGATGGAGTGACTCAATATCCCGGGGCGGGCTGGTGGAGCTGGAAGCGGAAGCCCTGGTCGTCCTCGCACTCCGCGTTGCCGCCGGAGGCGTAGTCGGTGCGGGACAGGACCCGGCCGCCGAGGGCCTCGATCTGGGCGACGAACGGCTCGATGTCGTCGACCCGGAAGTACACGGTGACTGGCTCGCCCTCGCCGGCGGGCACGAACCCCATCGGGAACCGGGTGTTGCCGACGTGGCCGTAGCCGTCGCCCATGCTGCCCGCCTGGATCTCCCAGCCGAACAGCTGGCCGAAGAAGCCCTTCGCCTTGTCGAGATCCGCGCTCTGGTAGGTGAGATAACCGGGCTCGACGGGAGCCTTGGTGGCGCTGACCGTCCAGTCGCCTGAGGCCTCCTCTCGGGCGGCGTAGTCCTCGGTGCTGAGCTGCTCGATCTGCTGAGAGAGCATCCAGCGGTGGCCGAACGGGTCGAGGATGGTCGCGGTCCGATTGCCGTGAGTCTGGTCCTCGGGCGGCCGCAGGCTCTCGGCGCCGCCGGCTACCGCCTGGCTGTGGACGTGGTCGACGTCGACCACCTCCAGGTAGAGGGCCACCGGCGTGTTGCCGAGGGTGCGGGGGCTGAGCACGCCGATCTCGGGGAACTCGTCGGCCATCATGAACCGGGCTCCGCCGATGCTGAACTCGCAGTGTCCCATGCGGCCGTCGTCGCCCACCACCCTCATCGTCTCGAAGGCGCCGAAGGCGTCCCGGTAGAAGTCGAGGGCGGCCACGCTGTCGTGGACGCAGAGGTAGGGCATGACGACCTGGGCGGTCGCGGTCTCGGTGGTGGACATGGTGGTGCTCCTGGTGATCGTGGACGGGCTGGGATCGGGCGGCCAGAGGCCGAGGGCGGCCTCCACGCGGCCGCGCAGGGCGGCGGCGAACCCGGGCCGGGGGGCCTCGGGCGTCTCGGGGAGGCGCAGGGACTCGAGCGGATCAGGCATCGGGGGTCCTCTCGCCGTACTCGTTCCGGAAGGCGATCCGGGCGCGGACGAGCAGCGCCTCGGTGGCGTGGATGGTGCGGCCCAGGTGGCCGGCGACGGACGGGACGGGGAGGCCGTCGAGGTAGCGGAGCGTGAGGGCGGCTCGGTGGTGGGGGCCGAGGTCGGCCAGCACGTCGTGGGCCACGACCGCATCGACGGTGGCGTCCCAGTCGTCGACCTCGGCGGTCTGGCGAGGATCGGCTTCGACCGCGGCCAGCTTGCGCTCGTCACGGGCCTCGGCCCGCCAATGGTCGACCAGCTTGTGGCGGGCCACCCCGATGAGCCAGGCCACCGTGAGGTCGGGGATACGGCCCCGCTGGACGCCGTCGATCGCCGCCATGAACGTCTCCGACGTCAGGTCCTCCGCTGTGCCCTCGTCGCCGCAGCGGTGGAGCAGGTAGCCGTAGACCTCCGGCAGCGCCTCGTCGTACAGCGCGAGAAGGGCCGGTCCCTGGTCCGCTGACGCTGTTGCCGGGTCACTCACCACCCGTACATCGTCCCCCGCCCCTCAACTCCGACGGGCGAAGGTCGGATTTCCCTCGAGTCAGCCCTCGACGACGGACTCCATGATCGTCTTCTCCCGGACGGCGCCGGACGAAAGAAGTCGTCAGATTCGGCGCCGGCGCGGCGTTCAGTAGCCGGCGACCGTGTCCACGACGTTCTCGAGGGGGGCGCCGGACTCCCAGCGGCCGAGCTCCTCCAGGAAGATGCCGAGGATGCGGTCGTAGCGCTCCGGCGAGCTCCACGAGATGTGGGGGCTGAGGTGCACCCGGGGGTGGGTGTAGAGCCAGTGCCCGTCGGGCAGGGGTTCGGGGTCCACGGTGTCCAGCGAGGCCAGCGCCACCCGGCCGTCGTCCAGCGCCGTGCGCAGGGCGTCCTGGTCGATGAGCGCGCCCCGGGCGATGTTGACGACGTGGGCGCCCGGGCCGAGCCGCTCGAGCACGGCCGACCCGACGAGGTGCTCGGTCTCCGAGGTGGCGGGGGCGGTCACGACCAGGTGGTCGCACCAGTCGGCCAGCGCCAGCAGGTCGGTGACGATCTCCACGTTCGGGTCGTCGGCGGGGATCGGGCGCCGGCGGTAGGCCCGCACCTCGCTGCCGAAGGGAAGCGCCCGCCGGGCCACGGCCGAGCCGATGCCGCCGAAGCCGATGATGCCGACGTGGCTGCCTTTGAGGGTGCCGAGGTCGGCGTTGTTCCAGTGCTCCGGCGCTGCGGTGATCCAGGAGCCGGGCAGACGCTTCTCGAAGGCCAGCATCTGGGTGATGACCCACTCGGAGATGGGCCCGGCCCCGGCGCCGCGGGAGCAGGTCAGGACCTGGTCGGGGAGCAGCAGGTCGAACGGGAAGTGGTCGACCCCGGTGCCGAAGTTGTGGACCCAGCGGACGCCTCGACCGAAGAGCGTCGGGAAGTCCTGGGCGAACCAGTGCGAGGTGAGCAGGACCTCGCCCGCGGCTTCGTCCTCGAGTGCCTCACCGGTGCCGATCGACCGGACGTCGAGGTCCGGGAAGGCGACCGCGATCTCGCCGGTGATGCGCTCGCCCATCTGGGAGAGGACGGTGGTCACGGGCGGAAGCCTCTCAGGCGAAGTCCTCGTCGATGAGTTCGGGGTTGCCGGCAGCGATGTCGGCCGCCCACCGGTAGTCGGGCTTGCCACTCGGGGCCCGGGTCACGGCGTCCACGAAGTGGACCTGGCGGGGGACCTTGTAGCCGGCGATCTCCTTGCGGCAGTGCTCCTGCAAGTCCTTGACCGAGGCCAGCTCGGCGCCGTCCCGGAGCTGCACGACGGCGGCGACCCGCTGGCCCCAGCGCTCGTCCTTCACGCCGATGACCGTGGCGTCGTAGATCGCTGGGTGGGACTTCACGGCGGCCTCGACCTCTTCGGGGTAGATCTTCTCGCCGCCAGAGTTGATGGAGACCGAGCCCCGGCCGAGGAGGGTGATGGAGCCGTCCTCCTCGACGGTGGCGAAGTCCCCCGGGACCGCGTAACGGGTGCCGTCGGGACCGGTGATGAAGGTCTCGGCCGTCTTGACCTCGTCGTTGTAATAGCCGAGCGGGATGTTGCCGAAGCGGGCCACCTTGCCCACGACGCCGGAGCCGGGCTGGACGATGTTGAAGTCCTCGTCGATGACGACGGAGTCGGGCATGGCGGTGACGGTCGGGCCACCCTTCATGGCCGTGTTGCCCTTGCCCACGACGACCATGCCGTTGTTGCCGGACTCGGAGGCGCCGATGGCGTCGGTCAGGATCAGGTCGGGGAAGACCTCGAAGAACTGGTCCTTCACCGAAGGGGAGAAGACCGCCGCGCTGCTGGACAGCGAGAACAACGAGGAGACGTCGTAGCGGTCCCGGTTGGCCTGCAGGGTCTCGATCAGGGGCCGGGCCATGGCGTCGCCGGTGATCATCATCGAGTTGATGCCCTCGCGCTGGATGAGCTCCCAGCACTCGTCGGCGTCGAAGTTGGCCACGAGCACGACTCGGTTGCCGGTCATGGCCTGGCTCATGAGGCCCCACTGGGTGGCGCCGTGCATGAGGGGGGCGATGGGGAAGAAGGTGATGGGGTCGGGGTAGGCCTTGGCGATGATCTCCTCCGGCGTGGTGGCCCGGACCTTCGTCATGGGGTCGATGCCGCCGCC
>DATDAH010000197.1:0-4475 GCA_036525535.1 Acidimicrobiales bacterium
GCGGGGACGTCGCGGGGCATGGATCACTCCTGGAGCGGGTCGATGACGATCGGGAGCTGGTCGAGCAGGTCGCTGGCGACCAGGCCGTGCCGCCAGCCTACGGCTCCAGCCCGGCCGTGGAGAAAGGCGCCCGCCGCCGCCGCCCGCAGAGGTTCGAGGCCACCGGCCAGCCGGGCGGCGATGACCCCGGTGAGCACGTCGCCGGTGCCGGCGGTGGCCAAGCGGGCGTCGCGTGTGGTCGTGACCAGCACCGCGCCGTCCGGGGCGGCGACGACGGTCGTCGGCCCCTTGAGCAGGACCACGGACCCGGACGTGGCCGCCAGCGAGCGGACGGCGGCGATCCGGTCGTCGTCGGGCGGGCCACCCGCGAGACGGGCGAACTCGCCCTCGTGGGGGGTGAGCACCGCCGGCACCGAGCGCGACGCCGTGACGTCGGCCACCGTCTGGCCCAAGGCGGTCAGGCCGTCGCCGTCGACCACCAAGGCTCCGGGCCAGCCGGCCACCACCGCCCGGACGGCGGCGACCGCCTCGGGCCCGGTCCCCAGGCCGGGGCCGACGGCGAGCGCACCATGCCGCCTGGCATCGTCGAGCACGGCCTGATCCCAGCCCGCCGACGGGAGCGGACGGCCGACGACCTCGGTCGGGGCCATCGGGTCGTGGTCGACGCCGGGGCTGGACAGGGTGACGTACCCCGCCCCGGCCCGGAAGGCGGCGGCGGAGGTCAGGTGGGCGGCACCGGTCATGCCCGGCGAACCGGCCACCACCCGCACGGCGGCCTGCCACTTGTGCCCCGCGGTGGCCCGGCGGGGCAGCCAGGCGGCCACATCGGCGCCCTCGACGACGTGGGCCCCGGCCCCAGAAACGTCGAGGCCGATGTCGGCCACATCCACCTGCCCGGCCCGGTCGGCCCCCGGCGGAAGCAGCAGGCCGGGCTTGAGGGCGGCGAAGGTCACCGTGCGGGCCGCGGTCAGGGCCCCGCCGGGAATCTGGCCGGTGAGCCCGTCCACACCGGACGGGATGTCGACGGCGAGCACGGGGGCCGACACCGTCGGAGGCGTCCACTCCCCCCGGAACCCCGTCCCGAAAGCGGCGTCGATCACCAGGTCACAGGCCGGCAGCGCCTGCGGGAGGTCGGCGGCGTCCATTACGTGGACCCGCATCCCGCGGCGCCGCAGGCGGCGGGCCGCGTCCCGGCCGTCGTTGCCGTTGTTCCCCTTCCCCGCCAGCACGACCACCCGGCGGCCGTAGGTCCCGCCCAGAAGATCGACCACGGCCCGGGCGACCGCGGCACCAGCCCGGCCGATCAGGACCTCGACCGATTCGGGAGCGGCGGCGTCGATGGCGCCCATCTCCTCGGGGGTGACGATCGGGATCACCCCGTGATGATGCCCGACGACACCGGTCGAGGGGGCCGACGGTCGGCCATACTGGCGCCGTGGCGGCTGACAAGTTCCTGGCGGTCGCCGCTGGTTCCCTCCTCGTCGCCGCCGTCCTCGTCTCCGCCCTGCGCACGGTCGTGCTCCCCCAGGGCGGCCAGACCGGGATCACCCGCTTCGTGTTCGCCGTCGCCAACCGAGTGTTCACCGGCGACACCACACGGCGGCTTCTCCCCCGCCGCCTCTCCGGCCTCTACGCGCCGGTGGCGTTGGTGTCCCTGCCGTTCGCCTGGTGCATGCTCATCGCCGTCGGCTTCTCCTTCGTCTTCTGGGGCCTGGACATCGGCAGCTTCAGTGACGCCTGGGTGACCAGTGGCTCGTCCTTGTTCACCCTCGGCTTCGCCAAGCCGGAAGGCGGTGGCCTGATCTGGCTCACGTTCGTCGAGGCCACCATCGGTCTGGGCGTCGTGGCCCTCCTCATCAGCTTCCTCCCGACGCTCTACGCCGCCTACAGCGCCCGGGAGCAGGGGGTGGGCATGCTCGCCCCCCTCACCGGCTCGCCGGCGTCGGCCACTCAGCTCCTCTGGCGCCTCCACGCCGCCCATTCGCTGGCGGGATCGGGGACCTGGAGCACTACCTCCGCATGGTTCGTCGCCGTCGAGCAGAGCCACATCGCGTTCCCCGCGCTGTCCCAGTTCCCGCCCCAGCAGGAGGAACGATCGTGGGTGGCCAGTGCGGGCACTGTGCTCGACGCCGTGGCCATCGCGCTCTCGGTCGCCGAGATCGAGATGGGTCTGCCCGTCGACGGGGCCGCTGACGGGGGCGGCGAACGGTCCCAGCTCGGGGGACTCCTGCTCGTGCTGGCCCATGGCAGCTCGGCCATCGTCGGCACCGCCCGGGCCGCCGGCATCGCCGTGGAGGACCCGCCGACCCTGGTCGATCTGGTGCTGGGCACGGATCACGATCCGAGGCCGATCTCGGTCGAGCGCCGGGAGTACGACGAGGCCCTCGAGTTCCTGGCCGAGGCCGGCGTGGTCGGCGCCGTCGACGCCGAGCGGGGCTGGGTCAACTTCTCCCGGATCCGGGCGTCCTACGACACCGCCCTGCGCGGGCTCGCCGGCCTGACCCACGCTCCACCCGCGCCCTGGACTTCGGACCGGGCCCTCATCGTTGGCCGGCCCCGGTTCTTCAGCCACAAACCCCTCGACACGCGCGAGCCCTGACCCGTCAGGCCACGTCAGCATCCTCGGCCGCGTACTCGGCGAGGAGGTGCTGCTCGTCGTCCCGCTTCGGGAACATGAAGAAGACCAGCGCCGCGCCGAGGAGGATGGCGACGATGCCGGCGATGTAGGCCCAGTCCTGGCCGTCGACGAACGACGCCTTCGCCGCCGCGGTGATCTGGTCGGCGTACTTCGGGTACTGCTGGGCCGTCGCCTCGGCGCTGGAGAACGACCGGGTGAGCTCGGTCTGGACGGTGTCGGTGATCTTGGCCTGGGTCGAGGCCGGGGCGTCGGCGATGGCCGACGACACTGCGGCGGCGTACCCGGCCGTCAGCAGGGCTCCGAGGATCGACTGCATGATCGCCCCACCGAGGTCCCTCTGGAGGTCGGCGGTGCCCGACGCCATCCCGGCCCGGGTGACCGGAACCGAACTGGTGAGTGAGTGCGAGGCGGGGGTGCCGGCGAAGCCGACCCCGATCCCGAGGAAGGCGTACCCCATGCCGACCTGCCAGTAGGCGCTGCCGTCCTCCCACAGCACGAGCATCGTGAGGAAGCCGAGCAGGCAGAACACGTACCCCGTCAGCAGCGTGAAGCGGGCCCCGTGGGACTCGACCAGCTTCGCGGAGCGAGGGGCGACGATCACCATGCCGACCACGGCGGGCAGGATCGCCGCACCGGAGTCGAGCGGCGAGTAGCTCAACACGTTCTGCAGGAACTGCTGGCCGATGAACATGGCGCCCATCAGCGAGCCGAAGACGATGACACCGGCGCACGCCGCGACCCAGAACACGCGGCGAGCCGCCACGTCGAGGTCGTACAGCGGGTTGGCTGCCCGCTTCTGGCGGATCACGAAGGCGGCGCCGGCCGCCAGGGCGATCACCGACAGCCCGGCCACGACCGTGGTCTTGTCCGGCACCGGGGCGAAGTTGATGGCCAGCACCAGCGTGGCGATCATCAGCACCGACAGGATCCCGCCGAGGTTGTCGACCGGGTCAGAGGTCTCGTGGACGTGGGCCGGGACCAACACGATGGCCAGGACCAGCGCCACTGCGGCCAACGGCAGGGTGATGAGGAAGACCGAGCCCCAGTAGAACTCGCCGAGCAACCAGCCCGCGGTGAGCGGGCCGAGGGCGGAGATGGCCCCGCCGAGGGCCGACCACAGGGCGATCGACTTCGTCCGTCCCGGTCCCGACCAGAGGGCGGTGATGAGGGCGAGGGTGGTCGGATACGCCATCCCCGCCGAGAGCCCGCCCAGGAGGCGGGCGAAGATCAGCACCTCGATCGATCCTGCGCTCGCGGCGAGGATGCAGGCGGGCACCGAGAGCCCGACGCCCAGGATCAGCATCAACTTGCGCCCGTAGCGGTCGCCGAGGGCCCCGAGCCAGAGCACGGAGGCGGCCAGGCCCAGGGAGTAGCCGACGGCCACCAGGTTGAGCTGGGTCTGCGACGCGTTGAAGGCTGCGCCGATGTCGGGAAGGGCCACGTTGGCCACAGCCAGGTTCAGGTTGGCCACCGCGGCGACCAGGATCAGGGCGAGGAGGACCAGCGAGGCTCGGTCAGGGGCAGTGGACGGGATCGTCGCGGTCGAGGTCTCGGTCATGCCGGCACTGGCTCCTCTACGTCGTCGGGTGCGTCCTCATTGCGGGACGGTGGGTCGTGGGGCAGGTCACCGGTGAACGCCAGGGAGAACAGGGCCAGGAACGCCGCGGCCAGCAGGCCGGCCTTCAGCGCCTTGAGTGAGGCGTCCTCGTAGTCGTCGACGATCGCCGTGGCGGTCGCGTCGTCGACGCCGGCGTCCCGGACGGCGGCCTCGACCTGGTCGGAGGGCACGAAGTCGATGCCTTGTTCGACCGACGTCTCGATGCGATCCGCGGTCGCC
>DATDAH010000198.1:0-2468 GCA_036525535.1 Acidimicrobiales bacterium
CATCTCGCCCACCCTGCACCTCAACGAGGTCGAGGTCCTGGTGCAGCTGGAGACCCGCGGCCCCCAGCACTCCGACCTGGTGGTGCGCAAGCTGCGCGACCGCGGGTACGAAGTCTTCAGCTGAGCCCCGTCGTTGGTCGAGGAGGTCGCGCAGCGACCGTCACGAGACCCGGTGAGTGAACAGGCCCGCTTCCACGGTCACCGGGTTTCGAGACGGGCCTGACGGCCCTCCTCAACCAGCGACCAGGACGGTCAGCCCTGGTACGGCGTGGCTGCGACGACCTCGACCTTGAGCTCCTTGCCGGTGGGGGCGGTGTAGCTCACCTTGTCGCCGACCTTGGCACCGAGGATCGCGGCGCCGAGCGGGGACTCGGGGGAGAAGACGTCGATCTTGCCGTCCTCGAGGGCCTTGTTGCCCAGCAGGAACTCGGCCGTGTCGTCGTCGCCGACGAACTTGTAGGTGACCTTCATGCCCGGCTCGACGATGCCGTTGTCCGCCGGGGTCTCGCCGACCTCGGCGCGCCGCATCATGTCCTCGAGCTGACGGATGCGGGCCTCGATCTTGCCCTGCTCGTCCTTGGCGGCGTGGTAGCCACCGTTCTCCTTGAGGTCGCCCTCGTCGCGAGCGGCACTGATGCGCTCGATGATCTCCTGGCGCACGGGACCGGTGAGGTTCTCCAGCTCGGCCTGCAGCTTGTCGTAGGCCTCTTGGGTCAGCCAGATCTTGTCCTGGACGGGCTGCGTCATCGGGTCACTCCTGTGTGCGGGGGAACGGCGCGGTGCCGGGCCCACGGTCGAGCCCCGGTCGGGGCATGGTCCTTCGGTCTCGGGTCCGAACCGATGAGGGCGAATCCTGGATGACGGTCAGCCGCCGGCGGCTGCACAACCGGTTGCGTCGTGCCGTCACGGGGCAGCCACGGGATGGTTCGGAACGTCCAGGCTAGCAAATGCAGGCGGGAAAGACCCGTCGGACGACCAACCGTGGCGTCAACCGTCAGCGCGGTCGGCGCTGGTCAGGGGTGGTGCAGCCGACCGACTCGACCGCCGTGGCGCGGCGCTCGGTCCGTACCTCGACCTCGTTGCGGCCCTCCTCCGGGACGAAGCTCGCCTCCCCCACGACGGTGTGGTCGGCCGCGATCGCGCGGACCTGGCAGGTCGCCCCGAGGTCGTCGGCGTCCCCCCGCAGCACGACGTCGACCTGGGCGGTGATCGCGTGGTCGTCGACGACCTCCCACCCGACGATCTCCGAGCTCACGTCGGGCGAGGCGTGGAACAACGTCGTCCACGTCAGCCAGGTCACCGCCAGCAGGCCGAGGATCCCGGATCCGACGAGCACCGCCGTACGCCTCCAGGGCGCCGGCCGCCCGTAGCGGTCGGCCAGCGTGCGGGAGCCGTCGGTCACGGTCCCTAGACTCCCATCCGTGACCAATGCCGCCCGCAATGGACTGCGACTCATGCACGTGCACGCCCATCCCGACGACGAGTCGAGCAAGGGTGCGGCGACGACGGCGATGTACGTCGCCCAGGGCGTCGACGTGCACGTCGTGACCTGCACCGGCGGCGAGCGTGGCTCGATCCTCAACCCGAAGATGGACCGGCCCGAGATCCTGGCCAACATCAGCGAGGT
The DNA here is from genome assembly GCA_036525535.1 of Acidimicrobiales bacterium. Lineage (GTDB taxonomy): Bacteria > Actinomycetota > Acidimicrobiia > Acidimicrobiales > DATDAH01 > DATDAH01. The sequence continues at coordinate 1,628 of DATDAH010000198.1, forward strand.
CCGGCGCCAGGAGATGGAGCGGGCGCGCGACATCCTCGGCGTCACCCAGGACTGGCTGGGCTTCGTCGACTCCGGCTTCCCGGAGGGAGACCCTTTGCCACCATTGCCGGAGGGGTGCTTCGCGCTGGTCCCGCTCGAGGAGTCGGCCGAGCGGCTGGTCCGGCTGATGCGCTCGTTCCGGCCACACGTCGTGACGACGTACGACGAGAAGGGCGGCTACCCGCACCCCGACCACATCCGGTGCCACGAGGTGTCGGTGGCGGCCTTCGAGGCGGCCGGGGACCCGGAGCGCTACCCCGACGCGGGCGAGCCGTGGCAGCCGCTGAAGCTCTACTACTCCCACAACTGGAACCGCCCCAAGATGATGGCGATCCACGAGGCGATGCTCCAGCACGGGCTCGAGTCGCCCTACGCCGACCGCCTCGAGGACTGGAAGCCCGACCCCGAGTGGGACGCCCGCGTGACGACCCGCATCCCGTGCGGTGACTACTTCGGCGTGCGCGACCAGGCCCTGCTGGCGCACGCCACCCAGATCGACCCCGACGGCCCGTGGTTCGTGATCCCGCGCGAGATCCAGCAGAAGGTGTGGGGCACCGAGGACTACGAGCTGGTCACCAGCCACGTCGAGTCGGAGATCCCCGAGGACGACCTCTTCGCGGGCGTCACCCCCGACGCCTGATCCGACCGTCGGCGAGGGACAATGGACCCATGGCACTTCCGTGGGTCGTCGCGCTCCTCCCGGTCGCCGACGGCAGCAACCCCGACCCGGTGCCCGCCGAGAACGACGTCACCGCCGGCTGGACCGCCCTGCTCGTCTTCGTCGGTCTGATCATCGCCGTCG
>DATDAH010000199.1:0-65418 GCA_036525535.1 Acidimicrobiales bacterium
ATCGTCCTGGTCGTCACCCTGGTCACCTTCGCCCTCATGCGGGCCCCGTGGGGTCGTGTCGTGCGCTCGGTCCGGGAGGACGAGGACGCGGCCCGGGCCCTGGGCAAGAACGCCTACGGCTACAAGGTGCAGAGCCTCATCATCGGTGGCGTCATGGGTGGCCTCGGCGGCATGGTCCTGGCCATCGGCACCCAGACGGTCCAGCCCGACTCCTACTCCCCGCCGATCACCTTCTTCCTCTACACGGCGTTGATCCTCGGGGGCCTGGGCCGGGTGTGGACCCCGATCGTGGGCTCGATCTTCTTCTGGATGCTGTTGTCGCTGACCGACAACTTCCTGCGCGAGGCCGTGGACAACCGGTTCCTGGGGATCAATCACATCATGGATGGCGTGCAGGTCGGCCAGGTCCGGTTCATGCTGGTCGGGCTCGGCCTGGCCCTGCTCATGGTGTTCCGCCCGCAGGGACTGTTCGGGAACAAGCAGGAGATGGCTCTTGAGGTGTGACCGCCATGGCTGACCTGCTCGCGGGAATCCTCCTGGTGCTGGGCTCGGTGGCCGTCGGCCTCTGGGCCACGTCGGCCATCAACGCCTACTCCCAGCTGCCGTCGGACTGGGAGGCCGCCGGGGCGTCGCGCACCCGCTGGCTGGTCCTGCTCACCCTGTTCGGTTTCGTGACCGCGCCCTTCTACATCCTCGGCCCCAAGCGACGGATGGCCGACTCGCTGTCCGCCGCCCGGGCCAATCGCCCGGTGATCGAGGCCACCGTGCTGGCCGGCGTCGACGGCCGTCCCGGTGTCCCCAAGCCCGATCCCATCCTGGTGGTGGACGGCGTTCGCCGCCGCTTCGGCGGCCTCACCGCGGTCGACGTCGACCACCTGGAGATCCAGCGGGGGCTCATCACCGGGCTCATCGGGCCCAACGGCGCCGGCAAGACGACCCTGTTCAACCTCCTGACCGGCTTCGACACGCCCGACGACGGGAGCTGGCAGTTCAACGGGGCGGACATGGGGGGCTCGGTGGCCCACATGCTGTCGAGCCGGGGCATGGTCCGGACCTTCCAGCTGACCAAGGCCCTGTCCAAGATGACCGTCCTCGACAACATGATGCTGGGCGGCATCGACCAGCGAGGCGAGCACTTCGCCTCCGCCTTCCTCCGCCCAGCTTGGCGGGACGAGGAAGATGTGCTGCGGGAACGGGCCCTCGTCCTGCTCGACCGCTTCGGCATGGCCCACATGACCAACGAGTACGCCGGGACCCTCTCGGGCGGCCAGCGGAAGTTGCTGGAGATGGCCCGGGCGCTCATGACCGAGCCCGCCCTGGTCATGCTCGACGAGCCCATGGCCGGCGTGAACCCGGCGCTCACGCAGTCCCTGCTGGGCCACGTGAAGTCCCTCCGGGAGGAGGGCATGTCGGTCATCTTCGTCGAGCACGACATGGACGTCGTGCGGGACATCAGCGACTGGGTCGTGGTCATGGCCGAGGGATCGATCATCGCCGAGGGCCCCCACGACGACGTCACCGGCAACGCCGCGGTCATCGACGCCTATCTGGGCACCGACCACGGCGAGTCGGTGACCGAGGGTCCGGTCACCCACGCCCACCAGGAGAGCCACATCGTGGAAGAACGGGAAGAAGCCCTCGAGGAAGGGATCCCCGATGTCTGAACCCGAGTTCCTGCTGGAGGTCCGCGGCCTGGTGGCCGGGTACGTCCCCGAGGTCAACATCCTCAACGGCTGCGATCTGGAGCTGCGGGAGGGTGAGCTGGTGGGCATCATCGGCCCCAACGGGGCGGGGAAGTCCACCCTGATCAAGGCGCTGTTCGGACTGCTCCCGGTGCGGGAGGGCACGGTCGCCCTGCGGGGCGAGGACGTCACGGGCAAGCCGGCCCACGAGCTGGTCCGGGCGGGCATCGGCTACGTCCCCCAGCGGGACAACGTGTTCTCCCGGCTGACCATCGCCGAGAACCTGGAGATGGGCGTCTACCAGGCCCCCAAGACCTACGCCGCCCAGCGGGATCGCGTGTACGGGATGTTCCCCCGTCTGGCCGAACGGTCCGACCAGCGGGCCGGGCTGCTGTCGGGGGGTGAGCGTCAGATGCTGGCCATGGGCCGGGCCCTGATGATGGAGCCGTCGGTCCTCCTGCTGGACGAGCCCTCCGCCGGTCTCAGCCCGGTCCTGCAGACCGAGGTGTTCGAGCGGGCCGACCAGATCAACGAAGCCGGCGTGTCGATCGTCATGGTCGAGCAGAACGCGCGCCGGTGCCTGCAGGTGTGTGACCGGGGCTACGTCCTCGACCAGGGCCAGAACGCCTACACCGACTCGGGCGACGCCCTCCTCCACGACCCCAAGGTCATCGAGCTCTACCTCGGCACCCTGGCCAAGGCCTGACGCCCGGGGCGGGTCAACCGATGTTCCGTTCTGGCGCCTGATTGCGGGGCTGGGGCACCACAATCAGGCGCCAGAACGGGACGACCGGGCTTGGCGGTCCGATTTGGCCAGCGGAGCGGGGGATTGTGGCGGACCATCGCCGACGGGCGTGCCCCGATGACCGGTAGCCCGACCCCACGCCCCCTTCGGTGCCTCGGTTCCGGTCCCTCAGCTGATCAGGTCGGCGAGCCGGGTGAGGGTTTCATCGAGGTCTGCTTCGGTCGTCCGCGGGTTGATGGTGCACAGGCGGAGCACGGCCCTGCCCCGCAGCGTGGTGGTGGAGACGGCGGCGAACCCGTCCTCGGTGAGATCGGCGGCGGCGCGGACGTGCTGCTCGTCGGAGGCCCCCACCCGAGCGAACGTGACGATCCCGAGCTGGGCCGGGGTGACGATCTCCCAACCGTCGTCGGCCTCCAGGAGCGACTCGACGTGCTCCGCTGAGGCGATGCCCCGCTCGACGGCCTCGCCGATGCGCTCGCTGCCGTAGGTCCGGAAGGTCAGCCAGAGCTTGAGGGCCCGGGCTCGCCGGCTCAGCTCCAGTGACCGGCTGCGCAGGTCGACCTCGTCGGTGTCGGCGACGATGTCGGCCAGGTACTCCGGGTTCATGGTGAAGGCCCGTTCCAGGGCGCCCGGCCGTCGGACCAGGAGCACCCCGATGTCGTAGGGCTGGAAGAGCCACTTGTGGGGGTCCAGTACGACCGAGTCGGCCCGTTCCAGCCCGGCCAGCACCGAGCGCCCGGACGGCGCCAGGGCGGCGGGGGCCCCATAGGCGCCGTCGACATGGAGCCAGAGGCCCTCGGCGGCGCAGAGATCGGCGAGCTCGGGGAGCGGGTCGACGGCCCCGGTGTTGGTGGTCCCCGCGGTGGCCACGACGATCGTCGGCCGGTGCCCGGCGGCGCGGTCGTCGGCCACGGCCCGGTGGACGGCGTCGACGCCCAGCCGGAGGCGATCGTCGGTCGGGAGCAGTCGGATCTCGGCGAACCCGGTCGCGGCCAGGCCTCGGCCGATGGACGAGTGCGTCTGGTCGGACAGGTAGACGACCCCGTCGCCCCCCTCGTGGCGGGCGGCCATGAGGCCGGTCAGATTGGCCATCGATCCCCCGGACAGCAGGATGCCCTCGGTGCCGTCCGGGAGGCGGAGGAGGGTGCGCAGCCAGTCCAGCACGACCAGCTCGACCGTCGTGGGCCCTGCCCCACCGCCCCAGGAGGCGGCGATGGCCTGGAACCCGGTGCCCAGCCACTCGCCGAGCACCGCGGGGTACGACGACGGCCCGGGGACGCGGGTGAAGAAGCGGGGATGATCGGTGTGCTGCATGGTGGCGAGGGCCACCTGGACCAACGTGGCCATGGCCGCTTGCGGGTCTCCGGGCTCGGTGGGGACCGGCCCGCCCAGGAGGGCCAGGAGGCGGCCGGGCGAGTCGGTGCGCAGCGCGGGATCGTCGCTGATCTCGGTGATGTGGTCGACCACCTGGTCGACGACCCAGTAGCCGAGCCGCCGCATCTCCTCGGGACCGAGGCCGAGCGGGTCCGGATCGGCGTCAGACAATGTGGTGCTCCGGTCGGACGGTGCCGACGGCGAACCGCTCGGCGGACAGCGGGCTGACGTCCACGAACGGCTCCCGCCCCAGCCACAGGTCCCGGAGCACCTCGCCCACCGCCGGTCCCTGGAGGAAGCCGTGGCCGGAGAACCCCGTGGCGTAGAAGAACCCAGGCCGGTCGGTCGCTGCTCCGATGAGCCCGTTGTGGTCGGGGGAGACCTCGTAGAGCCCGGCCCACCGGTGGGCCACACCCAGGTCGGCCAGGGCGGGGGCCCGGGCCTCGACGGCGGCGAGGAGGGTGGGGAGCCAGGCGTCGTCGGTCGAGAGGTCGAAGCCGGGCACCTCGTCCTCGTAGGAGAGGCCCATGAGCATGCCCGGCCCCTCCCGGTGGAAGTAGAAGGTGGAGGCGGCGTCGATGGTCATGGGGGTGCTGCGGGGCGCCAGGGCCTGCCGTCGCTCGTCCAAGGCCTCGGTGACCACGATCTGCCGGCGGAGCGGGGTGACGGGCAGGTGGACCCCGGCCGTGGCGGCCAGGGCCTCGGACCAGGCCCCGGCGACGCAGATGACCGAGCCGGTCGTGACCCGGCCGGCGCCGGTCACGACCGCCGCGACCCCGGCGGCGTCGGCCTCGATGGAGGTGACCTCGACCCCCGTGAGGAGCGTGGCGCCGAGGCGCCGGGCCGCGGCCGCGTAGCCCTGGACCACGCCGTCGGGCGAGCAGATGCCGTCCCGGGCGTGGTACGCCGCAGCCAGGAGGTCGTCGGTGCGCAGTATCGGGGCCAGGGCGGCTGCCTCGGTCGGGGGCAGCAGGCGGGTGGCCACGCCCATCGAGTTCTGCAGGGCCACCGCGGCCTCGAAGGTGGCCAGGTCCTCGGCCGTGGTCAGGCAGAACAGGTACCCGACCTGGTCCAGGTCGATGGCCCCGCCCGGCCGCTCGGCGAAGCCCTCGAAGGCCTCCAGGCCCCGGGCCCCGAGGGCGATGTTGACCGCGTCGGAGAACTGGGCCCGGACCCCGCCCGCCGCCTTCGCCGTGGAGCCCGCCCCCAGCGCGTCCCGTTCGAGGAGGAGGACGTCGGCCACCCCCGCTTCGGCCAGGTGGAAGGCGACGGACGTGCCCATGACCCCGCCACCGACGATCACCACCTCAGCCGAGGTCGGCAGGGCCGCCCCGCTCACGTGAAGGTGACCCCCTGGGCCAGTGGCAGCTCGTCGGAGTAGTTGACGGTGTTGGTGGCCCGGCGCATGTAGCCCCGCCAGGCGTCGGAGCCCGACTCCCGTCCGCCGCCGGTGTTCTTCTCGCCGCCGAAGGCGCCCCCGATCTCGGCGCCCGAGGTCCCGATGTTGACGTTGACGATGCCGCAGTCGGAGCCGTCGGCGGCCAGGAAACGCTCGGCCTCCCGCTGGTCCGTGGTGAAGATGGACGAGGACAGGCCCTGAGGGACGTCGTTGTGGAGGGCCACCGCCTCCTCCAGGCTGCGGTAGGTGAGGACGTAGAGCAGCGGGGCGAACGTCTCCCGCCGGACGACGTCGGTCTGGGCCGGCATCCGCACCAGGGCGGGCCGGACGTAGACGGCGTCGGGCGCCTCGTCGGCCGTCAGCGGCTCTCCGCCGGCCACGACCTCGCCCCCCTCGGCCACCGCCTGATCGAGGGCGGCCCGCATGGCATCGGCTGCCCTCGGCGCGATCAGCGGCCCGACCATGGTCCCGTCGGCGAAGGGGTCGCCGACCGGGAGCCGTCCGAACACCTCGGCCAGCCGGCCGACCAGGTCGTCGACCAGCGACTCGTGGGCGATGACCCGGCGCAGGGTCGTGCAGCGCTGACCCGCCGTGCCCGCGGCGGCGAACACGATGCCCCGCACGGCCAGGTCGAGGTCGGCCGAGGGCGTGACCACGGCGGCGTTGTTGCCGCCGAGCTCGAGCAGGCAGCGGCCGAAGCGGGCCGCCACACGGGGGGCGACCAGGGCCCCCATGCGCTCCGAGCCGGTGGCGCTGACCAGGGCCACCCGGGGGTCGTCGAGCAGCGGGGCGGCGTCGTCGGGACCGGCGACGGCGAGCACGTTCAGGTCGCCCGGCGCGTCGACGTCGGCGGCCGCCCGGTCCAAGAGGGCGGAACACGCCATGGCGGTCAACGGCGTGGACTCCGACGGCTTCCAGACCACCGTGTCACCGCAGACGAGGGCCAGGGCCGCGTTCCACGACCAGACGGCGACCGGGAAGTTGAAGGCGCTGATGACGGCCACCACGCCCAGGGGGTGCCAGGTCTCCATCAGCCGGTGCCCCGGCCGCTCCGAGGGCATGGTGCGACCGTCGAGCTGGCGGGAGAGACCGACGGCGAAGTCGCAGATGTCGATCATCTCCTGGACCTCGCCCCGGGCCTCGGCTCCGATCTTGCCGACCTCGATGGCCACCAGGTCGGCGAGGTCCTGATGGTGCTCGTCCAGCAGGACCCCGAAGCGCTTCACCAGGGCACCCCGCACGGGAGCGGGGACGGTGCGCCATTCGAGGAAGGCGGCGTGGGCCCGACCGATGGCGGCGTCCATGCCGTCCCGGTCGACGCCCGGCACGGCGAAGAGCTCCTCGCCGGTGACCGGCGTCCGGGCCGTGATCGTCGGTCCGTCGCCGATCGCCGGATCCACCCCGCACCGCTCCAGGGCGCCTTGGGCTGACCGGGCCAGATCCTCAGTCGTGTGCTGGAGGTCGATCGTGGTCACGGCCCTCGTCTACCACGCGAACGAGCCGCCCCTCTCGGGGCGGCTCGCACGCTGTTGTCCGGTTGTACCGAGGGGTCTATTCCTCGATCGCCGCGAACTGGTACTCGGTCAGGCTGTCATCGATCTGGTTGTCGGGGCCGTACTGGAGGATCGCGAAGCTCGCCTCCGTGGGCTCACCGGCATCACCGAAGGTGTAAGGACCACCCGCACCGTCGTAATCGATGTCCTCGCCGTCCGCCACGAGATCACGGCACTCCGCGAAGGTGGTGCACGTGGTGCCGTCGCGGGTCACCCCGTTGATCTCAGCTGCAATGGCGACTGGATCGTCGGTCCCGGCCACCTCAGCGGCCAGGGCGGTGATGACGACGGCGTCGTAGGTCTCGGGGCCGTAGGAGAAGTCCTCCAGCTCCGGGTCCACCTCGAGGAGGCGGCCACGCAGGTCCTCGGAGAGCTCGGCCGACGGCAGGGTGCCCCGCACGCCTTCCAGGATCCCCGGGTTGTCGGCGAAGTTCTCGCCGAGTGCGTTACCGACGTTGCCGTCGACCAGGTAGATGTCCTTGTCGCCCTGCGTGTAGCCCGCCTCGAACAGCGAGGTCAGGATCTGCGCGGACTCCTCGAAACCGATCATGACGAAGGCGTCAGGGTCGGCGGCGACGATCTCGCCCACCTCGGCGTCGAAGTTCTCGGCCGCGGGGTCATAGACGATCCCGCCGTCGTTGGTGACTTCGGCCCCGGCCTCGGTCAGAGGCCCTGCCGTGTACTGCAGCAGACCCTCACCGTAGGGATCCTGGCGAGCCATGATCCCGACCGTGGCGTTGCCGTCAGCGACGATCAGGTCGGAGAGGACCCGGCCCTGGAGCACGTCGGACGGGGCGGTACGGAAGTACAGCCCGTTGTCGTCGTACTCCGTGAAGTCCGGCGACGTGTTCGCCGGCGAGAACTGGATGACGTTCGCGCCGGTGATCTTGTCGATGACCGTGAAGGACACGCCCGACGAGGCGGCGCCGACGATCACGTCGACACCCTCGGAGAGGAGCCGATCCGTCGTCTGGTTGGCGATGTCGGTGTTGGTGTCACCGGAGTCGCCCGGCGAGTACTCGACATCTGCGCCGAGCACACCACCTTCGTCGTTGATCTCGTTGATGGCCAGCTGGGCCCCCGCGAACTCAGGTGGCCCGAGGAACGCAAGGTCGCCCGTCTCGGGCAGGATCGTCCCGACCTTCAGGACCCCGTCGGCGGTACCGCCATCGGGTGCCGTGGTGTCGGAACTGGCTTCGGTCGTGTCGCTACTGGCGGAGTCATCGCCACCACTGTCGTCACCGCATGCGGCGACGATCATGGTGAAACCGAAGAACAAGGCCAGCAGACGCCACAGACGTCCGTTGAATCGCATTTCTCTCCCCTCGGAAAGCAGCTTGCCGTGGCGTCATCGCCACGGCGAGAGGGAGCATAGGCCACGGTTCGCCGCAGTGTTCATCGCGCAACGGACCTGTAACAGAGGCACAATCCTGCGGACACGAGGAGGTCCGGGCCAGGGTGACCACCGAACTGCTGTACCTGAGGGACGCGTACCTCCGGGCTTTCGAGGGCACGGTGGCCGAGGTCGACGGAAGCCGTCTCCGTCTCGACCGCACCGCGTTCTACCCCACCGGTGGTGGTCAGCCTCACGACACGGGCACCCTGTCCTGGCCGGGCGACCGCGCCGCTGTCACCGAGGTCACGAAGCAGGGCCCGGAGGCCTGGCACGCCCTCGACGGAGCGGTCCCCGACCTCGGCACGGTCGTGGCCGGCGAGGTCGACTGGGTGCGGCGCCACGACCTGATGCGGACCCACACCGCCCTGCACATCCTCTGCGGGGTCATCTGGAACGAGTGGGGCACGGCGGTCACCGGCGGCAACATGACGCCCCTGGCCGCCCGCATGGACTTCGAGTTCGACCCCCTACCCGAGGGCTTCGGGAACCGCGTCGAGGAACTGGTCAACGCCGAGATCGCCGCCGACCGGCCGATCGAGGTGGCCTTCCTGCCCCGGGACACCGCCATCACCGACGAGGACCTGATCCGGACGAAGGTGAACATGATCCCCGAGTCGGTCACCGAGATCCGGGTGGTGGACATCGTGGGCCTGGACAAGCAGGCCGACGGCGGGACGCATGTGGCCTCGACGGGCGAGGTCGGGGGCATCCGGGTGGTCAAGACCGAGTCCAAGGGCAAGGCCAACAAGCGCATCCGCCTCGAGGTCGTCGATGGCTGAGGACGGCGCGACGGCCACCGTCGACCGCCTGCGCCGAGCCCTGGGCGGCCACGACCGCGCGGTCGTGGCCTTCAGCGGGGGGGTCGACTCCTCGCTGCTGGCCTACGTCGCCACCGAGACCCTCGGGGCCGATCGGGTCCTGTGCGCCACCGCCGTCTCCCCGTCTCTCGCCGCCGCCGAGCGGGCAGCCTGCCGGGACCTGGCCGCCGACTGGGGGCTGCGCTGGCAGGAGGTGCGGACCGAGGAGATGACCCGGGCCGCGTACCGGACCAACGACGGTGACCGCTGCTTCTGGTGCAAGGACGCCCTGATGGACGCGCTCATGCCGCTGGCCGACGAGGTGGACGCCACGGTGCTGCTCGGGGTCAACGTGGACGATCTGGGCGACCACCGACCGGGCCAGGAGGCGGCCCGCCGACGGGGCGCTCGTTTCCCGCTGGTCGACGCCGGCCTGCGCAAGGACGAGATCCGCGCCGCCGCCCGGGACCTGGGCCTGGCCGTGTGGGACAAGCCCGCGGCCCCCTGCCTGGCGTCGCGGGTGCCCTACGGCACCGAGGTCTCGGTGGGCGTGCTCGGCCAGGTCGAACGGGCGGAGGCCGGCCTGCGGGCCCTCGGCCTGGGCGACCTGCGGGTCCGCCACTACGACGACCTGGCCCGCCTCGAGGTCCCGGTCGCCGCCCTCGAGGTCGTACTGGCCCGTCGCCCCGAGGTGGTGGCGGTGGTCCGGGCGGCCGGCTACCGGTACGTCACCCTCGACCTCGAGGGGTTGCGCTCGGGGAACCTGAACGCCGCCCTCGACCTCGGGGGTGAGGCGCTGGCGTGAGGCGCCTCCTGGTCACAGTCGGCGTGCTCGTGGCCTTCCTGCTGCTCTATCTCGTTCTCGACGTGGTGGCCAAGGGCTTCGTCGAGGGTCGGGTGGAGGACGAGTTCGTGAACGGCGACCGCGTCGACGTGGAGGACGCCACGTTCGTCATCGATTCCTTCCCCTTCCTCGGCCGTCTCGGTGCCTACGGCGAGGTCAGCGCCACCCTCGAGCTGCAAGGGGTGCGCGAGCGGGGCGTGACCGTCGACCAGTTCCGGCTCGAGGTGGACGGTCTGGTCTTCGACCGGGTGTCGGCCTTCAACGGCCAGGTCGAGGTGACCGACATCGACGAGGCGACCACCTCCATCTCCCTCAGCGAGAGCACCATCGCCGCGCTCGTGGGCGTGTCGGTGGACATCGCCGCCGACGGCACGGTCACGGCGGGTGGCGTCACGGTGCAGGCCACCATGACCGGCGACGACCTCGTGCTCGAGGGCGGCGGCAGCGGACCGGTGGTCGTTCCGCTGCGCCTCGGACGCTTCGTGCCCTGCGCCCCGACCGTCGAGGTCGCCGACCAGCTCGTCACCCTGACCTGTGTCACCGACACCCTGCCGCCGATCGTCAACCGTGTCATCGGCGACGCCTCGGCCCGGGCGCGGGGCTGAACTACCAGTGACCCGTGCCGGGGGCGCCCTTGAAGGGGCCGACCACCGCGGAGGTGATCCAGCCACCGTAGAAGTCGCCGTCGTTGCTCTCGACCCGCTCGTCGTCGACGAAGCAGCCGTCCATGGCTCGCGGGTAGAAGGCCAGGTGGTCGGCGATGGCGGCGAAGGCCGGGTTCGGGGCCGGGTAGGACCAGGCCGCGTCGCGGGCGACCCGGTCGCCCACGGTCACCGTCCAGTAGTCGGCGTGGCCCTTCCACTCACAGAAGCTGTGCTTGTCCGTGCGCTCGAGGTGCTCCCGAGCCACGTCCTCGGGCGGGAGGTAGAAGGCAGGCGGCTGGCTCGTCTCGAGGACCCGGAGCGCCCGGGTGGTGTCGGCGATCACCACCCCGCCGAGCTCGACTCGGACGCGGCGGTCGGTGGGCTCGACCCGAGGGGGTCGGGGGTAGTCCCAGACCGACTCCTGGCCGGGGCCGGGCGGGATGCGGGTGGGGCGGAGGGCCATGCCCGACAGGATGGCGCCGTGGAGGAGGACATGGACCGCGCCCTGGCCGAGAAGGCGGCCGCGCTCGCCGACGCCATCGACGCCGCGGTGACCCCGTGGCTGATCGGCGCCGTCCGGCGGGTCGCCGCTTCCCAACGCCTGCCCGGTGGGGACCGTTTCGTCCTGGCCGCCGAGACGGCGGCCAGGCAGGCCAAGGCCGAGGTCATGCCCCGGATCCGGGACCTGCTGACCACCGACATCGACGCGCAGACGACCACTCCGCTGGCCGTCCTCCGGGAGGGGACGGGGCCGGCGACAGCCGTCCTGGCGGCGTTCGGCGCCCGACCGGTCGAGCGAGACGAGTTCGCGGTACGAGCCTTCCCGGATGACGTCTACGCCTTGGCTCCGGCCGCCTTCGAGGACGTCGCGCCGGAGCTGCGGGACCCGGGGATCGAGTGGGGGGCGGCCAAGGCCTTCGTCCATCTCCGCCGCCGCCGAGCCGAAGGCGTCGTCTAGTCGGCCTCGGGGTCGGGCAGGGAGCCGGTGAGGGCGCCGACGGTGGCTTCGAGGAGCCAGCCGAGGTACTCGTAGGCGGCCTGGGCCGGCGCCTCGGGATCGTCGGGGTCGATGGGGCCGAGGTCGTCTTCGGAGACGTCGAGGCGGGTGCCCAGGACCAGGCGAAGGTCGTTGAAGGTCCGCAGCCAGGTACCGAGCTGCTCCTCGTCGAGCGACGGGAGCACGATCGTGGACTCGATCTCGTCGATGTTGGCCAACCGCCGGGCCAGGAGGTCGTCGTGGACCATGGCCTGGTACTCGGCCTCGAGGTCGTCGCGGCCGGCGTAGGCGGTGGGGAAGAGGCGGCGGACCCCGGACTCGTCGGTGATCTCGCTCCCGCCCTCCAGCTTCAGCAGCGTCCGGAGCTGGGCCAGCAGGGACTTCAGCAGGATCTGCTCGGGCTCGCTCAGGCGGATGGTGAAGGTCCCGTCCCGTTCCCGCCGGATCGGCCCGCCTCCGAAGCCGAACACCATCAGGTTGCGTCCTCCTGCTGCATCGTGGCCCAGAGGCCGTGCTCGTGGAGGCGGAACACGTCCAGCTCGGCCTTCTCCCGGGTCCCGTTCGAGACCACGGCCCGCCCCTTCTCGTGCACGTCCAGCATCAGGCTGGTGGCCTTCTCCAGCGAGTAGCCGAACAGCTTCTGGAACACGTAGGTCACATACGACATCAGGTTGATGGGGTCGTTCCACACGAGGACGATCCAGGGGCGGTCGGGGTCGACGACGTCGTCGACGTCGGGGACGTCGACCTCGGCCGGGGTGGTGCTCACGCCGGCACCGGTTCGGCCGTCGAGGCGGGGGCGACCGGTGCGGGGTCGACCGTCCAGAGAGAGAGGTGGAGCTGGAGCACGGTGATCCACACCAGGGTGGCGCCGAGGACGTGGAGGGCGACCAGCCCCTCGGGCACACCGTTGAAGTACTGGAGGTAGCCGATGGTGATCTGGGCGGCGACGGCGGCGAGCACGGGCCAGCCCCGACGGGTTCGGAGCATGAGGCCGAGAAGCAGGGCGGTGAGCAGCCAGGCGAAGGCGCCGTGCACGCGGGCCACCTCACGGATGGCGAAGGGGAGGCGTTCGACATCGGGGTCGCCGCCGTGCGGCCCTGTCCCGGTGACCATCGTCCCGACGAAGATGACGATGGCGGTCACGGTCACGGTGGCCCAGCCCAACCAGAGCGTCGTCGGCGTCACGTCCGGTCGCCGGACGCCGACGTCGGGCTCGCCGGCGCGGTGGTGCAGGATCACGGCGTCGGCCACCAGGGCCATCGAGAGCAGGAAGTGGGCCATCACCGCAGGCGGCGTCAGCTCCAGCAGGACGGTGACCCCGCCCAGCACGATCTGGGCCACGACGCCGGCCACCAGGCCCCAGGAAAGCAACGTGAGGTCCCGCCGGCGGGGCGTCCGCCGCAACGAGCCGAGCACGGCGGCGGCCACCGCGACCGACACCAGGCCGGTGATCATGCGGTTGACGAACTCGATGATCTCCGGTGTCTCCCGGAACTCCGAGACGATCTGGGCGCCGTCGCAGGTGGGCCAGTCCGGACAACCCAGCCCCGATCCGGTGAGGCGGACCGCGGCGCCGGTGACCACGATGAACACCAGGGCCACGAGGGCCAGGGCCGTCACCCGGCGGTACGCCGCAGGGGTCAGTTCGAGCCGCGTCACCCGCCAAAGGCTAGGGACGCGTCGCAGCGTCCTCCGCATTGGGGACCGGGGGAAGTTGCCCCGTAGAGTCGGGCTCGCATGGCGGTCACGACCCTCACGTCGACGCGGTCCCGGCTCGGGGCCTATGTCGCCCTCACCAAGCCGAGGATCATCGAGCTCCTGCTCGTGACGACGGTGCCGGTCATGTTCGTGGCCGAGCAGGGCGTTCCTCCCCTGGGCCTGGTCCTGGTCACCGTCCTGGGCGGCTCCCTGGCCGCCGGCGGGGCCAACGCCATCAACATGGTCGTCGATCGCGACATCGACGCGCTCATGGAGCGGACCCGCAACCGCCCGCTGGTCACCGGTGAGCTGACACCGCGGGCGGCCCTCACCTTCGCCCTGGGCCTCGAGGTCGCCGCCTTCGCCCTGCTGTGGTGGCAGGTCAACCTGCTGAGCGCGGTGCTCGCCGTCTCGGCCTGCCTGTTCTACGTGTTCGTGTACACGCTCTGGCTGAAGCGGACCTCCCGCCAGAACATCGTCATCGGGGGCGCCGCTGGGGCCGTGCCCACCCTGATCGGCTGGACCGCGGTGACCGGCCAGCTGGCCTGGGCCCCCGTGGTGCTCTTCGCGGTCATCTTCTTCTGGACCCCACCCCACTTCTGGGCGCTGGCCATCCGCTACCGCGAGGACTACTCGGCGGCCTCGGTCCCCATGCTGCCCTCGGTCGCCGACGACGCCACCGTGGGCCGCCAGATCGTGGCCTACACGGTGATCGTCTGGGCCCTCACCCTGCTGTTCATCCCGGTCGCCGACATGGGCCTGCTCTACTCGGCCGCCGCCGTCGTGCTGGGGGCCGTGTTCACGGTCCAGAGCGTCCGCCTGCGGGACGATCCCACGCCGGAGCGGGCCATGGCCCTGTTCCACTGGTCCATCACCTATGTGAGCGTCCTCTTCGGGGTGATGGCGGTGGATGCGTTGCTGTCGTGATTCCCTCCGCTCCGGACCCCCTGTGTAAAGTCCCGAACCGGCCATGACCGTGACCGAGACCCCATCGTCCGCGCCCCCCGAGACGACCTCCGACCGCGATCCGGCCGACGACGGCACTCACCGCGAGCTGCGGGGGCTGCCTGCGGTCCTCGGCACAGGCGACCACAAGACCGTCGGCCGCGTGTGGATCGGCGCGTCGGGACTCTTCCTGCTGCTCATCGCCGTGGCCGGGGTCCTGCTGAGCGTCGAGCGGATCACGGTCGACGAGCTCGAGGTCCTCGGCAACGACCACGTCCTGCAGTTCTTCTCGCTCTACCGCGTCGGCATCACGTTCCTGGTCGTCCTGCCCCTCTTCATCGGCTTGGCCACTGCGATCGTGCCCCTGCAGGTCGGCGCGTCGACCATCGCCTTCCCCCGGGCCGCGGCCGCCGCGCTCTGGACGTGGGGCGGCGGCGCCGTCCTCCTACTGCTCAGCTACGCCATCGACGGCGGGGTCGCCGCCACGGAGAGCCTCGAGCCCGACGCCATCGCCCTCGGCCTGTTGGGCCTCGGCCTGGTCATTGCCGGCCTGCTCCTGGCCTCGGTCTGCGTGGTCACCACCGTCATCGCCCTACGCCCGCGACACATGTCACTGCTGCAGGTGCCGCCCTTCGCCTGGTCGATGCTGGTGGCGGGGGTGGTGTGGCTGCTCTCCCTGCCGGTCCTGATGGGCGGGCTCCTCCTGGCCTACCTGGACCTGCGCTACGGCCAGGTCCTCTTCGGCCAGCCCGCGGAGCTCTTCTCCCGCCTCGAGTGGGCTTTCGCCCAGCCGCAGGTCTACGCCATGGCCATCCCCGTCCTCGGCGTGGTGGCCGAGATCGTGCCCGTCTCCGCCGCCGCGGTCCAGCGTCACCGCGGGACCGTCTGGGCCGGCATCGGCGGCTTCGGCATCCTGGCCTTCGGGGCGTGGGCCCAGCCCCGCTACTACCCGGATCTGCTCACCGAGGCGCTCTACATAGGCATGGCCTTCGCCATCGGCCTGCCCGTCCTGCTCGTGTTCGGCGGCATGGCCGACAGCGCCCGTCACAACCGGCCCAAGCTGCATCCCGCGTTCCTCCTGTCGATGCTCGGCCTGTTGCTGCTGCTGGTTGCGGTCGGGGCCGGGGCCGCCGCCGTCGTCGAGCCCTTCCACCTCCTGGGCACCACCTGGGTGGTCGGGCAGATGAACTTCGTCTTCACCGCCTCGCTCGTGGCCGCCGTCGCCGCCATCTGCTGGTGGGCCCCCAAGATCTGGGGCCGGCACGTCCCCTCCGTCCTGGCCATCGCCGCCGGGCTCCTGGTCGCCGGTGGTGGGGTCGTGCTCGCCGCCGCCGAATGCGTCGCCGGCATGCTCGACGAGCCGGCCAACTCCTTCGAGGGCTTCGACCCTCGCGACGGCGTCGACACCTTCAACCTGATCGCCGCCATCGGTTCGATCGTGCTCGCGGTGGGTGCGCTCGTCGCCGTCCTCGCCCTGCTGCGGGTGATCGCCGGTCGCCGCCCCGCCGCCGACGCCGCCGATCCCTGGGGCGGCCAGACCCTCGAGTGGTCGGCTCCTTCCCCCCCGCCGACGGGCAACTTCCCCGAGCCCGTGCCCGAGGTGACGTCGGCCACGCCGCTGGTCGCCGCCGAGGACGAGGCGTAGATGGCCACCACTGCTGAGCCCGCCGGGCCCGAGCCGATGTACCCCGCGCTCGCCTCCCCGCCCGCCCCCGCCCGCCCCCGCGTGCTGCTGGTGGCCACGGTGCTGGGGTCCTCAGCCGTGGTCATGGCCTTCGCTGCCCTCATCGGGGCCTATGTCGCCCTCCGGGCCGGCACCGACGGGGCCTGGCTGCCGGAGGGCGTGGTCATCCCGCTCTCGCCGCCCAACATGGGTGCGGTCACCCTCCTGATGTCGGCGATCGCCCTGCAGTGGGCCCGCTACTCGATCGCCAACGACGACCGGCCCAACGCCTACGTGGCCCTCGGCCTGACCCTGGTCCTCGGCCTGGCCTACGTCAACTCGGCGGTCTACCTGTTCACCCAGATGGGGGCGGCGATCGGCCGCAGCATCCCCGAGCTGATGCTCTACGTCATCGGCGGCTTCCACATCGCCACCATCATCGCCGCGATGGTGTTCGTGGCCCTGATGGCGTTCCGCACCCTCGGGGGCCAGTACTCCGGGCGGGACAGCGAAGGCATCGCCGCCGCCGCCATCTTCTGGAACGCCTCGGTCGCGATCTACATCGTGATCTGGTACGCCGTCTACGTGACCAAGTAGGAGCTCATGGTTGGTACCGGCTCTCGCCTGTTCTTCGCCTACACCGTCCTCGCCCTTCTCGGGGCGGCGGTGTACGGCCTCGCCAGCGGTGGCGATGTCGTGGGCGTCCTCACCCTCGGCTACAAGGGCGGGGTCGGTGAGCACTTCGGGTACGCCGTGCTCGTCCTCCTCGGGGCCTCGACCCTGGTCCTCGGCCTGTTCAGCGTCGCCCTGCGAGACGCCGATCCGGACGCCACCGCGGCCCTCCAGTCCAGCGACGTCCTGCCCGAGGTGGCGCCGCCCGCCTCGGCCAGCCCCTGGCCGTTGGTCGGGGCCTTCGGCCTCGTGGTCGCCGCCCTCGGCCTGGTCGTCGGGCCCGGCCTCTTCGTCCTCGGTCTGGTCCTGCTCGCCGTCACCGCCGTCGAGTGGGCCGTTCAGGTGTGGGCCGATCGGGCCACGGGTGACCCCGAGGTGAACCGGGCGATCCGCAACCGGCTGATGGCGCCGATCGAGATCCCCGTGGGCGCGGTCCTGGTCATCCTCTTCGTCGTCCTCGGCATCTCCCGGGTGCTGCTCGCCGTCTCGCCCCTGACCGCGGTGGTCGTCGCTTCGGCCGCCGCCAGCCTGATCATGGTCGGGGCGATCATCGTGTTCATCCGCCCCCGGCACAGCGGAACGCTGGCCACCGCGTTCCTCCTCCTGGGCGCACTGGCCATCATCGGCGGCGGCATCGCCGGCGTGGCCGCGGGCGAGCGCGACTTCCACGAAGAGCCGGCGCACGAGGCCGGTGAGTAGGGGCGATGACCGACTTGGAGGCCCCCGATCCGGTGGGTCACACTCGGCCGGTGAGGTCCTCCCGCCTGCGCACCCTGGCCCTCGGCCTCCTCCTGGTGGTGGTCGCCGCCGGCTGCGCCAGCGACGCGCCCCTGGACACGCTGGACCCGAAGGGCCCCGAGGCCCAGTCGATCGACAACCTGCTCCTGCCGGTCATGCTCATCGCCGGGGTCGTGTTCCTGTTCGTCGAGCTGGGCATCGTCTACCTCGTCGTCCGCTTCCGGAGGCGCAAGCGCGACGACGACTCGGAGCTGCCCAGCCAGACCCACGGCAACCTCGTGCTCGAGCTGGGCTGGACGATCCTGCCCGCGGTCATCCTGGCCTTCGTGGCCGTGGGCACCCTGACCACCCTGTTCGACATCGACGATGAGCCCGAGGACGCCCTGGAGATCGACGTCGTGGGCCAACAATGGTGGTGGGACTTCCAGTACGACGTCGACGGTGACGGGACCTACGACTTCCGCACTGCGAACGAGATGATCATCCCCGCCGGGGAACCGGTCAACCTCGACATCACCTCGATGGACGTGATCCACAGCTTCTGGATCCCCGCCCTGAACGGCAAGAAGGACGCCGTGCCCGGCCGGCACCACCCGCTGACGTTGGAGGCCGACGAGCCCGGGACCTACTGGGGCCAGTGCACCGAGTTCTGCGGGTTGTCTCACGCCAACATGCGCATCCGGGTCATCGCCCTGCCCCAGGACGAGTACGACGCGTGGCTGGAGAACCAGGTGCGGCCGGCCGAGGCCGCCACCGGTGACGCGGTGGACGGCGAAGCGCTGTTCTCGTCGACCTGCACCTCCTGCCACCAGATCCGCGGCCTCAACGACGACTACACCGGGGCAGCGACCGTCTCGGGCACCGCGCCGGAGCTGACCCACCTCATGACGCGGTCGACCTTCGCCGGCTCCATCTTCCGCCTCTACGCGCAGGCCGATGACGCGGACCTGCACGACTTCTACACCCACCTGGCCGAGGAGGGCACGTTCAACCGGGTGCAGCTCGAGGCCTGGTTGCGCGATCCGCCCGCCGAGAAACCCATGTACGCCGACACCGCCACCCTGAACGGCGCGCTGCCCCGTGGCATGCCCGACCTCGAGCTCGGCGAGGAGCAGATCGATCAGCTCGTGGCCTACCTACAGACCCTGGACTGAGGCACCCGTGGCACTCACCGAAGAACGCCCACTCGCTCTGCCCGCCGCCGCTGACGGCGACGACGACTTCCAGCCGCTGGGTGTGTTCCGTCGCCCGGCGACGACCACCGGCTGGCGGAGCTGGGTCACCACCGTCGACCACAAGCGCATCGGCATCATGTATGGCGTCGCCGCCTTCTTCTTCTTCTGCGTCGGCGGCAGCGAGGCCCTGCTCATCCGCACGCAGCTGGCCCGCCCGGGCAGCGACCTGCTCTCGGCCAACACCTACAACCAGGTGTTCACCATGCACGGCGTCACCATGGTGTTCCTGGTGATCATGCCCATGGCTGCGGCGTTCGCCAACTACCTGCTGCCCCTCCAGATCGGGGCCAGGGACGTCGCCTTCCCCCGGATGAACGCCTTCAGCCTGTGGTGCTTCCTGGCCGCCGGCATCTTCGTCAACACCAGCTGGTTCCTCGGCGGTGGCCCCGACGGGGGCTGGTTCGCCTACGCCCCGAACACCGGCGTCGTCTTCTCGCCGTCCCACGGCCTCGACTTCTTCAGCCTCGGCCTGCTCATCGCCGGCATCGCCTCGCTGGCCAGCGCCGTCAACCTGACCGTCACCGTGCTCAACATGCGGGCGCCGGGGATGGACCTGATGAAGATGCCGGTGTTCACCTGGATGATCCTGGTCGTCCAGGTGCTCCTGGTGCTGGCCCTGCCGGTGATCACCGTGGCTCTGGTCCTGCTGACCCTGGACCGGCTCTTCGGCGCCAACTTCTTCAACGTCTCCCAGGGCGCCGACCCGCTCCTCTGGCAGCACCTGTTCTGGATCTTCGGCCACCCCGAGGTCTACATCCTGATCCTGCCCAGCTTCGGCATCGTGTCCGAGGTCATCCCGGTCTTCAGCCGCAAGCCCATCTTCGGGTACCCGTTCATGGTCGCCTCGGGCATCGCCATCGGCTTCATGGGCTGGGGCGTGTGGGCCCACCACATGTTCGTCTCCGGGCTCGGGCCCATCTCGGTGGCGGCCTTCGCCCTGTCGACCATGTTCATCGCCGTGCCCACCGGGGTGAAGATCCTCAACTGGATGGCCACCATGTGGGGGGGCAAGCTCGAGTTCACCACGGCGATGCTCTTCGCCATCGGGTTGGTGGGCATGTTCACCATCGGTGGGCTTTCGGGCGTGACCCACGCCGTGGCCCCGGCCGACACCCAGCAGACCGACACCTACTACATCGTCGCCCACTTCCACTACGTCCTCTTCGGCGGAGCCATGATGGGCCTCTTCTCCGGCTTCTACTTCTGGTGGCCCAAGATCTTCGGCCACGTCCTCAACGAGAGGTTGGGCAAGGTCCACTTCTGGCTGATGTTCATCGGCTTCAACCTGACGTTCGGGCCCATGCACATCCTCGGCCTGCAGGGCATGTCCCGCCGGATCTACACGTACGAAGAGGGCCTCGGCTTCGACCTCTGGAACATGGTCTCCTCGATCGGGGCCTTCACGATCGCCGTGTCCATCCTGGTCTTCCTGGCCAACGTGGTCCGCAGCCGGCTCAACGCCGCCAGCGCCCCGCCGCCGGGCCCCGACCCGTGGGACGCCCGCAGCCTCGAGTGGATGCTCCCGTCGCCCACCCCGGCCCACAACTTCGACGAGATCCCGACGGTCACCCGGCTCGACGAGTTCTGGCACCGCAAGTACGGCACCGACGAGAACGGGCGCACCGTGCGCATCGCCGAGACCGAGGAGGTGGCCCAGAAGGGTGACGCCACTGGCGTCCACCTGCCGTCACCGTCCTACTGGCCCCTGGTCGTGGCGCTGGGCCTCCCCCTGATCGGCTACGGCCTGATCTTCAACCTGGCCTGGGCCGTCCCCGGCGTGCTCCTGGTGCTGGGTGGGATCTACGGCTGGGGTCTCGAGCCCGCCGACGACGACGAGAACCCGCCGCACCACCACGCTCCGGCCGACGCCGTCGCCGCCGGCGACGACCCCGCGGCCGAGTTGGCGGCTGCGCCCGAGACCGAGGAGGTCGCCGGTGGCTGACGCCACGATCGCCGCCCCGGGCGAGCCCCATGCCGGGGGCCACGCCACCAGCACGGGCCTCTCCAACGAGAAGCTGGGGATGTGGGTGTTCCTGTCCTCGGAGTGCCTGCTGTTCGGTGGGCTCATCTCCACCTACCTGCTGCTGCACGACCGGTCGGTCGAGGGGCCGACGCCCCAGGACGTCTACGACATCCCCTTCACGTCGGTCTCCTCGTTCGTCCTCCTCATGAGCTCGCTGACCATGGTGCTGGCCGTGTCGGCCCTGACCCGGGGCGACATGCGTCGGAATCGGCTGTGGCTGCTGACCACCGCCCTGCTGGGCACGATCTTCATCGGTGGCCAGGTCTACGAGTTCACCACGTTCGTGCGGGAGGGCCTCGGGTTCACCACCAACATCTTCGGCTCGGCCTTCTACACGCTGACCGGGTTCCACGGGGTCCACGTGACCGTGGGCATACTCATGCTCCTGTCGCTGGTCGGTCTGTCCCTCCGGGGGACCCTCAGCCAGGAACGGGCCGAGACGGTCGAGATCATCGGCCTCTACTGGCACTTCGTGGACATCATCTGGATCGTCATCTTCACCGTCGTCTACCTGGCAGCCTGAGGTCACGATGAGCAGCACCGACGCCCTGACCGACGAGGAATACGAGGCGCTGCCGACCGAGCCGGACCAGACCGGGGCCCACCACCCGACCGAGCTGCTGTACGTAAAGGTCGCCGCTCTCCTCGCCGCCATCACCCTGGCCGAGATCAGCACCTACTGGTTCGACTTCGGTGACTTCCTCCTCCCGGCCCTGATCACGATGATGGTCGTGAAGTTCGCTCTGGTCATCGGGTACTTCATGCACCTGCGCTTCGACAACCGGATCTTCACCCGGGTGTTCCTGTCCGGGCTGTTCATCGCTATTGCGGTGTACATCGTCATGCTCACCACCTTCCACTACTGGCAGAACCCGTAGGTCCCCGTGCTGGCCGCCAACGAAGCCGCCTGGCGCTGGCAGCCGCACCCCGAGGTCTGGCTCCTGGTCCTCGGGGTCGTCGCCCTCTCGCTCTACGTGACCCGGGTCATCGGCCCCAAGGTCGTGCCCGCCGGCCAGCCGGTCCTGAGGCGCCGGCAGGCGGTCTGCCTGGTCGCCGGGATCCTGACCCTGTGGCTGGCCTCGGACTGGCCCCTGCACGACCTCGGCGAGGAGTACCTGTTCTCGCTGCACATGACCCAGCACCTGTTGCTGAGCTACGTGATGCCGCTGCTCTTCCTGCTGGCCACGCCGCCCTGGCTGGCCCGCCTGGTCGTCCCCGAGGGGTCGGCGTCCTACCGGTGGCTGCACCGGTTCTCCCGGCCCCTGGTCGCAGGCCTCCTGTTCAACGCCGTGGTCGTCTTCACCCATTGGCCCGCGCTGGTCAACAAGGTCGTGACCAACGGTCCCATGCACTACGGGATCCACGTGCTGGTGGTGGCCAGCGCCGTGCTCATGTGGATGCCGGTGTTCGGCCCCTTCGCCGAGTGGCGCATGTCCAGCCCGCCCGCCATGGCCTACCTCTTCGCCATGTCCCTGCTGCCGACGGTGCCGGCCTCGTGGCTGATCTTCGCCGACGGGTCGGTCTACAACGTGTACGACACGCCGTTCCGCCTGTGGGGCGTGTCGGTCACGTCCGACCAGCAGGCCGCCGGCGTGATCATGAAGCTGGTCGGTGGCTCCTATCTCTGGATGTTGATCGGTGTGGTGTTCTTCCGCTGGGCCTACGCCCAGCAGAGCAACGACCCGGTCCGCATCGCCCACACCCGGACCCCGCGCTGGGACCCCTCCGACGACGCGCTCACCTTCGACGCCGTCCAGGCCGCCTTCGACGCCGCGGGCTCGGCCCCGGCCGAACAGGACACGTCCGCATGATCCTCGAAGGCAAGACCGTCATCGTCTCCGGCGTGGGCCCTGGCCTCGGCGGGGAGGTGGCCCGGCTCGCCGTGCGCGACGGGGCCAACGTCGTCATGGCCGCCCGGTCGGCGGAGAAGCTGGCGGCGGCGGCGACCGAGCTGGACCCCTCGGGGGACCGCGTCCTGGCCGTACCCACCGACATCGGGGACCTGGCTGCCTGCACGGCCCTCGTCACCGCCGCCACCGACCGCTTCGGCGCCGTGCACGCGGTGGCCCAGGTGGCCGCGGTCGACACCGCCCTCGGCAACCTGGCGGCCTCGTCCGACGACGACTGGCGCCGCTGCTTCGACACCAACGTGGTCGGGTCGATGAACGTGGTCCGGGCCGTGACCCCCGCCTTGCGGGACGCGGGGGGCGGGGCCGTGGTCCTGATCGGCTCCCAGTCCGCGGTCCTGCCGCCGACGCTCATGCCCCAGATCGCCTACGCCGCCTCCAAGGGCGCGCTCCTCTCGGCCATGTACCACCTCGCCGACGAGCTGGGCCCCGACCGCATCCGGGTGAACGTCGTCATCCCCACGTGGATGTGGGGCCCGCCGGTCCAGATGTACGTGGACTGGCAGTCCGGTGAGCGCCAGGTGTCGCCCGAGGCGGTCATGGGGGAGATCACGGCCAACATGTCGATCCCCGAGATCCCGGCCGACGAAGACGTGGCCGAAGCGGTGATCTGGCTCTGCTCGGACCGGGCTCGCATGGTCACGGGCCAGTCCCTCATGGTGAACGCGGGCGAGCTCAAAGGCTGACCCGGAGGCCTCAAGACCGGAGGCCCCACAGCCGACGGGTGAACCGTGCTCGAGTCCGCTCCCCCTGACGCCTCGCGGGTCACCGCATTCGACCCGGACGCGGCGCGCACCTTGTCGGGCCGCCCCGTGGTCGACGGGACGGCCACCCGGCCGGCCACGCGGGTCGGTCGCGGCACGGTGGTGTTCGCGGTGACCCTGGCCGTGGCCCTGGTCGTCGGGGTCAGCCTGGTATTGCTGCGCCGAGGCCCCGAGGGCACCGACGTCCGGGCGATGGCGCCGGGCGACTGCTACGTCGAGACCGACGTGGTGGAGGAGGACGGTCGGTCGGTGCCCTACGGGACCGACACCCCCTGCCTGTCCATCTCCCCCCGGATCGTGGCCGTGGTCGCGCTACCCATCGGGCCCTATCCCGGCGAGGCCGGCTTCGACCAGGTGGTGGCCGATCGCTGCGGGGGGGAGGCCGACATCATCGTGGCCCCGACGTCGAACACCTGGCCCGCGGGCGATCGCACCGTGGTCTGCATCGCCCTCCCCGAGGTCTGATCCGGGGGCTCAGCCCCGGGCGCAGGACGCGCCGAAGCTGCGGTCCGCCGCCGTCCAGCCGGGCCGGTCGCCTTGGGGCCAGAAGTCGCCGGTGTGGGGGTCCTGGTCGTAGGCCACCGGGGCCGGTTCGCCCGCCGCGATGCGGGTGACGGCGGCCACCAGGCGGTCGACGTCATCGACCGAGGTGGACAACCCGGCGCTGGCCCGGACTGCGCCGGGGATCTCCCGCTTGTCGCCCCGGAGCACCGCACCCCGGTACGCGGCGACCTCGTCGGCGTCGAGTCCGAGCAGGCGGAGCAGGTAGGGGTGGGCACAGAAGCAACCGTGGCGGACCCCGATGCCGAACTCCGCGCTCAGGCGGGCGGCGACCAGGGCGTGGGACAGCCCGTCGACCGTGAACGTGGCCGTGGGCAGCGTCGCCGTGGCCAGCCCCGGACCGAGCAGGTGGACCCCGGGCACGGCGGCCAGATCGGTGCGCAACCGTTCGGCCACCTCGTCGTCGTGGGCCGCCACCGCGTCCCAGCCGATGGCGGTCAGCTCGTCCATGGCCGCGTGCAGCGCCACGGCACCGATCACGTTCGGCGAGCCCGCCTCCTCCCGCTCGGGGGGATCGGTCCAGACGACCTCGTCCAGGTCGACCAGATCCACCGCGCCGCCCCCGGCCAGGAAGGGATCGCCGTCGGCGAAGGCGGACCGGGGCCCGACGAGCACGCCGGTGCCGAAGGGGGCGTAGAGCTTGTGCCCGCTCCAGGCCAGGAAGTCGGCGGCGGCCGGCAGGGGGCCGTGGGGAGCCAACTGCGCGGCGTCGACGAGCACGGGCACGCCCCGGTCGTGGGCGGCGACGATGATCTCGTCGAGGGCGGGGCGCCAGCCGGTGACGTTGGAGGCCGCGGTCAGCGCGAGGAGGGCGGGCGGGGGGCCGTCGTCGAGCTGGGCCGTGACCTCGGCCACGGTGAAGGTCCCGGTCGTCCCGCACTCGACGAATCGGCGTCGGCAGGCCCGGGCCCACGGCAGCAGGTTGGCGTGGTGCTCGACCACGGTGGTCACGACCACGTCATCCGGGCGCAGACGGAGGCGGTACGCGAGGTGGTTGATGGCCTCGGTCGTGTTGCGGCAGAGGATGGCCACGTCGTCGCCGTCGGGGGAGCGACCGGCGAAGCGCAGGGCGGCGTCCCGAGCCCGTTCGTAGGCCGTCGTCGCCTCCCGGGAGCGGTACCCCGCACCCCGGTGGACGCTGGAGTACCGGGGCAGGAACTCGGTGACCCGCTGGGCCACGATGGGCAGGGCCGGGGTCGAGGCGCCGGCGTCCAGGTTCAGGTACGGGCGGTCGACGCCGTCGACGCAGGGCACGGGCTCGTCGTCGCCGACCAGGGTGACGGGCAGGCGGGGGGCGTTGTTCACGGCGGTCTCACTCCCATCGGAACCAGCGGACGGCCGCCGCCGGGGCGGCGACGGCCCACACGACGAGCACCAGCCAGGACCGGGCGGCGATGTCGCCCCCGGGGGTGAGCGCCCCGGTCGTGATGTCGGCCAGGGCGGCGGCGGGCAGCAGCTCGGCGAACGTCCGCACGGCGGTGGGCAGCTCCTCGAGAGGGATGACCATGCCGCCCAACAGGAGCAGGGCCAGATAGAGGCCGTTGGCCAAGGCCAGGGTCATCTCGCCCCGCAGCGTGCCGGCCATCCAGAGGCCGATCCCGGCGAAGGCCACGGTGGCGAGGACGGTGCCGGCGAACGCCAGAGGGATGCCGGCGACGTCGGGGTCCCAGCCCAGGAGGAGGGCCACCACGGTCAGGACCACCACCTGCACGACGAGGACCAGGCCGATGGCGATGGTCTTGCCGCCGAGCAGGCGCCCTCGGCCCAGAGGGGTGGCCCCCAGGCGCTTGAGGACGAGGTACTGGCGTTCGAACCCGGTGGCGATGGCCAGGTTGACCATGGCGGTGGACATGACGGCGAGGGCCAACACCCCTGGGGCGAGGAAGGCCACCGGGTCGTCGCCGTCGATGGGCAGTACGTCGACGACGCAGAAGAACACGAGCAGGCCGACCGGGATGCCCAGGGTGAGCAGCAGCGACTCGCCCCGCCGCAGGGACAGCGTGGTCTCGATGCGGGCCTGGGCGGCCAGCGCGCTCCCGCCGCTCACGGTGCCTTCTCCCGGGTGAGCCGGAGGAAGACATCCTCGAGGTGCTGGCGGCCGGCCCGGAGGTCGCCCAGGGCCAGGTTGCGCTCGGCCAGCCAGGCCGTGAGCGCGGCCACGGTGCGGGGGGAGGGCTCGGTCGCCACCCGGTACTCGCCGTCGGTCTCCTCGGTGACCGGGGCGCCGAGCGCGGTGGCCAGGCTGTGCACGTCCAGCCCGGCGGGGGCACCGAAGCGGATCTCGGCGGCCGGGGCGCTCATCAGCTCCGCCGGCGTGCCGTCGGCGACCACGCGGCCCCGGTCGACGATCACGACCCGGTCGGCCACCTTCTCGGCCTCGGCCAGGTCGTGGGTGGCCAGCAGGACGCAGACCCCGGCGTCCCGTTGCTCCCTGACCACGTCCCGCACCAACAGGCGGCCGTCCACGTCGAGACCGGCGGTGGGCTCGTCCAGGAACGCCACCTGGGGCCGACCGACGAGGGCCAGGGCGAGGGACAGGCGTTGCTGCTGGCCCCCCGACAGGCGGCGGGCCGTGGCCTTGCCCTGGTCCTCCAGCCCCACCCGCCGGAGCAGGGCGGCGGGGTCGGCCGGCTCGTCGTAGAAGGCCGCGAAGAGATCGAGGACCTCGGCGGTGCGGATGCCGGGGTAGAGGCCACCCTCCTGGAGCATCACGCCGATGCGACCGACCACGGCGGCGTGGTCGGCCAGGGGGTCGTGACCCAGGACCCGGACGGCGCCGGCCGCCGGCCGGCGGAAGCCTTCGAGGGCCTCGATGGTGGAGGTCTTGCCTGCCCCGTTCGGCCCCAGGAGGGCGACCACTTCGCCCGCTTCGGCGGCGAACGACACCCCGTCCACGGCCACCACGTCGCCGTAGGCGATGCGCAGGTCCCGGACCTCGACGGCCGACGGTTGGCTCACGACCGGACGCTACCGACTGGCCCCGGGGCGGACGCAGGCCGAAAGGCCCCGGGTTCGAGGGGTGGGCGGCGGTACCTTCCCTGCGGTGATCGACGTCCGCCTGATCCGCAGTGACCCCGATGCGGTCAAGTCCGCCCTCGGGCGCCGGGGCGAGGACCTCACGCCGATCGAACGGGTCATCGAGCTGGACCGCCGGCAGCGGGACCTGACCCGGGAGCGGGACGAGATCCGCCACCAGGTGAAGGCCCTGTCGAAGGAGGTCGGTGGGCTCCGGAAGGCGGGCGAGACCGAGCGGGCCGAAGCGCTCCAGGCCGAGAGCCGGGCTCTCGGTGAGCGGGAGGCGGCCCTGGCCGCCGAGGCCGACGCCCGGGCCGAGGAGGTCCGCCAGATCCTCCTCTTCGTCCCCAACCTGCCGTCGCCCGACGCCCCCGACGGAGCGAGTGAAGGAGACAACCCGGTTCTGCGCCAGGGCGGTCCGGATCCTGACAACTACGCCGAGCACCAGCAGGTGCCCCATTGGGAGACGGGGGAGACCCTCGGCATCCTCGACTTCGAGCGGGGGGTGAAGCTGGCCGGGTCCATGTTCGTCGCCTACCGCGGCATGGGTGCGACGGTCGCCCGCGCGCTCTGCCAGCTGGCCCTCGACCGCAACGCCGACCTGTACGAGGAGGTGCGGCCCCCCTCGCTGGTGCGGACCGAGATCATGGTCGGCACCGGTCAGCTCCCGAAGTTCCAGGAGGACGCCTACCACCTCGAGCGGGACGACCTGTGGGCGGTCCCCACCGCCGAGGTCCCACTCACCTCGCTCTACCGGGACGAGATCCTGGACGAGGCCGACCTGCCCATGCGCTTCATGGCCTACTCGCCCTGCTTCCGGCGGGAGGCGGGCTCGGCCGGCCGGGACACGCGGGGCCTGCTGCGGGTCCACGAGTTCGACAAGGTCGAGCTCCTGGCTCTGACCACGCCGGTCCAGGCCCCGGACCTGCAGGCCGAGATCATGGACCGGGCCGAGGCCCTGGTCGGGGAGCTGGGCCTGAGCCACCGGGTCATCGACATCTGCACCGGCGACATGGGCATCGCCCATCACCGCTCGTGGGACCTCGAGGTCTGGTCACCGGGCGTCGGCCAGTGGCTCGAGGCCTCGTCGGTCTCGTGGCTGAGCGACTACCAGGCCCGCCGGGCCAACCTCCGCTACCGCCCCGCGGGGGCCAAGGGGACCGAGCTGCTGCACACCCTCAACGGCTCGGGCCTGGCCGTCCCCCGCGTCCTCGCCGCCCTCCTCGAGGTCCATCGCCGCGAGGACGGAAGCGTCGCCCTCCCCGAACCGCTCCACCCTTACCTCCGCGGCGCCACCGAGATCGCCCTCCCCGCTTAGGAGGGGGTTTCCGGCCTCGGGTATCGTCGCCCCGTGCTCGCTCTGACCACGGCGCAGGTGCTGTTCAGCATCGCCCTGGGCCTCGTCGCCCTGCTCATCACCGGCTTCGGCCTCTACGTGGCCCGGACCACGTTCTGGGGCGACCGCTGGTACCCGAAAGCCTCTCGATGAGAGCAGGCAACAGCACCATCTACAAGGGGCGCAGCGGCCAGTGGGCCTTCGTGACCCATCGGGTTTCGGGGTTCCTGGTCTTCATGTTCCTGCTGCTGCACATCGTCGACGTGTCGCTGGTCAACGCCGACGTCGATCTCTACGACGAGGTCCACGCTCTCTACGGCAACATCCTCCTGCGCCTGTTCGAGTGCGGGCTGCTGCTGGCCCTGCTCTTCCACTCGCTGAACGGCCTCCGGATCGTCATCGTGGACTTCTTCCCGAGGGCAGTGGCCAACGAGCAGAGGTTGACCACCGGTGTGGTCGCCCTGACCCTGCTCGCCGGCATCCCCGGCTCGTTGATCATCCTCTGGCCCTTCATCGACGGCACGATCCTCTGATGGCCGCTCCCGCCACCACCCGCCGGGCCCGGGCCTCCACCCGCGGCGCCCTTGCGCGCAAACCCAAGTCCAACTTCGAGACCTGGTCCTGGTACTTCATGCGGGTCTCGGGCCTGATCCTGATCTTCCTGGCCCTGACCCACTTCGCCATCACCCACATCCTCAACGACGTGGTCGACACCGACGCCGAGTTCGTGGCCGAACGCTGGGACAACCCGCTGTGGCGCCTGTTCGACTGGGCCCTGCTGGCGCTGGCCCTGCTCCACGGCGTCAACGGCGTGCGCTGGAGCCTCGACGACTACGTCACCCGCCCCGGTCGTCGGGCCGCCCTGAAGGCGTTGCTGTACTCGGTGACCGGCGGGCTCTTCGCCTACGGCACCCTCGTCGTCGTCAGCTACGGCTGAGCCCCGCCGATGGGGCTGAAGCACCTGCCCGTCATCGTCCCGGTCCGCCACGAGCGGGAGGCCGGGGCCAACGCCGACCACCCCATGCGCAAGGTGACCCGGCAGGTCGCCTTCGATCCGGACGGCTGGACCGCCGAGCGCCGGACCACTGTGGCCGAGCTCTTCGACGGCCTCGCCCCCGAATGGCACACCCGGGAGGTCCCCGGCCGCTACGACGCCCTGAACGACGCTCTCGAGCGCGGCGACGTCCCCGCCGACGGCCCCACGCTCGAGCTCGGCTCGGGCACCGGCCTGTCCACCCCCCTCCTGGCCGAGCACTTCCCCGGGCTCGTCGCCGCGGACCTGTCCATCGAGATGCTCCGCCTGGCCCCGGTCGACGCCGCCCCCCGACTCCAGGCCGACAGCTCCCAGCTGCCCTTCCCCGACGGCAGCCTGCAGGTGCTCGTGGTCATCAACATGCTGCTGTTCCCCACGGAGATGGCCCGGGTCCTCGCCCTCCACGGCGTGCTGGTCTGGGTCAACACCAGCGGCGACCGCACACCCATCTACCTCCCTGCCGATGACGTGGTCGCGGCCCTCCCTGGCGACTGGACCGGCAAGGCCGGTGAAGCCGGCACCGGCACCTGGTGCGCCGTCCGCCGAACCCTCTAGGAAACGAACAGGTGTTCGTCTAGGCTGTGGGGCATGGCGACGGCCGAACCTCAGCTGCGATGGGAGCTGGAGGACGCGCCACGGCCGCAGCAGTCGTTGTTCGGCGACCTGGTCGAGCGGCAGATCGGGCGGGGCGAGTTCCGGGGCCTGGAGTTCTCGCTCGTGCGGGCCCGGTCGATCATCAACAAGGTGGACGTGCCATGGCTGGCCTTCGGCCACAGCATCAACGTGTACCGAGGCTGCAGCCACGCGTGCGTCTACTGCTTCGCCCGCCCGACGCACTCGTACCTCGGCCTCGACATCGGGGAGGACTTCGACCGGCGGATCGTCGTCAAGATCAACGCGCCCGACGTCCTGCGGGCCGAGCTCTCGCCCCGGCGGTGGGCGGGGGAGCCCATCGCCATGGGGACCAACACCGATCCGTACCAGCGCTGTGAGGGCAAGTTCCACCTGACCCGTCAGGTGCTGGAGGTGCTGGTCGAGTTCGCCAATCCCTTCTCGATCCTGACCAAGTCGACCCTTGCCCGGCGCGACCTCGATCTGATCGCGGAGGCGGCGCAGCGGACCGAGGTCCGCATCGACTTCTCCGTCGGCACCCTCGACGAGGACGTCTGGCGCCTCACCGAGCCGGGTACGCCGCACCCCCGGCGCCGGCTCCGGGCCGTCGAGCAGTTCCGGGAGGCGGGTGTCCCGTGCGGCGTGCTCATGGCGCCGGTCCTGCCCGGCCTCTCCGACGGTCCCGAGCAGCTGGCCGAGGTGGCTGACGCCTGCAAGGCCATCGGCGTCCGCCCGGCCGGCCCGGTGCCGCTGCACCTGCGCCCCGGGGTCAAGGAGCATGTCCTGACCTGGATCCGGGAGCACCGGCCCGATCTGGCCGAGCAGTACGAGCGCTCCTACCGCACCGCCTACCTGCCCCCGCCTCAGCGCAAGCAGCTGGCGGCCCGGTTCCGCGCCGCCCTGGGTCCCGACGCCCCGCCCAAGGCCCCGGTCCGTTCGCTCTACGGCAAAGGCGCCCAGCCCACCCCGCCCGAGGCGCCCAAGGTCGCCCCCACCCGCCAACTCGACCTCGGCCTCTGACCCCCTGCGAGACTCGGGGCGATGGCTGATCTGGATCTCGTGCGGGCGGAGCATCTCGCCCAGGGCCTCGAGCTCGGCGACCTGGACCCCGATCCGGTCGTCCAGTGCCGGACCTGGTGGGACCGGGCCGTCGCCGTGGGGGTGCACCAGCCCGAGGCCGTGGCCCTGGCCACAGCCGACGCCGATGGCCGATCCTCCGTCCGTTACGTCCTCCTGCGGGGACTGGACGCGGACGGCCTCCGCTTCTACACGAACTACGACTCGCCCAAGGGCCGGGACCTGACCGTCAACCCCTACGCCGCGCTCGATCTGGCGTGGGTCGAGATCGGTCGACAGATCCGCGCCGAAGGGCCCGTGCAGCCGACGTCCGGCGACGACTCCGATGCCTACTGGGCCACCCGCCCGCGGCCCAGCCAGCTGGCGGCCCGTGCGTCCCGGCAGAGCCGACCGGTGGCGGACCGTTCCTCCATGGTCGAGGCGGTGGCCGCGGAAGCCGCCCGCTGGGACGGCCAGGCGGTGCCCCGTCCCGACAACTGGGGCGGCTTCGCGCTCCGGCCCGAACGGTGGGAGTTCTGGAACGGTCGCCCCGACCGCCTTCACGATCGCTTCGCCTACGAGCCCGACGGCGCCGGCGGTTGGGTGATCACCCGTCGCTGGCCGTGAGGGCCGAGGAGGCGGCGGCGAGGCCGGCGACCAGAGCCTGACGGGCGACGGGGTCGGCGTTGGGGCCCTGCAGGCGGATGCGCGGCGGGAGCTCGATCTGCACCCCGCCGCCGCGGGAGCGGTTGACGGGGTTGTCGGGATGCAGGCCCCGCAGGGCCTTGGGGATGTCGGCCAGGTCGGCCGCGACCGTGTAGCCCGGCAGGGCCGCCCGCAGGTGACCGGCGACGTGGCCGGCGAGCGCACGGTCCCCGCCGCCCAGGAGCAGCGTGGTGAACAGGCCGTCCCGCCCGTAGCCGTGGACCGACAGCACGACGTCGACGTGGCCGAGGAACCGTCCCAGGGCGGGGCTCTCGGCGGGATCCATCTGCACGGACGGGACGTGCCACCGCAGGTCATCGGGCTGGCAGAGGGCGTAGAGCGACGCCCCCGACCGTTCGGCCGCCTCGGCGGCGATGTCGTCGGTCTCCCGTTCCAGTGATCCGCCGTGCAGCGCCAGGAAGCCGACGGTCGAGCGCAGCTCGAGGTGCTCCTCGACGCCGTCGTGGGCCAGGAGCTCAGCCAGCACGGGCGGGCTCGTCGTCCTCGTCGTCCTTGCTGTGGGGCGCCCGCTCCGGCGGGGCCGGACGGGCCAGGACGAAGAGCAGGGCGGCGCAGACCACGATGCCCAGGACCAGGCCCAGCCGCTCCGCCCCGAGATCCTGGATCCAGGTGGAGATGTCCGAGCTCCAGCCCGTGACCGTGTCGACCGGGCCCGCCGCGGTCCGGGGGTCGTCGCGGATGCGCAGCTCGTAGATGCCGTACCAGGTGAAATAGGCCCCGGCCACGACCAGGAACCCGCCGGCGACCCGGTTGACGAACGGCAGGGCCGAGCGCAACCGGTGGACCAGCGACTGGCGGGCCAGCGCGAGGGCCAGGGTGAGAACGGTCAGGACCAGGCCCATGCCCAGGGCGAAGCAGACGTACATGGCGATGCCCGACGCCGTGTTCGAGCGGCTGAACGTGCCCGCCACCACGCTCAGGAAGACGGGCAAGGTGCACGACAGCGAAGCCACCGCGTAGGACACGCCGAACACGAACATCGAGGGCAGGGTCCGTTCCCGTCCGCCCCGCTCCAGGTGGGGGAGAGCCAGGCGCAGCTCGAAGCCGCCGAGCAGGGCGATGCCCAGAGACAGGACGGCGAGGCCGACCACGATGGTCATCCACGGGAACCACTCGTCGACGGCCAGGGACAAGTGGGAGATCAGGGCGCCGATCGTGGTGAACACGGCCACGAAGCCCAGGGTCACGACGGCACCGACGGCCAGGGCCCGGGCCACGCCGGCGCGGGCGTCCGCGTCGGCCGCCCCGGCGTCCAGGCCCAGGAAGAAGGTCAGATAGGCCGGGAGCATGGCGAAGCCGCACGGGTTCACCGTGGCCACCATCCCGGCCGTGAAGGCGAGGGCCAGCGGGGCGTCGATCACGCCAGCAAGCCGTTCAGCTCGTCCCGGAGCTCGTCGGGGTGGATCTGGGACAGGTGGGACGTCGTGATCGTGCCGTCGGCGGCGATGAAGACCGTGGTCGGATAGCCCCCACCGGCGAAGGCGGTGATGATGTCGCCGTCGGGGTCACGCCCGATGTCGTAGGTCACGCCCGTGCGCTCGACCAGCTCGCGTCCGGCCCGGACGGACTCGGCGGAGGAGAGGCCGAGGAAGGCGACCTGGTCGCCGTAGGTCTCGAACGCGTCCTCGAGGTCCGGCATCTCCACCACGCAGGGGACGCAGCCGTTGTAGAAGAAGTTGATCAGCGCCGGTCGTCCGGCCCGGAACGTCTCGAAGTCGATGTCGGCGCCGCCCGTCAGGGGCTCGAAGGTGAAGTCCGGCGCCGGCTCACCCTCGAGCTCCCCCGGCGGGATGGTCCCGTCGCCGGCGCCTGGGGCCAGGGTGAGAGCGGGAGGGCCGGCCGTCTCGTCGTCGTCCAGCACGAAGCTCAAGACCAGGGCCGTGATGAGGCCGGCCAGCACCATGGCGACCAGCGTCACGCCGAGGGGGCTGCCCACGCGCTTGCCGGCCATGGCCCGGGACGGTACCCGTGGTCACCGGCGGGCGACTCGCGCCCGCCGCCCGTCGCCTCAGTCGAGGAAGCCGTCGCACTCCCCGGTGCTGAGCGACTCGACGATGTCGACCGAACCACCGAGGAGCGTGCTGACCGCATCGTCGTCGAACGCCTCCGGCCCGGCGTCGACCATGGTGTTGAGATCGGCCAGGAACTGCTCGGCGGTCGCCTGGGAGGCCTCATCGAACAGCCCGAAGTCCGGCTGTCCGGCGCTGACCACCCCCAGCATGGAGACGGCGTCGTCGTAGGTCGCCGGAGGCGCCGTGCCGTCGTACTCCGGCGGGTCGTCGGTGGACGTCATGTCCCGGGTCAGCGCCTCGGCGGTCAGGATCTGCTGGTCCAGCTTGTCGAAGTCGAGGTTGGACAGGTCGTCCTGGGACGTGTGGTAGCAGGGCGTGTTGGCGTCGGTGAAGAAGACGATGGGCACGCCGGCGTTCGCGAAGTTGGCGTGGTCGCTGCGGCCCTGCCCGAAGAGGAGGCTGAGGGCGAGGGTGTCCAGCGACGAGGCTTCGGTGGCCGCGGTCGTGGCCGCGACGAGGTTCGGCCCCCCGGTCTCGGCCCCGACGACGACGGTGGTGTCGGCCAGGGCCGGGCTCAGGTTCGAGCCCTGGATGTCCCAGTTCAAGTAGGCGACGGTGTCGTCCAGCGGGACGGCCGGATCGGCGATGTAGGCCGCCGAACCGAGCAGGCCGTCCTCCTCGGCGTCCCACAGGGCCAGGATCACCGTGCGGGGCGGCGGCTCGGGCTCCGCCGCCAGCAGGCGGCCCACCTCGAGGACGGTGGCCACGCCGGACGCGTCGTCGCCGGCGCCGTTGCAGATGTCGTCGCCGGGGGTGTCGCTCGGGCAGTCCGAGCCGAGGTGGTCGTAGTGGGCGCCCAGGACGACGTACTCGTCGGCCCGGTCGCCACCGAGGATCTGTCCGATGAGGTTGGTGCCCTCGGCGAACGGGTAGCCGTACCCGTCGAGGGTGTCGCCGTCCACCGGCTCGGTGAACTGGCCCAGCTGCTCGACGAGGAAGTCTTGGGCGAGGACCGATCCGTCGGTCTGGTTGTCCCGACCTCCCATCTCGTCGCCGGCCAGAGCCTCGACGATGCCCTGGACCCGCTCGGCGTCGACGCCCGCCGCGGCCGTCGTGGTGGTGGTGGTGTCATCCGCGGCCGTCGTCTCGTCGGCGGGGGCGGCGTCGTCACCGCTGTCGTCCGAGCTGCAGGCCGCCCCCGCCAGCAGCACCGTCACCAGCAGTGCCGCCGTCCGCGTCCGCCGGATCCTCGTCATGGCGTGAACCTAGGCCACCGGGCAGACGGGGGTTCGCAGTCCGTCGTGGTGGGGGGATCCCCACGACGGCCACGTCACCCCCGTCCGCCGGCAGGTGGCGATCAGGCGGCCCCGACGGCGGCGCCGACGGTCTCCCGCAGCGCCTCCGGGATCGGGATCACCGGGAGCTGGTCCTCGGGCCGCGGATGCTTGGGCGGACGACCCCGGCGCCGCTTGTTGGCCAGGATCCGACCGTTGAGGATCAGCTGCCCGCCCCAGACGCCCCACGGCTCGCGCCGCTCGAGCGCGCCGGACAGGCACGGCTCGATCACCGGGCACTCGGCGCAGATGCGCTTGGCCCGGGCGATGTCCTGGAGCTCCTCGGAGAAGAAGAGGTGGGTCAGGGCGCCACTGCCGTCACGGCAGCGGGCCTTGGCCTCCCAGCTCTTCGGCTCCTCGTCGATGACTGTGGGTAAGGCGGCGAGCATCGGATTCCCCTTCTCGTGATGTTCGTCTTTGGTGGATGGGCGGTCGCTGGTGGATGGGGGTCTCGGGGCGGCCGAAAAACCAAGAAAGCCGCCGGGATCTTCCCGACGGCTTCTGGAGTTCGATCCTCGATGTCCCTGTCAGGGGGAGGAGCGCTCCTTCAGCCGGCGGGCGGTGAGAAAGCCGTTGCCGTCGTGCATCCGAACTCGAATCGCCTGCTTGGCGGCGAGAGCGGAATACACGGTGGTGCACGGCTGCCAGGTCGACACGGACGCAGACGAGCGCGCGCCGACGGCGGCAGCGGGGCTGCTCACCTGGTTCGTCGCGTAGTCACTCATCGGGATTGTCCTTCATGCCTGGTCTTCGGGCTGGGCCAGCAAAGCACGGTGTGCTCGGGGCCGTCAACGTATTTATCGGCAACGGTTTCCGTAAGCGTACGTTTCCGGTCTGTGCGCTTCCTGCCTCCGCCGTCCGAGAGCCGGGCCTTCACCCACGACGCGCGGGTCCGGCTGGGCGACGTCAGCCCGAAGGGTCGGCTCCGCCTGGACGGGATCGCGAAGGCCATGCAGGACGTGGCCACTGATGACGCCCTCGACGGCTCGCCGGGGGAGGACGCGGGCTGGGTGGTGCGGCGCACGACCATGGAGGTCGGGGCGTGGCCCCGGTACCGGGAGGATCTCGCGGTGACCACCTGGTGCTCCGGGTACGGCCGTCGCTGGGCCGTGCGGAGGACGACACTGGCCGGGGCCGACGGCGGTCAGGTGGAGACCGAGGCGCTCTGGATCCATGTCGACCCGGCGACCGGTCGCCCCACGCCGATGACGCCGGCCTTCTTCGCGGTCTGGGGCCGCGGGGTGACCGACACCTCGGTCCGGGCCAAGCTCCGCCTGCCCGACCGCCCCGAGGGTGAGGCGTCGCCCTGGCCTCTCCGCTTCAGTGACTTCGACGGTCTGGCCCACGTCAACAACGCCGCCTACTGGCTGCCCGCCGAGGAGCACCTGGCCGGGCGAACGGACCTGCAGGCGCCCCTCCGAGCCGAGATCGAGTACCGGGAGGGTGTCGTCCGGGGCGAGGACGTCACCCTGGTCACGGCCGATGACGACGAAGGGTTCCTGCAGTGGTGGCTGGTCGACGGCCTGGTCCGGTCGTCGATCCGGGTGGGCCAGGTCGGTCAGTCGACGGTGTAGTGCAGGAGGCCGTCGTCCCAGCGGCTCTCGGCCTGGCCCGCCAGGCGAAGGTGCTCGAGGTGGGCGTAGGTCTCGGCCTCGGCCATGTGGCCCCAGGCCCGCTCGCTGAAGAGCTCCTTCGTCAAGACCTCCACGTTGGCCTCGCCGACGGCGTGGGAGATCTCGGTCAGCTTCGCCAGTCGCTCCTCGTGGTGGCCCTTGATCGCGCCCACCCGCTCCTGGAGGTTGGTGAACGGGTGGCCGTGGGCGGGCAGCGAGGTGCCGACGCCGTCGAGCGCGGCGACCTTGTCCAACGAGTGCACGAAGTCGGCCAGGGGGTCCGCGGTCACCGATCCGAGGCCGGAGATGTGGGGGGTGATGCTGGGCAGGACGTGGTCACCGGTCAGGAGGACGCCGTCGTCGGGGTCGAAAAGGCAGAGGTGGTCGGCGGTGTGGCCCGGTGTGTGCACGGCGACGAACTCGCGGGAGCCGAGGCGGATCGGCTCGCCGTCGGCCAGTCGCCGGTTGGGGCGGGGGGCCATGAAGTAGCGCCGGGCCATGCGCCGCTTGACCTTCCCGACGGGCCCGACACCGGGGAGCGGGGGCCGGGGCATCTCACCGCCCCACGGGTTGGTCATGTCGAAGCGGTCCCGGAGGCGGTCGATGGCGGCGGCGTCGTTCGCCGCGCTGCGGTCGTCGGGGGACTCGACCAGGTCGGGCTCGAGGATGTCGAAGAAGGTGCGGAAGTCGGTGGCGGCCACCATCTCAGCGTCGGCCTCGCGGCGCAGCTTCTCGGCGCTGCCGAAGTGGTCCGGGTGGGAGTGGGTGACCACGACGGTGTGGACATCGGACACCTTGGCCCCGGCCTGACGCAGGCGGTCCTTGATCGCCTTCCAGGTGGACGGCCCCGGGAGGCCGGGATCCATGGCGGTCCAGCCCTGATCGTCTTCCAGCAGGTACATGTTCACGTGGCCCAGCCCCGTGAAGTTGATCGGGATCTGGGCCCGCAGGATCCCGGGGGCGACCTCGGTCACCTCGGGCTGGGCCTCCTCCTGCTCCTGGCGCATCAACGGGCGACCGTACTTGACCGTGCGGTCAAGTACGCGCGGGTCACGAGGGAGAGCGGAAGACGGCCTCGCGGTAGTAGCGCAGCTCGGCGATGGACTCCCGGATGTCGTCCAGGGCCCGGTGGGTCCCGTGCTTGCCCGGGGCCTTGGCCACCGACTCCGGGTACCAGCGCTTGGCCAACTCCTTGACCGAGGAGACGTCGACGCTCCGGTAGTGCAGGTACTCCTCGATCTCGGGTAGCCAGCGGGCCAGGAAGCGCCGGTCGGTGCCGATCGAGTTGCCGCACAGGGGCACGGTGCGGGGCTCCGGGACGTGCTCCCGGATGAAGGCCAGCGTCTGGGCTCCGGCCTCGGCGAGGTCCACGGTCGAGGCCCGGATCTGGTCGAGCAGGCCACTGGAGGTGTGCATGGCGCGGACCACGTCGCCCATGCGGGTCAAAGCGTCCTCGTCGACGTGCACGACCAGGTCCGGCCCCTCGGCCACGATGGCCAGCTCGTCGTCGGTGACGATGGTGGCGATCTCGACGATGACGTCGCGGTCGTGGTCGAGACCGGTCATCTCGAGATCCATCCACACCAGCATCGGAGGGACTGTACGGGCGGCTTACGCTGCGCGCCGTGCTCGAGGTCCCGCTCGTCCGTCTCGACCCCGACCTCGCCGCTCCCGCGTACGCCCGGGAGGGTGACGCCGGGGCCGACCTCGTCGCCCGCGACGACCACGACCTGGCGCCGGGCGGGGGCCGGGCCCGGGTGTCGACCGGGGTGTCCGTCGCCATCCCGGTGGGCTACGCCGGCTTCGTCCTCCCGCGCAGCGGCCTGGCCCTGCGCCACGGGGTCACCTGCCTGAACACCCCGGGCTTGATCGACGCCGGCTACCGGGGCGAGCTCCAGGTCCTCCTCGTCAACACGGACCCGAACGAAGCGTTCACCGTCCGCCGGGGCGAGCGCATCGCCCAGTTGGTGATCATGAAGGTCGAGCAGGCCGCCTTCGCTGTGGTCGACGCCCACGAGGCCACGCCCCGGGGCGCGGGCGGCTGGGGCTCGACCGGCTAAACGACGTGCTTCTTGGTGAGGCGGACCCGGCCGGCGGTGAGGTCGAGATCGGCGCGGTCGACCAGAGCGGTGACAAGGGTGTGGAAGCGGCTGACCGCCTCGGGCGGCCGGTCGGAGGCGCCGTCGACGACGATGGTGACCTCGCCGTCGTCGATGCGGTAGTGCAGGTCGACGGCGGCGTCGGGATCGTCGTCGTCGATCAGGGCGATGATCGCCTCGTCGATGGCCAGACGCAGGTCCTCCACCTCGCGGTAGGTGAAACCGTGGCGCCGGGCGATGGCCGCGGTGGTCACCCGCGCGACCCGGCCGTAGCCGGTGCCGGCGGGGAGACGGAGCCGGACCGCGTCAGCCATCAGCCGCAGTGTCGCACGGGTGTCACGGCTCCCGGACGACGTCGGCGGGGTCCTTGTCCTCCCGCTCGTGCAGGTACGCGGGGTGGCGGAGGCGGCCGTCGACGGTCCACTCACCGAACTCGACCTGGACGACCAGGTCGGGGCGGACGAAGCGGGCCTGGCGCCGGGCCGGCGTGGGCAGCTCGTCGACGAAGGGCGACGTGTCGATGGCCCGATCGTCCAGCCGAGGCTGGAGGCGACGGAGCTCGGCCCCGGTGAAGCCGGTGCCGACACGGCCGGCGTAGCGCAGGCCCTCGCCGTCCCGGTAGCCCACGAGGAGGGCTCCCAGCGAGCCCGCCCGGTTGCCCTCGCCCGGCAGCCAACCGCCCACGACGAACTCCTGCGCCCGCCGGATCTTGACCTTGCGCCAGGCGGGGGAGCGCTTGCCCGACAGGTAGGGGCTGTCGACCCGCTTGGCGACCAGCCCCTCGAGCCCGTTGGCCCTGGCCTGCTCGAAGAGGACGGCGCCGTCCCCCACGAGGTGGGTGGGGACCAGCCAACCCTCGCCGTCCTCGACCAGGTCGGCCAGCAGGCGCCTTCGGTCGAGGTAGGCGAGGGCCGTGACATCGTTGCCGTCGAGCCACAGGAGGTCGAAGACGATGAACGTGACGGCGTCCTCGTGCCGCTGCAGGCGACCGAAGTCGGAGCGGCCGTTCTCATCGAGCACGACCACCTCGCCGTCGAGCACGGCGGGGCGCCCCACGGCGTCGGCCAGGCCGGCGAGCTCCGGGTACCGGGGGACCGCGTCGTGGCCCCTGGTCGTCTGCAGGCGCAGGGGAGTGGCCGCACCGGGGTCGACGTAGGCCAGCAGGCGCATGCCGTCCCACTTGATCTCGAAGGCCCATCCCCCGTCGTCCTCGGGCAGCAGGGTGCCGTTGACCGCCTTCATGGGCAGGAGGCCCGACGGGAAGGTCGTCATCCCGGGATGCGGCCGAGGGCCCGCCAGCCCACGGCGGCGGCGCCGAGCAGGGGACCGTCGGCGCCCAACCCACCCGGGCGGATGACGGTGTTCCGGCTGAACTCGAGCCGGCACCGGTCGTCGATCTCGGCCTGCGCCGCGCCGAAGAAGTCCTCGCCGTAGCCCAGGGCGACCGAGCCGGCCACGACCACGAGCGGCAGGTCGAGGAGGTTGGCCACCGAGGCCACGGCCCGGCCCACCAGCCGGCCGGTGCGCCGGCGCACGGTGAGATCGGCTTCGGCGGGGGGGCGGCCGGTCGCCCGGGCGATGGCCGTGCCGGACGCCTCCGCCTCGAGGCAGCCCCGGGCCCCGCAGCCGCACAGGGCGCCGTCGGGCTCGACCATGACGTGGCCGATGTGGCCGGCGTTGCCGTCGGCTCCGTCGAGGAGGCGGCCGTCCAGTACGACCCCGCCCCCTACGCCGGTCGACACCACCATGGCCAGGTAGTCCCGGGCTCCGGCGGCGGCACCCAGCCAGCCCTCCCCGAGGGCGAGGGCCTTCGCGTCGCCGTCGATGGTGGTGGCCAGGCCGGTGTGGGCCCGCAACCGGTCGAGGAGCGGGAAGTCCCGCCAGGCCTCGATGTTCAGCGGGGAGACGCTGGCGCCACCACCGGTCATCGGCCCGCCGGAGCCGACGCCACAAGCGACGAGGGCGTCGGTCGGCTGGGCGCCGGCCACCACCTCGTCGATCAGGCCGGCCAGAGTGGCGAACAGTGCGTCACCGTGGGTCTCGTCGCCGGTGGGTCGGGTGGCGCGGGCCGCGACGGTCCCGTACTCGTCGACCAGCCCACAGGCCAGCTTCGTTCCGCCGATGTCGATGGCCAGCACCCGGTCGCCCACGGCTCAAGTGTGGGCGATTTCGGCCGCTAGCGGTCCGATCCGGCCTCCACCGCCGCCAGAGCGGCGATGGCGACCTCGATCTGCTCGTCGTCCGGGGGCCGGGTGGTCATGGCCTGCAGGGCCAGCCCGGGGGCGGTGAGGACGGCGACGACCTTGCTGTCGGGCCGGCGCTTGGCCAGCTTCAGCACCTCGTAGGCCAGGCCGGCGACCAGGGGCAGACCGAGCAGACGGGACGCGATCAGGACCGGCCACGAGGCGTCCCCGACGAAGCTGAACACCACGATGGCCACGACGACCACGAGAAGCAGGAAGTCCGTTCCGCAGCGGGCGTGACGGACGCTGAACGGGCGGACGCCCTCGACGGTCAGGTCGGCGCCGTGCTCGTGGGCCGAGATGACCATGTGCTCGGCGCCGTGATAGGCGAAGGTGCGGGCGATGCCGGGCGAGCGACCGATGAGCAGGAGGTAGCCGCCGAACAAGGCGAGCCGCAGCGCGGCCTCGACCGTGGTGAAGACGGCGCCCTCGAAGCCCAGGGCCCGGGACATGGCCGCGGGGACCACGGCGAAGATGGTGGCGAAGATCAGCAGGGCGGTGGCCGTGGTGATGGCCAGCGAGCGGTTGGTGATCTCGGCGTCCTCGTCCGGGTCGGCCACCTGTGCCGACCACTTCAGGGCCCGGAGCCCGACCATGATCGTCTCGACCATGGCCACGGCCCCCCGGACGATCGGCACGTTGTCGGTGCGCCGGGCCCAGGTGGGTACCGCGGCGCCCGTGGTGACGATCTCACCGTCGGGGCGACGAGCCGCGGCCCCCCAGCGCGTGCCGGCCCGCATCATCACCCCTTCGATCAGGGCCTGACCGCCCACGCTGAGCTCGATCGACTGGTCCGCTCCGGGCATCATCCCCCCGTCGGCGGGGAGGGGGCCGGCCTTGAGGGGCCCGGTAGGTTCCCGCCCGTGAACCGTCGCTCCCGGTCCCGCGTGGTGGCGGTCCTGCTGGCGGGGACGCTGGTCCTGACCCTGGTCGGCGGCCTGCTGTCGGCCACGGGCAACCAGACACCCACGGGCGACGACGCGACAACACCGAGCACCGTGTCCGCCCCCCCGGTCACCCAGGCCAGCGACCTGCCGCCGATCGCGTACAGCGAGCTGCCGACAGAGGGCCAGAACACCCTGCAGCTGATCGGGGCAGGCGGGCCCTACCCGTATGACCGGGACGGGGTGGTCTTCGAGAACCGCGAAGGCCTGCTCCCGGAAGAGCCCCAGGGCTATTACCAGGAGTACACCGTGCCCACGCCTGGTGAGAGTGGCCGAGGTGCTCGTCGTATCATCGTGGGGGGTGACCGGGTGGTGGCGTACTACACCGACGACCACTACGAGAGCTTCCGCGAAGTCGTCAGTGGCTGACCTGCACGAGGTGTTCAGCGGTGCGGTGGAGCCGGGCCTGCATCCCCTCGAGCAGACCGTGACGGCCGAGGAGCTGGCCGAGATGGCCGCCGGCCACGGCTGGACCCCGATCGTGGTCGACCTGGCCGGCGTCGCCGATAAGGCCGGCCTGCTGGACCGGGTGGCCGAGGGCGCCCGGTTCCCCGAGTACGCCGGCCGCAACTGGGACGCCCTGCAGGACGCCCTGGGCGATCTCGCCTGGCTGGGCCCGACCGACGGCTACCTCGTGGTGCTCGACGGCTGGACCGGGTTCGCCGGCGCGGCCCCGGGGGACGCGGCGGTGCTGGAGTCGGTGGTGACGCGGGCGGGAACCGAATGGTCGTCGCGGGGCACGCCGTTGGTGGCCGTCACGCTCTAGGGGTGGCGGACCTACGCTCGGAGGGCCCCCGTAGCCCAGCCTGGTCAGGGCAACGGACTTTTAATCCGGAGATCGTGGGTTCGAATCCCACCGGGGGCACGCAGGCTCAGCAGGGGACCACGGGCTCGAGGGCGTCGGGGTCGGCCAGGACGTCCTCCAGGCGGTCGCGGGGGATGGCGAGGGAGTTCAGGGTGGCCGTCTCGTAGGCGAAGACGACGCCGACGACCTCGCCGTCGGCGTTCAGCAGGGGACCACCGGAGTTGCCGGGCCGGACGCTCGCGCTCATCCGCATGACCCGGGCGGGCTCTTCGAAGCGGCGCCCGCGGGGTCGGTCGAGGAACTGGCCCTGGGTGCTGACCGCCGGGCCCGCCATGGCGTAGCCCAGGGCCGTGAGCCGGGCCCCGACGGGTGTCGGTTCGGCGGCCAGGGCCAGCGGCTCGAGCCGGCGGGCGCTGCGGGCGGGCAGGTCGATGACGCCGAGGTCGGTGTCCACGGCCTGATGGGCGTCGCCCACGGCCACCCGCCGGCCGTCCCACGTCTCCACCTGCAGCCGGCTGGCGCCGGCGACGACATGCCGGTTGGTGACGAGATGCCGGCCGTCGACGACGAAACCCGAGCCGATGGCCACGCCGCAGGCCCCGACCGCGCGGATGCGCAGCACCGACTCCCGCGCGATCGTGACCGGGTCGTCGCCCTCGGTGGCGCCGGCGATGTCCTCGGGCGGCCCCGGGACACAGGCCGTGGTCAGCGCAGCCAGGACGGCGAGCGCGCCGACCGTGGCCCGGAGCCGGTGGGTCACGAGCCGGCGACCTCGTCCAGCACCCGGATGAGCGTCTCGCCGTTGAGCGAGGCCTCCTCACAGCTCCGGTTGGCCTGTTCGATGGGGATGCTCGGGTCGTCGCCCAGCTGCAGGGCGATCATGACGTGGTTGAGATCGAGGGCGCAGGCCCGCACCTGGTCGACGGTGGTGACGGCGGCGTCCCGCAGTTCGGCGAAGGACTGCTGGCCGTCCCGGGCCTGGGCACCGCGACTGGCCGACTGGCTCAGGGCCTCCTCGAGGGCATCGGTGTTCGAGGCGCGGGTGACCAACTCCTCCTGCAGCGCCTCACCCCGGTCGCGCCACTCGCTGGCCGTGCGGTGGTTCTGCAGGCCCCACAGGAACGAGGCCGTGGCGGCGAGGATCCCGACGATGCCGAGGGCGAGGACCCCCCGCCCGTGGGCCTCCCGCTGGGCCGCGCCGGTGGATGCCCGCTCGGCCGGCGGTCGGCGCCCGACCCCGGTGTGGCCGAGGGGGACCGGCGGCTCCGGGTGGGCCTGGGTCTCGCTCTCCGCCGGGGCCGCCGAGCTGTGGGCCTCGATGGCGCCCCGGGCGACGCCCGTCGTCAGTTCGGGCACCACCGGCTGGGACCGGACCGGCGGATCCGAGGCCTCTTGGTCGCCGTCGGCCACCCGGTCGGTCCAGTGCTCGCCGTCCCACCAGCGTCGTTCGTGGCGCTCGGAGGGATCGCGGTACCAGGCGGCAGGTAGCGCGCCCGTCGGCGACGTCGTCTCGGTGCTGCTCACGGTCCGCTCCTGGTCCGCCGGTCGTTGCCATCTCTGATCGGCCAGAGGAGGGCGGGTGCTGAGCCGTCAGGCGTTGGCGCGGAGGTCGCGGATCAGGACCTCCTGCG
This sequence comes from Acidimicrobiales bacterium, assembly GCA_036525535.1. Taxonomy (GTDB): domain Bacteria; phylum Actinomycetota; class Acidimicrobiia; order Acidimicrobiales; family DATDAH01; genus DATDAH01. Next base: position 44,100 of record DATDAH010000199.1, read on the forward strand.
TGACGGTGGCCACGTGGACGCCGTCGGTGGTGAGGACCCGACCGTAGGACATGCCCCGGCCGCCCCGGATGCCCTCGGAGGCCATGTCGTAGAGGTGCCAGGCGTCGCCCTGCACCGGGCGGTGGAACCAGATGGCGTGGTCGAGGCTGGCGGTCATGAAGCGCCCGAAGTCCTCCTCACGGCCCGACCACCTCGGGTGGTGGGTGAGGGCGGCCTCCATGGGGGCGTCGTCGGAGGCGAAGGCCAGAGCGCACTGGTGCAGGATCGGGTCCTCCCCCAAGGGGCCCCGCACCCGCAGCCAGGTCCGGGCGACCCCCGGGTCCGGGCGCTGGCCCCACTGCCGCTCGATGAGCGGGCCCCACGAGTCGTCCTCCCGCGCCGCTCGGGGCAGGTCCACGTCCGGCAGGCCGCCGACCTGGACGTCGGCCTCGTCCTCGTCGACCTGGAACGAGCACGACAGGTCGAGGATGGCCCCACCCGCCTGCCGGGCCACGACCTCCCGGGTGACGAAGCTGCGCCCGTTGCGGAGACGGTCCACCTCGAACCGGATGGGCTCGTCGGCGTCACCGGGGCGGATGAAGTAGGCGTGCAGGGAATGGGCCCGGTAGGGGCCGTCGACGGTCGATGCCGCCGCTCGCAGGGCCTGGGCCACGACCTGGCCGCCGTACACGCGCTTGCCCCAGGGGTACTCCGGGCCGGTCCCGACGAAGGTGTCCGGGCCGTGGGGCTCCAGGGTCAACAGGCTGGTGATGTCGGGGTGGTCGTAGGCCATCGCGTCAGCTCCTCACTCGACTCCGGGGACCGTGAACTCGTCGGGGTCGACGAGCACGACCCGGTCACCGAGGCACCAGGCGTCGCCGTCGTCGGACACGACCCAGCGCCCGCCGAGGTTCGGCAGGGGCTCGAAGTCGACGCCGAGCACCGCCTCCGTCTGGTAGACGACGCCGGCGTGGGCGACGACGAGGACGTCGCCGACGGGGACGGCCTCCCGCACCCGGTCGAGGGCGGCGAAGATCCGGGCCTGGAAGTCGTCGTCGGGCTCGAAGGCAGGCGGGCGGCGGCGGTCCTGGAGGTACCCGGGCCAACCCTCGGCGATCTCCGCCTTGGTCAGGCCCTGCCACTCGCCGGCGTCGCGCTCCCGGAAGCCCTCGTCGACCAGAACGGGCCCGATGCCGATGAGCTCGGCGATGATGGCCGCCGTGGTCAGGGACCGCTCGAGGTCGCTGGCCACCACGGCGTCGACGGCGCCGACGTGCTGGGCGGCGTGGGCCGCCTGGTGGAGGCCGAGCTCGGTCAGGGGTGGGTCGGCCTGACCCTGCCACCGGCCCACGGCGTTCCACTCCGACTGGCCGTGGCGGACGACGAGGACTCGGAGCACGGTCGGGGACCGTAGGCGCACGGCGGCTTAACTCCTTGGTCGAGCGGCCGGTTGCGTACCCTGCCTGGATGGCCCAGGTGCGACTTTTCGCGTCCATGCGGGAGTCGGCGGGCCGTTCCCACGACGAGCTGCCGGGCACGACGGTGGCCGCCGTCCTCGACGCGGCGGTGGAGCGCTACGGCGCCGACTTCGCCGCCCGGCTCCAACAGTGCCGCGTGTGGGTCAACGGGGAGCCGGTTAGCCCGGACAGCCCTGTCGGCGACGAGGACGAGGTGGCCGTGCTGCCTCCGGTGTCCGGTGGCTGAGATCTCGGTGCGCGACGACACCCGAGCGGACGCCGAGGGAGCGAAACCCCGGGGGAGGGTGAAGCGCCTGGCCAAGGTCCAGTCCCGCCGACCCCGTCGCTTCGCCGTCACCTACGACGTCAACGGTCCCCACGTCCGCCTCGGGTTCCTCTGGTTCGTGGCCCTCGCCGGCGCCCTCGCCGTGGGGGTGGGCACCCTTGCCGTCCTCTACTCGGCGACCGCGGCGCTGGCCGGCTACCAGGCGGCCCGCTGCTGGCAGCCGCTGGGTCGGGCTCCCAACCAGTACGTCGCCGCCGGCATCGGCGGAGTCATCGGCCTCGCCGCGCTGGGCGGGCCGTCGGCTGTGGGCGCCGTGGTGCTGGCGTCGGCCGTGGCGGCGGTGATCGCCGGGTTCGTGACCCCGGAGGCCCGTGAGGCCCCGTTGTCCGCGATGGGGTACACGCTCCAGTGCGGCCTGTTCGTCGGCCTGGCCGCAGCCGCGCCCACCCTCGCCTACCGGGTCGACATCGGCGCCGCCGCCGCCCTCATCATCTTCGTGTCCGTCTACGAGATGGGCGACTACCTCGTCGGCTCCGGCTCGAAGAACGCCATCGAGGGGCCCCTGGCCGGCTTCGCCGCCATCGCCGTCTTCACCTTCGCCCTCTGGGTCGTCACCTTCGTGCCGTTCCGGGACAACGCGCTGCTGACCTTCGGGGCGCTGGCCGCCGGGCTCTGTCCCCTCGGCCAGCTGATGGGATCGGCCGTCCTGCCCCGCTCCGACGCCCCCGCGTCGGCCCTGCGCCGCCTGGATTCTCTGCTCGTCCTGGGCCCCGCGTGGGTCGTCGCCATCTGGTCCTACACGGAGATCATCTGAACTAGTCTCCGCGGCGATGGAGATCTTCAGCAACTTCATGGACCCGGCCGGTGGCGGCGAGATGCTCGGTCGCTACGTCCACTTCCTGGCCGGTATCACCTGGATCGGGATGCTCTACTACTTCAACTTCGTCCAGACCCCGGCGTTCGCCGAGGTCAGCGACGCCACCCGCTCCGAGGCCATGCGCACGATCACGTGGCGGGCCCTGTGGTGGTTCCGCTTCGGCGCCCTGCTCACCTTCCTGTCGGGCGTCTGGATCCTCGGTGCCCAACACCTGCTCGGGGACCGCTTCGACGACTTCTGGACCACATCGAGCGGCTTGTCGATCCTCATCGGTGCCCTGTTCGCCACCACCATGTTCCTCAACGTGTGGCTGGTCATCTGGCCGGCCCAGCAGGTCATCATCGGCTCGGCCCGCAAGGTGGCCGAAGGCGGTGAGGCCGATCCCGAGGCCGCCGCCCGGGCCAAGCCCGCGGCCCGGGCCTCCCGGGCCAACACGCTGATGTCGATCCCCATGCTGTGGTTCATGGGCTTCACCAGCCACTACTCCTTCAACTACGGGGAGACCGACGACAGCTCGTTCATCGTCGTGCTCGTCCTGTTCCTCATCATCCTGGCCGTGATCGAGCTGACCGCCTTGGGCAAGATCGGCGGCTACGACAGCGAGCTGGCCAAGACGCTCTTCGACAAGCACAAGAACACGATCATCGCCGGGTTCGTGGTGTGGTTCGTGCTGTTCGTCATCGGCTACGAGCTCATCATCGGCGCCTCCTAGGAATCGGCGCCGTACGCTCGACCCCGTGTCTGCGTCGCTCGACGACTTCTCCGATCCCCACCTGCTCGACGGCCTGACCGGCTGGCCCCTGGACCGCGTCCGGGCCTTCCGTGACGAGGCCCAAGCGGCCGAGGGGGGGCTGTCCTACGTCCGCCGCGTGGTGCAGGGCCGCCTCGACATCGTCGGGGCCGAGCTCCAGCGCCGCCGGGAGGGCGGTGACCCGGGCGACCTCAGTGGCCTGATCGCCCAGCTGCCCGACCTCCTGGCCGACCCCGATCGCCCGCCCGGCGCGGGGGCCCGGTCACCCCGCCGCCTCGACCTGGCCGAGGTCCCCGACGACCTGGCCGTCGAGTTGGACCAGATCGTGGACACCGACGCGCTGGCCGACCTCCCCGGCTTCGACACGGAGGCCCTCGACAAGATGGCCCAGCGGCTGGTCGACTTCGAACGCTGGATCTCCGAGCGCCGTCACGTCGTCCAGGGCGTCGTGGACACGCTCCAGGCCGAGATCGCCCGTCGGTACCGCGACGGCGAGGCCACCGTCGACGGGCTCCTGGACTGACCGTGCCCTCGGGTGACGAGCTGAAAGGCGAGATCGAGACCCGCTGGCGCGACCTCGGGGAATTCATCCGGGAGCAGCGCAACCTCGGTCAGCTCTCGCTGCGCAAGCTCTCGGAGAAGGCCGAGGTCTCCAATCCGTACCTGAGCCAGATCGAGCGGGGCCTGCGCCACCCGTCAGCGGAGATCCTGCGCCAGATCGCGCGCGCCCTCGAGATCTCCTCCGAAGAGCTCTACGTGCGGGCCGGCATCCTCGAGGAGCGGGACGACCGCCCGGACCTGATCGCGGAGATCCGCCGGGAGAGCGACCTCACCGAAGACCAGAAGAAGCACCTCATCTACATGTACGAGTCCTTCCGCAGCGCGAACGCCGGAGCGGTCGAGGCCGAGGCAGCCGAGTAGGGAATCGGGGACCTGCCCGTGACGTTGTCCAACGGCGTGACCCGCGCCGCCGTGCTCTCCCTGCACACGTCCCCCCTGGCCCAGCCGGGCACGGGCGACAGCGGCGGGATGAACGTGTACGTGCGGGAGCTGGTTGCGGCCCTCAGCCAAGCCGGCGTCGAGTGCTGCGTGTTCGTGCGCCGCAGCGACACCGAGTCCCCCGACGTGGTCGACGTCGAGCCCGGGTTCCGGGTGGTCCACGTCGACGCCGGCCCCGTCGACCTGGCCAAGGAGGACCTGCCCGGGATCCTCCCGGCCTACATCGCCGCCGTGGAGGAGTGGCTGCGGCGCGAACCGGTCGACGTGATCCACGCCAACTACTGGCTGTCAGGGCTGGCCGGCCACGAGCTGAAGCACCGCCTCGACCTGCCCCTGGTGTCGACCTTCCACACCCTGGCCCGGGTGAAGGCCGAGAACGGCGATCCGGAGCCCGAGCGCCGGGCCGAGGCCGAGGCCTCGATCATCGGCTGCTCGGACGTCATCTGCGCCTCCAGCACCACCGAGGAGAGCCAGCTGGCCGTCCTCTACGACGCACCGGCCGACCGCATCGAGATCGTGCCGCCGGGTGTGGACCACGCCTTCTTCTCGCCCGGTGACCAGCGGGGGGCCCGCAGCGCCCTCGGGCTGGGCGGGGAGCCGGTGCTGCTCTTCGTCGGCCGGGTCCAGCCCCTCAAGCGCCTCGGGATGGCGGTCGACGTGTTGGCCCGCATCGAGCGCCAGGACGCCACACTGGTCGTCGTCGGGGGCCCGTCGGGCACGCAGGGCGAGGTCGAGCTGATCCGGGTCCGGGACCAGGCCGCGAGCCTCGGTGTCGCGGATCGCATCCGCTGGGTCGCGCCCGTGCCCCACCACCTGCTGTCCACCTACTACCGGGCCGCGGACGTGTGCCTGGTCCCGAGCCGCTCGGAGTCCTTCGGCCTGGTGGCCCTCGAGGCCGCGGCCTGCGGCATCCCCGTGGTCGCCGCCGCCGTCGGGGGCCTGCGTTCCATCGTGGAGCACGGCCGCACCGGCTTCCTGGTCGAGGGGGGCGATCCCGCGTACTTCGGGGCCTACGTGGACGAGGTCCTGGGCAGTCCGCGGCTTGCCGCCGAGCTGGGGCGGGCCGCGGCCGAGCGGGGGCGCACGTTCACCTGGTCGACCACGGCGGCCCGGCTCCGCCGCCTCTACGCCGACCTGGCCACCCGGGCCCCGGTCAGCTGCTGAGTGTCCGGTCCCGGACCCGCCGGAGTGCTGTCGGCAGACGCCCTCGACGCCCTCGAGGACCGCATCGACGCCTGGTTCGCCCGGGAAGCGGCCGCCAACCCCATGATCGCCGCCGTCGACCGGGGTGAGCCGGGAGAGCGTCGGTGGTACGTCCGGGTCCGGGGCGAGCAGAAGGACACCTTCACGCTGTGGTTCACGCTGGGCCAGCGCACCCTGCGCTACGAGACCTACGTGATGCCGGCGCCCGAGGAGAACCGCGCCGCCTTCTACGAGCACCTGTTGGCGCGCAACCTCGGTCTCTACGGCTGGGGCTTCGCCATCGGCGAGGAGTCGGCGGTGTTCCTGCGCGGTGCCCTGGGCGTCGAGGGCCTCGCCGGCGACGAGGCGCTGGCCCGCGAGCTGGACCGGGTCCTCGGCTCGGGCTGGGAGTACGTGGAGCGGTGCTTCCGTCCCGCCCTGCGGATCGGCTTCGCCAGCAAGGTTCAGTAAGTTTCAGTCATTTATATTGTGTTTAATGTCTAAGTGGCTCTAGAGTCGGCTACGACCCGGTGTGCCCGGCGTCGCCCCGTCGGGGAAGCGGGGGTGGTCGTGAGCGGCACACCGGGTCGCATTACGGTCCTGTTACAGTCGGGCCGACCCGGTCCTCCTCCGGAGCGGTCCCGGCGGACTACTCTCCGGAACCGGACGGGTCGACCGGTCCGACACCCCAGTCCAGAGGATTCATGCCCGCACGCGTACAACGAGGAGCCGCCGTCCTGCTGGCGACGCTCGCCCTCGCGGTGGCGGCCCCCGTGTGGGCCCAGTCCGCTGACGACCTCGACGAGAACCAGCAGCAGCAGGACGAGCTCGACTCCCAGCTCGAGATCCTGGAGGCGGACCACGCCGAGCTGGAAGCGGCCCTGGAGGCCACCAGTGCCCGGGTCCGCCAGCAGGAGGCGGCCAAGCGGGCGGCCGAGCAGCGCCTCGAGGCCGCTCGGGCCGAGGTCCGCGCCGCCCAGGCCGCGGTGGCCGAGATGCAGGCCGAGATCGTCGAACTGGGTCACCAGGCCGACGAAGACGCGGTCGACCTCTACATGAACCCCGAACCGACGTTGACGGTGATGGACACCGACGACCTGACCCAGGCCACCCGCCGGGATGCCCTGCTGTCGACCATCGCCTCCCGCCACAGCGACGTGCTCGACCGGCTCGGCGGCCTCGAGATCGACCTGGTCGACGCCGAGGCCCGGACCCGTGACGCCGCTGCCGCGGTCGAGGCCGAGCGGGCCGAGGTCGCGGCCCTCCTGTCCGAGTACCAGGCCACGCTCAACGAGCAGCAGCGACTGGAGTCGGCGCTGACCGCCCGGATCGACGCCGTCCAAGCCGAGGCCGCGGCCCTGGCCGAGGAGGAGGCCTCCATCCGGGCCGCCCTGGCCCAGGCGTCCCAGGCGCCGGTCGGCCCCGGTGGCTCCATCGACACCCCGCCCAGTGCGGCCGGCCTGGTCTGGCCCGCCCAGGGCACGATCACCGGGGTGTTCGGCGAGGACCGTGGCGACCACATGCACGCCGGCATCGACATCGCCAACAGCACCAACACGCCGATCTACGCCGCCAACGAGGGCACGGTCATCGGGGGCTGCGGCGGGGGCTACGGCAACTGCATCCTCATCGACCACGGCGACGGCATGGTCACGCTCTACGCCCACCAGAACTCGATCATCGTGGGGACCGGCGCGCACGTCAGCCGCGGCCAGCAGGTCGGCTACATGGGCTGCACGGGCAGCTGCACCGGCACCCACCTGCACTTCGAGGTCCGCATCAACGGCACGCCCTACGACCCCCAGGCCTACCTGTAGGACTTCATGCGCCTGCAACTGGTCGGAGGCGGGCGAATGGGTGAAGCCCTCCTGGCCGGCCTGCTCGCCGCCGACTGGGCCCCCGCCGGCGAGGTCCGAGTCGTCGAGGCCCTGGCGCCTCGCCGGGCGGAGCTGACGAAGCGGTTCCCCGACATCGAGGTGACCGACACCGTCGGCCCGGCCGAGGGCACCGTCCTGGCCACCAAGCCCGGCGACATCGCCACGGCCTGCGCCGCGCTCGGCGCTGACGCCGGTCGGGTCCTGTCCATCGCCGCCGGGGTCCGCCTGGCCGATCTCGAGGGAGCACTGCCGAACGGCACCGCGGTGGTGCGGGCCATGCCCAACACCCCGGCCCTGGTCGGGACCGGAGCGGCGGCCATTGCCGCGGGCACGGCGGCCACCGACGACGACCTGGCCTGGGCGGAGTCGATCCTGTCGGCGGTCGGCATCGTGGTCCGGGTGGCCGAGCCTCTGCTCGACGCCGTCACCGGCCTGTCCGGCTCCGGCCCGGCCTACGTCTTCCTGGTGGCCGAAGCGCTGATCGAGGCCGGCGTCCTGGTCGGCCTGCCGCGGCCCGTCGCGGCCGAGCTGGCCGGGCAGACCCTGCTCGGCTCGGCCCGGCTGCTGGTCGAGGGCGACGACGGTCCCGAGGCCCTGCGCGCCGCGGTCACCTCACCGGGCGGCACGACGGCTGCGGGCCTGAGGGCGCTGGAGCAGGCCGGCGTCCGGGCGGCGTTCCTGGACGCCGTGGTCGCCGCCACCGAGCGCTCCCGCGAGCTGGGCGGGGTCTGACCGCCTGGTTTAGGCTGAACCCAGCGGAGTTAGGGGAATGCACAACGTGGCTGAGGAGCGCGCCCGGTTCTTGACCGTGGCGGAGGTCGCCGATCTCCTTCGGGTGTCGAGCATGACGGTGTATCGCCTCATCGAGGCGGGGGATCTGCGCGCCCTGCGGGTGGGCAAGTCGTACCGCATCAACGCCGACGACCTCGAGTCCTTCCTCGGTCCCCGGTACACCCAGACCGGGTGACTCGCTACTCGACCGTCTCCTTCCTCTCGGACTACGGCACCGGCGACGAGTTCGTCGGCGTGGTCAAGTCCGTCATCCGTTCGATCGAGCCCGCCGCCGCGGTCATCGACATCACCCACGAGATCCCGCCCCACGACGTCCGGGCCGGGGGGCTGGCCTTGGCCCGGGCCGCCCAATACCTGGTGCCCGGTGTGGTGCTGGCGGTCGTCGACCCCGGCGTCGGCACCACCCGCCGGGCCGTCGCCGTCGAGGTCGGCAACGGCCAGTCGGTCCTGGTCGGGCCCGACAACGGCCTGCTGGCCGCCGCGGTGGGCATGGTGGGCGGCGCTGACCGGGTGATCGAGCTCACCAACCCCGACTACCACCTGCCCTCGCCGGGGGCGACCTTCGACGGGCGGGACCTCTTCGCGCCGGTCGCCGCCCACCTGTGTGCCGGCGTGGACCTGGAGGAGTTCGGCGACCCGATCGACGCCACCAGCCTGCAGCCGGGGATGATCCCCCTGCCCTTCGCCGAGGGGGAGGCGGTGGCCGCCCAGGTCCTGTGGATCGACCGCTTCGGCAACGCCCAGCTCAACGTGGGCCCCGACGACGTCGAGCACCTGGGTGACCGGGTCCGGCTGGTGTTCGGCGAACGGTCCCGGCTGGCCCGTCGGGCGACCTCGTTCGCGGAGCTGGGCGGTGACGTGGGTCTGGTCCTGGACTCCTACGGGCTGCTGGCGGTGGCCCTGGACCGCCATCCGGCGGCGGTCGAGCTGGCGCTGGCGACGGGGGACGAGGTCAAGATCGAGCGGGCCGACGGTGACGGACGGGGCAACGGCGCCGGCCCGGTGCCGGTCGACATCGCCCCTGCGCCCCGGTGAGGCCGGCCACGCTGGCCGCTCTGGCCGCGCTCCTCCTCGCCATCTTCGTGGCCGCCGCCTTCCAGCTCTTCTTCCTGGCTCGTTAGCCGCTGAGGCGGTCGCGGGTGAAGCGCGTGGCCCCTCGCGCGATGAGCCAGCCGGCGATCAGCCAGACGCCGGCTCCGATGCCGATGGCCACCGGGAGGTCGACGAGCAGCAGCCCGGTGGCCTGACCCATGGCCAGGAAGATCAGGGGCAGGATCACCGCCCCGCCCAGCTGGTTGGCCTCCTGGGCGGTGTGGGCCCTCGCCGACACCCGCAACATGACGCCCAGGCCCAGGGCGGCCACGGCGGGGGCCACCCAGAGGATCATCACCATCCAGAGCTGGGTGGGCACGAAGATCCGGTGCACCACCGACCACCCCACGCCGTTGGCCACGACGGCGAAGCAGATGAACCCGATCCAGGAGACGGCCAGGGCGGGCACGAAGGCGACCAGGAGCTTGGCCAGGAACAGGTCCCGGTCCGACACGGGGAGGTGGAGGAGCGACTCGAGGGTCCTCCGTTCCTTCTCACCGGCGAAGGCGTCGGCGGCGAGGACGGCCGAGACCATCAGCGGGACGATCAGGAACAGGGGCGCCAGCAGGTAGCCATTGACGAGCAGGATCATCTGCTCGGCGGGGGGCTGGGTGGTGATGGGCTGGGCCAGGTGGGCGGGGAGCCGGTCGAGGAAGGGGGAGACGTCGACGGAGCCCGCGCCGCGAGCCGCCAGCCCGATGACGAGGGGCAGGACGATGAGGAGCAGGACCGGGACGAAGATCATGGGCAGGAACACGGCCTTGGCCCGGCGCACGGCGGTCAGGTCCCGGACGACGATGGCCCGGATGGCGCCCCACGCAAAGGGCGCGCGGGAGGAGTCGGTCGGGCGGGAGGTCTCCACGGAGGTGGCGGTCACGGTGTGTCCCCGACGCCCGCCTCGATGGCGAAGTAGATGTCCTCCAGGGTCGGCGGCCGTGGCGTCACCCCGTAGAGGCCGATGCCCCGGCCGGCCAGAGCGGCGGACACCGTGGGCACCACCTGGCGGTCCTCGACGACCACGCGCAGCCCCGGATCCGAAGGTCGGGCGTCGAGCACGCCGGGTAGGGCCCTGACCGCGGCCACCACGTCCGGAAGGGCGGGGCCGCCGAGATCGACGTCGACCTCGAGCCCCGGCCAGAGGTCGGCGGCGATGGCCTCGGGGCGGCCGAAGACCACGAGGCGACCCCGGTGGAGGACGGCCATGCGGTCGGCCAGGCGACCGGCCTCGCCCAGGAAGTGGGTGCAGAGCACGACCGTGCGGCCCTCCTCGGAGGCGAGTCGGGCGATGAGGCCGATGACCTCGCGGGTGGCGCTGGGATCGAGCCCGGAAGTGGGCTCGTCCAGGAACAGGATCTCGGGGTCGTGGAGGAGAGACCGGGCCAGGGCGACCCGCTTGCGCTCGCCGGTGGAGAACCCGTGGACCCGGGTGTCGGCCAGGTCGGCCATGGCGAACTGATCGAGCACCTCCGCGGTCCGGAACTGGGCCTGGTCGATCCCCATGCCCCGGATGCGGGCGGTGAAGACGAGGTTCTCGCGGGCGGTCAGCCGGTCGTCCAGGCCGGCGTTCTCGGTGAGGACCCCGGTCCGACGCCGGACCTCGTCTCCGTCGACGGCCGGGTCCATGCCCAGGACCTGGGCGGCGCCGGCGTCCGGGGCCAGCACGCCGTTCAGCAGGCGGACGGTCGTGGTCTTCCCCGCCCCGTTGGGCCCCAGCAGGGCCAGCACCTCCCCGGGAGCCACGTCGAGGGTGAGGCCGTCCACGGCCCGATGCTCCCCGAAGGCCTTGGTCAGGCCGTCGGTCCGGATGGCCGTCACCGGGGGCGCGGCGCGCGGAGGAGATGCGGTCAGAGCCACGTCTCCCCATCGGAGGGGTGACGGGTCGCCTTGAGGGAGCCGGCCGGGGCAGACTGACCCGGTGAACGTGGCGGGCATCATCGACGGCCATCCCGATGACGCCGTGGCCCTGGTCGTGGGCGACCGGACCGTGAGCTACGGCGAGCTGCGCCGAGAGGTCGCCGGCCTGCAGGGGGGACTGACCGAGCTGGGCCTCGACGTCGGCGACCGGGTGGGGCTCATGGCGGGCAACACCGTCGAGTTCGTGCTGACCTGGCTGGCCGCGGCCCGGGGCGGCTTCGTGGCCGTCCCGCTCAATCCCGGGAGCCCGGTGCCTGAGGCGGCCCGGGAGCTGGCCGCCGTCGGCGCCCGAGCCGTGGTCTGCGGCCCCGAGGGCTCGACGGTCGTGGCGGACCTGGACCGGGCCGCGCTGCCGGTGCTCGAGCATGTCATCGTGGGCGACGACCTGGCCGACCTGGTCGCCCACGCCCCGGCCGAGACCGTCGAACGCGAGGCGGCCGACCTGGCCGTGCTCATGTTCACCAGCGGCACGGCCGGCGCCCCGCGGGCGGCGATGCTGACCCACGGCAACCTCGTGGCCAATCTCGAGCAGGTACAGGCGTCCGAAGGCCGACGCCGGGGCCCCGATGACGTCGCGCTCGGCGTCATCCCCCTGTTCCACATCTTCGGCTTGAACGTGGTGCTGGGCGGCGGCTTGGTGGCTGGGTCCCGCATCGTCCTCCTCGACCGCTTCGACGCCGAGGAGGCGCTCCGGGCCATCGTCACCCACGGCGTCACCGACCTGACGGGCCCGCCCGCCATGTGGCACGGCCTCGCCGCAGCCGAGAGCGCGAGCCCCGACGCCGTGGCGACCGTCGAGCGGGCGGCCTCCGGCGCCGCCGCCCTGGGCCCGGCGATCCGCAAGTCCGTCCAGGAGCGCCTGGGCCTGGCCCTGGCCGAGGGGTACGGCTTGACCGAGACCTCCCCCGTGGTGGCCACGGGCGTCGGCCAGGACGCCCCGGTGGGTTCGGTCGGGCGTCCGCTGCCGGGCGTCGAGGTCCGCATCGTCGACGCTGACGGCGAGGACACGTTCATCGGCGACGCCGGGGAGATCCTGGTCCGGGGCGACAACGTCTTCGTCGGCTACTGGAACGACCCGGAGGCGACGACGGCCGTGCTCACCGGCGACGGCTGGCTGCACACCGGCGACATCGGCTTTGCCGACGAGTCCGGCTTCCTCTTCCTTTCCGACCGGGCCAAGGACCTCATCATCGTGTCCGGCTTCAACGTCTTCCCGGCCGAGGTCGAGGACGTGCTGGTCAGCCACCCTGGTGTGGCCGAGGCCGCCGTGGTCGGCGTCCCCAACGCCCGCACCGGCGAGGCGGTCAAGGCCTTCGTGGTGTTGGAGGAGGGGGCCGGCATCGGCCTCGAGGACCTGCGGGAGCACACCCACGGCCACCTGGCCCGCTACAAGTGCCCGGCCGAGATCGAGCTCGTCGACGAGCTCCCCCACGGTCCTGGCGGCAAGCTCCTCCGTCGCACCCTGCGGGGGTAGCCCTCCGCAGGGGGAGGCCGGCACCCTCGCTCCGGCGGCACGGTTCCGTGACGCTCCGGCCACCGGACACGGTGGTGGCCACCATCCCGGTCGGAGCGGGCAGCTCGAGTGGTGGCGACATCGCCGTCGGCGGTGGCTACGTCTGGGCCCGACACCGTTGTCGCCCGCTACGGCCCGCCGAGCGGCAGCGGGAGCGTGGCGGCCGACGAGGACGCCGTCTGGGTGTCGGCCCACGACGTCACCACGGTCTGGCGCCTGCCGTTCGACTGAGCCCCTGGCGCGGACGACGACGGACGCGGCTGGGGATGAGCGGCCTCACGACGCCGGCGCTTGACCGAGATCGTGCTCTTGGCCGTGTGCTGGGCCGTGCCGACCGCGGAGAACGGGAACGAGGCCGTCCGAGCCCGTCGGGACTTTGTGAACAAATGCACGAGGAGGGTACTTTGGAGACAGTGCCGGACGAGCAGCGTCGCATCCCTGAGGCCACGGTCACCCGCCTCCCGCTGTACCTGCGGGCCCTCGTGACCCTGGCCGACGACCGGGAGGCCACCTGCTCGTCGGAGCGCCTGGCCGACCTCGCCGGGGTCAACGCCGCGAAGGTGCGCAAGGACCTCTCCTACCTCGGCTCCTACGGGACGCGGGGGGTGGGGTACGACGTCGAGTTCCTGCTCCACCAGGTCAGCCGGGCCCTCGGCCTCACCCACGACTGGCCCGTCGTCATCGCCGGGGCCGGGAACCTCGGTCGGGCCCTCGCCAACTACGGCGGCTTCACCTCCCGCGGCTTCCCCGTCGTGGCCCTGGTCGACACCGACGAGTCCAAGGTCGGCGAGCTGGTGGGCACGACCCCGGTCCGCCACCTCGACGACCTCGAGGCGCTGGTCAAGGAGCACAGCGTCGCCATCGGCGTGCTGGCCACGCCGTCCGGCGCCGCCCAGGAGGTGGCCGACCGCATGGTCAGCGCCGGCATCGGCTCCGTCCTGAACTTCGCCCCCGCCGTGGTCACCGTGCCGGAGGCGGTCTCCATCCGGAAGGTGGACCTGGCCTCCGAGCTGCTGATCCTCAGCTTCTACCAACAGCGCCAGGCCGGCGGTCTGACCGACCTGACCGGGTGACGCCGTGGCCCTGCCGAGCCGCCCGTACCCGGTCAACCTCCTGGTCGCGGGCCGCTCGGTGCTCGTCGTCGGGGGCGGGACCGTCGCCCTCGAGAAGGTCGAGGGCCTCCTCGACGCCGAGGCCGACGTGACCGTGGTCGCTCCTGACATCGTCCCCGAGCTCGTCGACCGCCCCGGGGTGAGGGTCGAGCAGCGGCCGTACCGCTCCGGTGAGGCGGCCGATCACCGCCTCGTCGTCGTGGCGACCAGCGACCCCGCGGTGAACGCCGAGGTGGCGGCCGACGCCGAAGCCGCCGGGGTGTGGGTCAACGCCGCCGACGACATCGCCAACTGCACCTTCACCCTGCCGGCCCGCGTGCGCCGGGGAGACCTTCTCCTGACGGTCTCCACCGGTGGCCGCAGCCCCGGCCTGGCCTCCTGGACCCGGCAGCGCCTGGAGGTCGAGTTCGGCCCCGAGTGGGCCACGCTGCTGGACCTGGTGGCGGAGGCCCGGGACGAGGTGCGGGCCTCGGGTCGTTCCTCGCTGGGGGTCGACTGGCACGCCGCCCTAGACTCAGGAATGCTGGAGATGGTCCGCGAGGGCCGCATACTCGAAGCCAAGGAGCGCCTGCAGGCGTGTCTGTCGTCGTCATCGGACTGAACCACCGCACCGTCCCCCTCGACCTGCTCGAGCGGATGACGGTCAACGAGGCGAACCTGCCCAAGGCCCTCGCCGACCTGTTGGGCCGCGATCACGTGTCGGAGGCGGTTGTCCTCTCCACCTGCAACCGCACCGAGGTCTACGCCTCGGTCGAGCGCTTCCACGCCGCGTACGCCGACATCCGGGAGTTCCTCTCCGGCCTGGCCTTCCTGCCTCCCGAAGCGTTCGGCGATCACCTCTACGCCCACTACGACGAGGCCGCAGCCCAGCACCTCTTCTCCGTGGCCGCCGGGCTCGACTCCGCGGTCCTGGGCGAGAGCGAGATCCTGGGCCAGGTCCGGACCGCCTGGGAACGGGCCCTGGCCGAGGGGGCGACGGGCGCCACCCTCAACATGCTCTTCCGCCACGCCCTCGAGGTGGGGAAGCGAGCCCGGACCGACACGGCCATCGGCGAGAAGACCACCTCGGTCTCCCAGGCCGCCGTGGCCATGGCCGGCGCGCGCCTCGGCGGCCTCGAGGGTCGCTCGGTCCTCGTCGTCGGGGCGGGCGGGATGGGCGAAGGCCTGGTCCGTTCGCTGATCGACGCCGGCGCCTCCCCCGTGCAGGTCGCCAATCGCACGTGGGACCGGGCCGCCGATCTGGCCGAGCGGGTCGGCGCCACGGCCATCCACCTGGACGACCTGCCCCGCGCCCTCACCGACGTCGACCTGCTCCTGACCTCGACCGGCGCCACCTCGATCATCGTCGAGCACGGTGACGTCGAGCCGGTGGTCGACGCCCGGGCCGGCCGCCCGCTGCTGATCGTCGACATCGCCGTTCCCCGCGACGTGGACGCCGCCGCCGGCACCCTGCCGGGCGTGACCCTGCTCGACATGGACGACCTGCGGGCTCACGCCGAGATCGGCCTCGCCGAGCGCCGGCGCGAGGTCAACGCCGTCCGGGCCATCGTCGAGGACGAGGTCGAGCGCTTCCACGAGCAGAGCACCGCCCGCCAGGTCGCTCCGTTGGTCGCCGCGCTGCGCCAGCGGGCCGACGCCCTGCGGCAGGCCGAACTGGCCCGCCAGCAGAGCCGCCTGGCCGACCTGACCCCGGCCCAGCAGGAGGCCGTCGAAGCCGTCACCCGGGCCGCGCTGGCCAAGGTCCTGCACCAGCCCACGGTGGCCCTCAAGGCGGCCGCGGGCACCCCCAAGGGCGAGCGCCTGGCGGAAGCCCTGCGCGAGCTCTACGACCTGTAGTCACCGAATGCGGCTCCGGGCCGCGACCCGCGGTAGCCCCCTGGCCCGGTGGCAGGCCGACCACGTCGCCGCGCTCCTCTCGGCCGTCGACCCGGCCGTCGAGCACGAGGCCGTCGTCGTCACCACCACGGGCGACCGCGACCGCACCCGCCCTCTGGCCGAGATCGGGGGCAAGGGCGTCTTCGTCAAGGAGGTCCAAGCCGCCGTCCTGGACGGGCGGGCCGACCTGGCCGTCCACTCGGCCAAGGACCTGCCGTCGACCACCCCCGACGGCCTGGTCATCGCCGCCGTGCCCGAACGGGCCGACCCCCGGGACGCGCTGGTGGGTCGGGCACTGGCCCACCTCCCGCCCGGCTCGCGAATCGCCACCGGCTCGGCCCGGCGCCGGTCCCAGCTGGCCGCCCACCGCCCGGACCTGACCTTCGTCGGCCTCCGGGGGAACATGGACACCCGCCTCGGCGCCGCCGCCGACCATGGCGCCGTGGTCGTGGCCATCGCCGCCCTCGACCGCCTGGGTCGCTCGGCGGAGGCGGCCGAGGTCCTGGACCCCGCGATCGTCCTGCCCCAGGCGGGCCAAGGGACCTTGGCCGTCGAGTGCCGGGCCGACGACGAGGCGACCCGGGCCCTGCTGGCCGCCATCGACCACGAGCCCAGCCACCAGACCCTGCGGGCCGAGCGGGCCTTCCTGGCCGAGCTCGGCGGCGACTGCGACATCCCGGCCGGGGCCTACGCCGTCGCCGACGGCGACGGCCTGAAGGTCGAGGGCCTGATCGCGTCGCTGGACGGCCACGTCGTCCTCCGCCACACCCGCACCGGTGCCGACCCCGAGGCCACGGGCCGCACCGTGGCCCGCTTCCTGCTCGACGAGGCCGGTGGATCGGCCATCCTTCAGCCATGACCGTCTACCTGGTCGGGGCCGGGCCCGGGGACCCGGGACTGCTCACCGTGCGGGGGGCCGAGGTGCTGGCCCGGGCCGACGTGGTCGTCTACGACCGGCTGTCGGTCGCGGCACTGCTCGACCAGGCGCCGACCCACGCCGAGCGCATCAGCGTGGCCAAGCAACCCGGCGGCACGTCGACCCCGCAGGACGAGATCAACCGCCTGCTGGTCGAGCACGGCCGGGCCGGCCGCACCGTCGTGCGCCTGAAGGGCGGCGATCCCTTCGTCTTCGCCCGTGGCGGCGAGGAGGCCCAGGCCCTGCTCGACGCCGGCGTCCCCTTCGAGGTCGTCCCCGGCATCACGTCGGCCATCGCCGCACCGGCCTACGCCGGGATCCCGGTGACCCTGCGCCACTCGTCGACCTCGTTCACCGTGGTCACGGGTCACGAGGACCCCACGTCGGGCGCCGAGGGCACGGTCAACTGGGAGGCGGTTGCCCAGGTCGGCGGCACCATCGTCATCCTCATGGGCGTGGCCCGCATGGGCCTCATCGCCGAGCGCCTCATCGCCGGTGGACGCTCGCCGGACACGCCGGCCGCCGCCGTCCAGTGGGGGACCCGGCCCGAGCAGCGCACGATCCGGGCCACGCTGGCCACGCTCGCCGACCAGGACCTGGCGGCCCCGTCCACCATCGTCGTCGGCGAGGTGGCGGCCGAGGACCTGGCCTGGTTCGCGGCCCGCCCGCTCTTCGGGCAGACCGTCGTGGTCACCCGGCCCGAAGGCCAGGCCAGCGTCCTGGCCGAGCAGCTGCGGGCGGCCGGAGCCGAGACCGTCGTCCTCCCGGTCATCGAGATCGAGGAACCCGCCGACGGCGGAGCTGCGCTCACGGCGGCCCTGGACGACCTCGGCGCCTACGACTGGCTGGTGGTGACCTCGGCCAACGGAGCTCGGCGGGTGCTGGCCGGCCTCCCCGACGCCCGGGCGCTGGGCGGGGTGTCGGTCGCCGCCATCGGGCCGGGTACCGCCGCGGCATTGGCCGACGGCAACATCCGGGCCGACCTCGTCCCCGACCGCTATGTCGCCGAGGGCTTGCTCGAGGCCTTTCCGGCTCCTCCGGACGGAGGCGGCTTGGTCCTGCTGGCCCGCGCCGCGGTGGCCCGCGGCACCCTGCCCGAGGGGCTGCGGGCCGCGGGCTGGAGTGTCGACGTGGTCGAGGCCTACCGCACCGTTCCCGCGACCCCCGATCCCGCGGCCCTGGACGCGGCGGCGGCCGCCGGCATCGTGACGTTCACCTCGTCCTCGACCGTGACCCGCTTCCTCGAGGTCGCCGGCCGGGACCGGGTTCCGCCACTCGTGGCCTGCATCGGGCCCGTGACCGCGGCCACGGCCCGGGACGCCGGCCTGACGGTGGATGTCGAGGCCACCGACCACACCGTTCCCGGGCTGGTCGCCGCCCTCGTCGAGCACCTCCGGTGACGCTGCAAGCTTTGGTCTTCGACTTCGACGGCCTCATCCTCGACACCGAGTGGTCGGCCTTCTCGACCGCGGCCGAAGTCTGGACCGAGCACGGCGTCGAGCTGGACCTCGCCGTGTGGCAGGAGATCGTCGGTACCGCCGACCACGTCCACTGGAGCGAGATGCTGGAGAACGACCTCGGTCGGCCCATCGACCGCAACACCGTCGTGCCCGCCCGGCAGGCCCAGCACCACGTCGAGATCGAGGCCATGGACCTCCTGCCCGGCGTCGTCGACCTGATCGAGGCCGCGGTGACCGCCGGCCTGGCCCTGGCCGTGGCCTCCAGCTCCCCCCACGAGTGGGTCGACGGGCACCTCGAGCGTCGCGGTCTGCTGGATCGATTCGCCATCGTCGTGTGCCGGGACGACGTGGCCCGGACCAAGCCCGATCCCGCGCTCTACAGGACCGCTCTGGAGCGCCTCGGCATCGGTCCGTCCGATGCGGTCGCCCTGGAGGACTCCCACCACGGCACCGTGTCGGCGGCGGCCGCCGGCCTCACCGTTGTCGCTGTCCCCAACCGGGTCACCACCGGCCAGGACTTCCGCGCCGCCCGCCTGGTCGTCGACTCGATGACCATGCTCACGATCCCGATCCTGGCTGACCTCGTTCGCTGACGACCGGGTCAGTGGCCTTCGGCCTCTTCCTCGACCTCGGTGATGGGGCCGTCGCTGAAGAGGTAGGTGCGCAGCTGCTGGTCGAGCTTCGGGTCCCGGCGCCGGAGCCATTCCAGTGTCATCGCCGCGTGCTCCTTCTCCTCGTCTCGGTTGTGGGCCAGCACCGCCGCCAGGTCCTCGTCATCGGTGGCGTCGACGCGCTGGTTGTACCAGTCGACGGCCTCCAGCTCCTCCATCAGCGAGACCATCGCCCGGTGGTACTCGATGGTCTCGGCGCTCAGCTTCTCGGCTGACTCGTGCAGTCCTTCACTCGCCATGGGCCTGATTGCTAGCACCCGGTTCGAGCGAGCAGGTAGTGAGACAGGCCGAATTCCTGCGTTCGAGCCATCCAAGGTGGCCGCCGCTCCGTAGTAGGGGGAGCAAGCGCGAACTGACGCCGGGCCGGGTGGCCGCCCTCTCCCCCTAGGCCGCCCGGTTCGGCGTCGGTCGCGTCCCGGCGAGTGGCTCAAGCCGGTCCCGATCGGGGCGATGGGTAGGGGTGTCGACCGCCGCGCTGATGGACGCGCCCGCCTCGGTCGCCCTGGCCAGGCCCGGTGCGGTGCGCCGGGTCGTCCTCCTCGGCCTACTGCTCAACATCGGTCTGGTCGCCTTCTGCGCGGCGACTTACGGGGGCGGAGCCGAATGGTTCGTGAAGTTCGGTGAGGACGGGGCCTACACGCCCTACGCCCGAGAGGTGCTGGGCGACGACCTGCTCGTCCCCCTCGAGGACGGCCACGACGGACAGGGCTACTGGCTGCAGGCCCGGGACCCGCTCCTGGTGGACGGCAACCGCATGGCGGCCACGTTCGACCGCCCGGCCTACCGGGCCCAGCGGATGCTCTACCCCACCCTGGCCGCGCCCTTCCGCCTCGTCGGCGAGGACGCCGTCCTCTGGGGCCTGGTCGTGGTGAACCTGGTCGCCGTCGGGTTCGGCACGCTCTGGGCCACGCGGCTGGCCCAGGCCACCGGGGCGCCTGAACGGGCCGGGTTGGCCTTCGCGCTGAACCCGTTGATCGCCATCTCCCTGGTCATGGACTTCGCCGACGCCCTGGCGCTGGCCGCCCTGGTCGGGGTCGCCTTGGCCGTGCACCGCCAGCGCTGGGGGTGGGCAGTGGCCGCCGGCGTCACCGCGGTGCTGGCCAAGGACGTGACGGGGGCCGCCCTCGCCGCGCTCGTGCTGCTGTGGCCCGTTGCCGGCGCCGTCCGGCGGCGCTGGGCGATCGTCGTCATCCCTGCGTTGGCGGCGGTGGGATGGGCGGTGTACGTCCGCTGGCGCCTGGGTTGGCCGGCCAGCGCCATCGAGGAGTTCACGCCCGTCCCCCTGTGGGGCTACGTCGACGCGTACCGGCGAGGCTGGAGCCAGCACGGCAACTGGGGCGACGCGCTGTTCTCGGTCTTCCTGCTGGCCGCGGCCGCGGTGGTGGTCGGGCGCTGGTGGCGGCGCCGAAACGTCGAGATGACGATGGCCCTGCCCTTCGCCCTGCTGGTGCCGTTCCTGACGGCCACGGTGACCGACCTGGCCATCAACTCGTTCCGGGTCATCGCCCCGGCCCTGACCTTCGTGGTCATCGACTGGTACGCCGAGACCGCGGGCCGCGCTCAGGCGGCCAGTGACGCCACCCATTCATCGACCAGGTCGCCCAGGATGGGCAGCGTGACCGCGCCGTGGGCCAGGA
This sequence comes from Acidimicrobiales bacterium, assembly GCA_036525535.1. Lineage (GTDB taxonomy): Bacteria > Actinomycetota > Acidimicrobiia > Acidimicrobiales > DATDAH01 > DATDAH01. The sequence continues at coordinate 64,490 of DATDAH010000199.1, forward strand.
CAGCGTCGTGGAAGCCCTTGATGTCGAAGCGGTCGCCCAGCTGATCCCGGGCCGCGGCCCGGAGCCGGAAGAACTCCCGCTGCCCCGCCTTGTAGGCCAGGGCCTGGCCGGGCATGCCGATGTAGCGGTCGATCTCGACGGTGACCTCACCCTCGTCCAGCGGGGTGTGCTCGAGCAGGAAGTCGATGGCCTGGCGCCGGGTCCAACCCAGGGCGTGCAGCCCGGTGTCGACGACGAGGCGACCGGCCCGCCAGGCGTCGGCGCTGAGCATGCCGAGGCGGTCGAGGTCGCCGCTGTAGAGGCCCATCTCGTCGGCCAGGCGCTCGGTGTAGAGGGCCCAGCCCTCGACGTAGGCCGTGTTGCCGAACCCGAAGCGCTGGAAGGCCGGCAGGTCGGTGAGCTCGGCGGCGATGGCCAGCTGCAGGTGGTGGCCGGGGATGGCCTCGTGGTAGCCGATGCTCTCCGCCTCGGTCCGTGACTTGTCGCCCGGGTTGTGGGTGTTGACGTAGTACGTGCCGGGCCGGCTGCCGTCGCCCGCCGGCGGGAAGTAGTAGGCGGCAGGGGCGTCGGCGGCCAGGTACTCGGGCACGGGGACGATGGCGCAGTCGGACTCGGGCAGGCGCCCGAACCAGTCGCCCATCGCCGCCTTGGCCCGGCCGAGGGCATCGGCGGCGTCGGCCATGATCTCGTCGCCGGTGGCGTACCTGAGGGCCGGGTCCGAACGCAGGCGGTCGAACACCGCCTCGGTGTCGGGGAGACCGAAGGCCCGCCCCCCGATCTCGGCGTACTCGCCGGGCAGGCGCTCGGTGATCTCCTCCATCCCGATGTCGTGCAGCTCCTGGGGGCTGAGGTCGGTGGTGGTGTGGAGGCGGACCAGGGCGGCGTAGATCTCGTCGCCGCCGTCGAGGTGGCACAGGCCGGGACGCTCG